>JALZMP010000054.1 GCA_030858145.1 Pseudomonadota bacterium
CGCGGATTGCGCACCAGGCCGGCGGCGGCGTTGACTGCTTCGGGATCGATCGCGGCCAGGCGCCCCCAGGCGAAGGCGGTCTTGTTCATCTCCACCGCCGCGCCGTTCAACTCCACCGCGCGCGTCAGCGCGTCGAACGACAGCGGCACCAGCCCCTGCTGCCAGGCATAGCCTAGGATCAGCAGGTTGCTGGCGATGGCGTTGCCCATCAGCGCATTGGCCAGTTCGGTCGCGTCGACTTGCAGGGGCGCCGTGCCGCCGAGCGCCTGCGACACTGCGTGCACGATGTCGGCGGCGGGAAACTGCATGTCAGGCTGCGTGGTGAAGCCGCCTGGCATCGCCTGCCAGGTGTTGAGCACCACCTGCGAGCGGCCGGCGCGCAGCTTGGACAGCGCCCAGTACTCGTTGACCACCACCATGTCGCAGCCCAGCACCAGGTCGGCCTCGCCAGCGGCAATTCGCACGGCGTGGATGTCGTGGGGTTCGCGCGCGATGCGGATGTGGGTGGTGACCGCGCCGCCCTTCTGCGCCAGCCCGGTCTGGTCGAGCACGCTGGCGCCGCGCCCTTCCAGATGCCCGGCCATGCCGAGCAGGGCGCCGATGGTGACCACGCCGGTGCCGCCGACGCCGGTGATCAGGATGTTCCAGGGTTGCGACAGGTCGCTGGCGAAGCTTGGTGCGGGGAGGTCGGCGAGGCGCCGTTCGGCGGAGACCCGGGCGTTCTGGGACATGCCGCCCTTGCGCGGCGCGCCGCCGTGCACGGTGACGAAGCTGGGGCAGAAGCCCTCGACGCAGGAATAGTCCTTGTTGCAGTTGCTCTGGTCGATCTCGCGCTTGCGCCCGAACTCGGTTTCCTTGGGCAGCACCGAGACGCAGAAGCTCTTGACCCCGCAGTCGCCGCAGCCTTCGCAGACGAGCGTATTGACGAACACGCGCTTGGCCGGATCCTTGATCTTGCCGCGCTTGCGGCGGCGGCGCTTCTCGGTGGCGCAGACCTGATCAAAGACCAGCACGCTGACGCCCTTCACTTCGCGCAGGCGCTTCTGCGCGGCGTCGAGCTCGCGGCGGTCGAGGAACTCGACGCCGTCGGGGAAGATCGATGGGTCGGACCATTTTTCGATGTCGTCGCTCATCACCACGATCGCCTGCACGCCTTCGCTGCGCACCTGGTGGGCGATCTGCGGCACGCTCAGGGTGCCGTCCACCGGCTGGCCGCCGGTCATGGCCACGGCGTCGTTGTAGAGGATCTTGTAGGTGATGTTGACCCCGGCCGCGACCGCCTGCCGGATCGCCAGTGAACCACTGTGGAAGTAGGTGCCGTCGCCCAGGTTCTGGAACACGTGCGGCGTGTCGGTGAACGCTGCCTGCCCGCACCACGTGACGCCTTCGCCGCCCATCTGGGTGAAGGTCTCGGTAGCGCGGTCCATCCAGGTCACCATGTAGTGGCAGCCGATGCCGGCCAGCGCGCGCGAACCCTCCGGGACCTGGGTGGAGACGTTGTGCGGGCAGCCCGAGCAGTAGTGCGGCACGCGTGGGAACTGCGCGCGCGGCAGGGCCAGCTCGCCCTCCTTCTGCTCCATCCAGCGCAGCACCTCGACGATGCGTTCGCTGTCGCTCGCCTGTAAGGGAATATTGTGCTGGATACGGCGCGCAATCACCGCGGCGATGGTCGCCGGGGTCAACTCGTTGGTGCTTGGCAGGATCCAGTGGCCGTCCTCGTCGTACTTGCCGACGATGCTCGGGCGGTCGCCCTCGAAGTTGTAGAACTGCTCCTTCATCTGGCTCTCGATGAAAGCGTGCTTCTCCTCGACCACGAGGATGTCCTGCAACCCACGCGCGAAATTGCGGATGCCCACCGGCTCCAGCGGCCAGGTCATGCCGACCTTGTAGACGCGGATGCCAAGTTCGGCGCAGGCACGCGCATCAAGGCCGAGGTACTCCAGCGCCTGCAGCACGTCGAGATAGCTCTTGCCGGTGGTGACGATACCCAGTCGCGCGTCGGGCGCGTCGATCACCGTGCGGTCGATGCGGTTGGCGCGCGCGAACGCCTGCGCGGCCCTGACGGCAAAGCGGTGCAGGCGCATCTCCTGGTCCAGCGGCGGGTCCGGCCAGCGGATGTTGAGGCCGCCCGGCGGCATCTCGAAGTCGTCAGGCGTGGCGATCTGCAGCGCGAACGGATCGACTTCCACCGACATCGAGGATTCGACGGTCTCGGCGATGGTCTTGAAGCCCACCCAGCGCCCGGTGTAGCGCGACATCGCCCAGCCGAGCAGGCCCAGGTCGAGGATGTCCTGCACCCCGGCCGGATTGAGGATCGGCATCAGGGCACTCACGAACTCGCCCTCGGAGCCGTGCGGCAGGGTCGACGAGCGGCAGGCGTGGTCGTCGGCGGCCAGCGCCAGCACGCCGCCGTGCCTGGACGTGCCTGCGGCGTTGCCGTGCTTGAACACGTCGCCGCAGCGATCCACGCCCGGGCCCTTGCCGTACCACATGCCGAACACGCCATCGACCCTGGCGCCGGGGAACAGGTTGGTCTGCTGGGTGCCCCAGACCATGGTCGCGCCGAGGTCCTCGTTGAGCCCCGGGGTGAACTTCACCCCGGCCTCGGCCAGGTGCTTCTTCGCGCGCCACAACTCGAGGTCGAAACCGCCCAGCGGCGAGCCGCGGTAGCCGGAGATGAAGCCGCCGGTATTCAGCCCCGCGCGCTGGTCACGCAGCCGCTGCATCAGCGGCAGCCGCACCAGCGCCTGCACGCCGGACAGGTAGATCCGACCCTCAACGCGGGTGAACTTGTCGTCCAGCGTGTAGTCGGCATCGAGCACCCCGGCCTGGATGCCGGAATGGGTCAGCGTGGTGTTGGCGGAGTCTGGCGAGGACAGTTCGGCGGTGCTGGTCATGGCGAATCCATTGTGGCTGTGCGCTCATCCGACAGGGGCGCGCGAAGGCGAAATCGTGTGCTGCGGATGTGCCTGAACGTGACGGCACAAGGCACGAAACAGGCCGGAAATTGTAGCAGCGGCAAGGATTTCGCCCTCGGTGGCTGGGCGTGGCGGGTTTTGCCGTCATCCCGGATATGTAAGAGTTGAAACGGCCCCGGAACGGAAGCCGGGCACCTTGTTCGGCAACGGAGACAATCCATGGCGCTTTCGCGGTTGCGGCGGCACAACAGCGCACTGGTGGCGCTGACCCAGCGGCTCTGGCACGAGCTGGAAGGTCTGGACAGTGCACTGGCCGCGATTACCGAGACCGCTGCCGAGGTGCTCGATGTCGAACGGGTCAACGTCTGGCAGGTCGAGCCGGTCGGGGGCCTGCGCTGCGTGCACGACTACGGGCGCAGCGGCCACGTGCACAACCCATCGGGCTTCGATGAAGTACTGATGCTCGACAACACCCTCTACGCTGCGGCTTTTCCACGGACGCGGGTGGTTCGCGCGGCCGAGGTGCTTGAGGCACCGATCAGCGCGGGATGGTCGGCCCCGCTGGTCGCTTACCTCGAACGCCATGCGATCGAGTCGCAGTTGAATGCGCCGGTGCATGCCAGCGGCGAGATGTACGGGGTGATCTGCCACGACCACGTCGGCGGCCCGCGCGAGTGGCAGCGCGACGAAGTCGCCTTCGCCAGCAGCATGGGGGACTTCGTCGCGCTGGCGGTGGAGATCTCACGGCGCAAGCGCGCCGAACAGCAATTGGGCTACCTGCAGCTGTACGACTCGGTCACCGGGCTGGGCAACCGCACCATGTTCCTCGGCACGTTGCAGCAATTCCTGTTGCGCATGCAGCGGCGGCCGCGGCTCGCGGCGCTGCTGTTCATCGACATCGACCGCTTCAGCGGCGTCAACAACAGTACCGGCGAACGCGGCGGCGACGAGATGCTGGGCACGCTCGGCGAACGCATCAACCAGGCCACCCCGGACGAGGCGGTGGTGGCGCGGGTGGAAAGCGACTGTTTCAGCGTGCTGCTGCCGCGGCTGCAGCACGATTGGCAGGCGACCCGCCAGGCCGAGGTCCTACTGCAGGCGATTGGCGATAGGATCGAGGTTGGTGAGCAGCAGTTCGAGATCAGCGCCAGCATCGGCATCGCGTTCACCGATGGCAGCGAGCTGACCAATCCCGACGAGCTGCTGCGCGACGCCGACCTGGCCAGCAAGCAGGCCAAGGAAGGTGGCCGCAACCGCTACGAAGTGTTCAATCCGGAGCAGCATCGCGGCCTGCTCGACCGCCTGCGGCTCGAATCGGGATTGCGTGACGCGTTGAAGAACGGACAGCTGGTGGTCAGCTACCAGCCCGAGATCGACCTGCGTCACGGCGGCGTGGTCGCCGCCGAAGCGCTGCTGCGCTGGCGCCAGCCCGACGGCTCGCTGCGCGTGGCCGACGAGTTCATCGATGTCGCCGAGAGTTCCGGACTGATCTTGTCGATCGGCGCGTTCGTGCTGCAGCAGGCCTGCGCCGATGCCGCGTGCTGGCCGGGCGTGGACGCCGACAACGGCAGCGTACCGGTGCTGCGGGTCAACCTGTCGACCCGGCAGTTCGAGCAAGCCAGGCTTGTGGACATGGTCGCCGCAGCGCTGCGCGATTCTGGCCTGGCTCCGGAGCGGCTATGCCTGGAGATCACCGAAACCACGCTCATGGCTCGCGCCGAGGCCGCGCTGGACATGCTGCGCCAGTTGCGTTCGCTGGGCGCCAGCTTGGCGATCGACGATTTCGGTACCGGCTTTTCGTCGCTGGCCTATCTCAAGCGGTTCCCGGTGGACACGCTCAAGATCGACCGCAGCTTCATCGAAGGCCTGCCCGGCAGCAGTGTCGACCTGGCCATCGTCGGGGCGGTGTTCGGTTTGGCGCGCAGCCTCGGCATCGAAGTGGTCGCCGAAGGCGTCGAGCGGCTTGAACAGGAACACACCTTGCGCCACCTGGGCGTGACCCGCGTGCAGGGCTGGCTTTACGGCGCGGCGATGGAGCAGCAGGACCTGGTGCGAAAGCTGACGCCGGAGTGACAGCTGCCGGGCCGGCAGGCAAGCCACGGTCCCGGAACACAGCGGTCAGCTTCAACAGCCCGTTGCTGCGCCGGGGTCGAAACCACATAAGCAGACACGCGATCCAGGCGCAGCAAGCCCGCCTGCGCATTGAACGGGATATCCAGCATCGGGGTGCGGGCCTTCCGTGACTTGACGCGCAGGGCGATGCTGCGATCGCGCAGGTACAGGCGAAAGTTGGCGGGCCGCTGGGGCTTGTGGGGCTGTTGTTCCTCCATCTTCAGATCGTTGTCCAGATACGGCCGCGATTTCAGCCGTTGCTGGCCCGCTATCGCAACCAGCTTCGATTCGATCCAGTCGTCGCGCGCCTGTGCTTGCTCGGGCGGCAGCAACATGGCGAGTAGCCAGATACAGGTGCGCATGCGTTGCCCCGATTGGTTGATGGCCGGGGGTACGCCCGAACCCGCCTGTCATTGTGTGCGTGAAGCCAATCGCAAGCGCAAGAAAGCCGGCGACGAAAAACCCGGGCCACGAAGGCCGTGCCCTCGCGACCCGCACCCACCAACAATGTCGCGTCCGCGCCTAGAACCGGTACTGCAGGCTCAGCCGCACGCTGCGCGACGGGAACACGTGGTAGTGGATGTCCTCCACGCCTTCCTCCGGCTCGCCGGGCAGCCGCGAGGCGTAGAAGTAGTCGATGTCGTGGTCGTTGCTGTCGAGCGCGTTGAGCAGGTCCAGGTGCAGGCCATAGCGGTTCCACTCGCGGCCGACGCGCAGGTTGACGATCGTCGAGCCGTCGGAGCGCACGCTGTCATCCTCGATCAGCGGGTACTTGCCGAAGTGCTTGAGCTGCGCGCTGGCCATCCAGCCCTGGGCGTACCGGCCGGTGACCCCGGCGCTGACCACCAGCGGAATCGATCCGGGGATCTCGTTGCCGGCCGGGTCGTCGTCGCGGAACCGCGAGCGCGTGTACGACGCTTCGAGATTGGCGGTGTAGGTATCGCTGCCGAACCAGTACACCTCGGCCTCCACGCCGTCGCGCTTGCTTGGCCGGGTGGGCTCGGTGATACCCGCATCGCCGACAAACAGCAGTTCGGAATCCAGGCGCAGCGTCCATAACGCCAGCGTCGCCTGCAGGCGGTCGCTGAAGTACAGCCGCGAGCCGATTTCCGCGCCGGTGGATTCCACCAGCGCATCGGCCCGGTCCACGGGCTCCAGCGACACCGGGTCGACCCGGATCGTGGTGCCGCGCGCGTCATTGGAATGGAAACCGGTGCCGGCGCTGGCGTAGAGCTCCAGCGCGTCGAATGGCTTGTACGCCAGGCTGGCCTTGTACGAGGTCTGCCCGGCGCGCGTGCTGCCGGAATTGACCGCCAGCGCGCTGTCCACGTCGAAGTCGTACTCGTCGCGGCGCACGCCGACATAGCTGCGCCACTGGTCGTTGAAGCGGAATTCGTTGGCGACGAATACGCCGATGCTGGCTTCCTCGACCACGTCATCGCGCACGGTGTCGACCAGCTGCCGATCCCGTGTGCGCAGCAGCGCGACCCGGTCGATGTCATCGAAGCGGCCTTCGGCACCGATACGCCAGCGGCTGCGGCCACTGTCCCATTGTTGCGACACGTTGAAGCCGTAGAGCTTGCGCTCGTCGACCTGCTGGAACTGGTCGCCGTTGTCGGGGTCGTCGAGGAAATAGGTGAAGTTGGACCACAGGTTGAGCGAGCTGTCGATCGCGTACGCATCGGCGCTGAACTCGCCGCCCAAAGCGCTGCCGGTCCAACCGCCCGACAGGCTGTAACGCGACGACTCGCCGCCGACCGTGGTGTCGAGCGAGCCCAACTCCGAGATCAGGCCCGGGCTGTTGCCGGTACCGCTCACCGCACGCTGCGGGATCTGGTCGGGCGAGTTCCAGTCGTTCTTGTATCCCATCACCATCACGTGCGCGCGGCCGTTGCCCATCGGCGCGCTATAGCGCAGCAGGCCATTGCGCTTCTTGACGTCCTCGTCGATGTCGCGCCAGGGGCCGTCGTAGGCCTGCAACTCGGCGGCGTAGAGCAGCTCGCCGCCGCCCAGCGGGACCGAGTCGACCACGACCCCGCGGGCGTAGCCGTGCTCGCCGGCCGTCAGGCCGATCTGTCCGCGCGCGACCGCGTCGGCGATATGGAACCTGGCCGAACCCGCCGACGAGAAGTCGCCGACGTCGGCGTAATAGGTGCCCTTGCGGTAGGTCAGCTTCTGGACGGCTTCGGGAATCAGGAAGTTGAGGTCGGTCCAGCCCTGACCGTGGCCGTGGGTGCGCATATTGACCGGCATGCCGTCGACGAAGGTCGAGAAATCGGTGCCGTGGTCGAGGTTGAAGCCGCGCAGGAAGTACTGGTTGGCCTTGCCGCTGCCGGAGTGCTGGGTGGCGACCAGGCCGGGGACGAACTCCAGCAGGTCGCCGGTACGCAGCAGCGGGCGGTCGGCGATGTCGGCCTGGCTGATCGAGCCTTCCGAGGCGCTGATGGCTTCGCCGACCAGGCTGTTACGGCGGCCGATCACGGTGATGCGGTCCAGGTCGGTGGCCGACGTCATGGAAGGCGCGGTGTCGTCGGGGCCGGTGGACTGTGCATGGGCAACGGTGGCGCACAGGAGACAGCAGATGCTGGCGGCGAGTGCCGAGCGGCGCGGCGGAACAAGTTTGGGATGCGCGGATGGGCCCGCGCCAAGCTCGTAAACTGGACCTTGCATGATGGATTCCTCTGCGGCAGTGCGCCGCGGATGCGCGCACGGGCAATCGCCCGTGCGGGAAAAAGTGGGTTGATCAGTCGTGAAGTCGCACGCCGGTCGTGGCGCGTCTTCCGGTGCATGCGAATCTCGCCGCGACAGCCATTCGGCGGCCACGCGGGGACACGGCACTGGAGCGCCCAGTGGGCGACGGAGGAACGCTATCTGGGCGGGCGCAGCAGCGGTACGGCGCGGGCCGAGCGATAGCGGATCAACGGAACCGGGAACGTGGCCCGGGTCTTGCGGGCAGCCGCGTCGAGCAGACGGGCCGGAAACAACCAGGCGACGCTGTCGACCGTGGTGCGGACACTGCGCTCCGTCGCCAGCGCAGGATCGACCCCGGATTCCAATCCGGCGACGTAGACCACGTCGGCAGCGTCGGCGTCATGGCGGTGGTGACCGATGCCGTCGCTGCGATGGGGGAAGCGGTCGTGATGCGGATGTTGGTCGGAAGACGGCGCCTGCGCGATGCGCGGAGCTTGCGCTGCATGATGATGCATGCGCGGAGCATGGCCGGCCTGCGCATCGGGATGGGCATGGCCGTGCGCCCCGGTCGATGTGTGATGCGATGCGTGATGGTGCGGCGGGTCGGCTGCAGCCACAGCCATCCTCTGCTGGATGATCACATTGGCGGCTGGATCCGCGTGCCCGGCCAGCATGGGGTCATGTGGAGTGGTGCCTGCTGCCTGGTGCGCATCCGCAAGCACTGCCACGGGCGCTGCCACATGGTAGTGCGCGGGCCGCCAGAACGGCGCCATCAGCGTGGCGAGCGCCTGCACCGGGATCGCCGCCACCAGCACCCAGGCGCAAGCGATGCGAACACGCGAGCCGCCGGACGGGCGTACCCCTTGTCGTCGTTGGCACGGGCGGGTGGGTAGCGGCAAGGCCATCGCAGGTGGCGGGGGGACCCGGAGGGTACGCCATGCGAAGTGAGGACGGATGCACAAGGCCGATCGGCCGCGTAAACCTTGCCACGTCCGCTGAATGCGCCGGCCGTTGCGGGGCTCCGCGAGCAGGCCAAACCCGCCTGCGCTATCGTTGCGGGACGCCTCCGCGGGATCCCGCCATGCTTTGCTTCCCCCAGCCACAACCGACCTCTGCCGGGCGTGCCTTCGCGCTGACCTTGCTGACGCTGCTGCCGCTGGCGGCCCTGTCCGCGGACCGCGTCACCGGCGAAGGCTTCGCCACCCGCAGCGAGGTCTATGCGCCGCAGGCGATGGCCGCGACCTCGCATCCGCTGGCCACCCAGGTCGCGCTCGACGTGATGAAAGCCGGCGGCAGCGCGGTCGATGCCGCGATCGCGGCCAATGCCGCGCTGGGCCTGATGGAGCCGACCGGCAACGGCATCGGCGGCGACCTGTTCGCCATCGTCTGGGACCCGAAGACGAACAAGCTGCATGGCTACAACGGCTCCGGCCGCTCGCCGAAGGCGCTGTCGCTGGCCGAATTCCAGCGTCGCGGACTCACCGACATTCCGCCGCACGGACCGCTGCCGGTGACGGTGCCGGGTACGGTCGACGCCTGGTTCGCGCTTCACCAACGCTTCGGCAAGCGCAGCATGGCCGAAAACCTCGCGCCCGCGATCCGCTACGCGCGCGACGGTCATCCGGTGCACGAAGTGATCGCCTACTACTGGGGCCGCAGCGCTCCGGTGCTGTCGAAGTGGCCGGGTTTCCGTGAGCAGTTCACCATCGACGGCCGCGCACCCAGGCGCGGCGAGACCTGGCGCAACCCCAACCTCGCCAACACCCTGGAGACCATCGGCCGCGACGGCCGCGACGCGTTCTACAAGGGCGACATCGCGCGCACCATCGACGCCTACTTCAAGGCCAACGACGGCTTCCTCCTTTACGAGGACCTGGCCAGCCATACCGGCGAATGGGTCGAGCCGGTCGGCACCGAATACCGCGGCTACAAGCTCTGGGAGCTGCCGCCCAGCGGCCAGGGCATCGCCGCGCTGCAGATCCTCAACCTGCTCGAACCCTACGACCTCAAGTCCTACGGCTTCGGCAGCCCGGAGCACGTGCATGTTTTCGTCGAGGCCAAGAAGCTCGCCTTCGCCGATCGCGCGCGCTGGTACGCCGACCCGGCCTTCCACCCGGCGCCGGTGGCCAGGCTGATCTCCAAGGACTACGCCCGCGAGCGCGGCAAGGGGATCTCGATGGAGCGCGCCGCGCGTGAGGTGCGCCCGGGCACGCCACGCCAGCTCGACCAGGGCGACACCATCTACCTGACCACCGCCGACGCCGACGGCATGATGGTGTCGCTGATCCAGTCCAACTACCCCGGCATGGGCAGCGGCATGGCGCCGCCGGGATTGGGCTTCATCCTGCAGGACCGCGGCGAGCAGTTCGTACTGCGCGAAGACCACCCCAACAGCTTCGCGCCGGGCAAGCGGCCGTTCCACACCATCATCCCCGCCTTCGTCACCCGGCAGGGCAAGCCGTGGCTGTCTTACGGGGTGATGGGCGGCGCGATGCAGCCGCAGGGCCACGTGCAGATCCTGCTCAACCTGATCGATTTCGGCATGAACCTGCAGGAGGCCGGCGACGCGCCGCGGATCCAGCACGACGGCTCCACCGATCCCGCCGGCCAGGCCGTGGAGATGCGCGACGGCGGCCAGGTCGACCTGGAGACCGGATTCCCCTACGCCACCATCCGCGCGCTGATGCGCAAGGGACACAGCGTGCGTTTCGCCGACGGCCCTTACGGTGGCTACCAGGCGATCATGGTCAACCCGGAAGGCGGTTGGATCGGCGCCAGCGACGCGCGCAAGGACGGGCAGGCGGCGGGGTATTGATCGGGGCGGGTTCGGCGCCTGCTCGATCTCGGCGCCGGCGTCTGGCAGCCGGGAAGTGAAACGCACGGCCAGCGCGTCCAGGTCTGAAGGCGACTCCACATCGTGACCAACCAGTACTAGGGCGTGCGGTTGGCGGTCGCGCCGCTGCGCCAGGTCGCGCAGCTGGCGCTGGGTGCCGGCGTAGCCGAGGTAGGGAAGGAAGTCGAGCAGCAGGTAAACGCTACGCTGGTCGGCGACGACGATAGCAGGCGCCGACCCCGCTCCGGGCCTTGTCGCGGCCTGCACCGCTGCGGTGTACCCTCCGGGATCGTTCCGCAACGACCGAGGCAGTCGATGAAGACCGTGCTGGTGGCCAGCTCCAAGGGCGGCGTGGGCAAGACCACGATCGCCACCCATCTGGCGGCGCAGTCCGCGCTGGCCGGGCAGGGTACGGTGCTGGTCGACGCCGATCCGCAGGGCTCGTCGACGCGCTGGTGCGAGCGCCGCGCGGCGCTGGATAGCGCGGTGCTGCCGATCGACGGCAGCAGCCGGCCCAGGACCGTCTGGAAGTCGATTCCGGCCGGCGCCGACCGGGTGGTGATCGATGCCCCGGCCGGGGCCATGGGCGACGCGCTGGAGACCTGGCTCGAGCATGCCGACGCCCTGGTGGTGCCGGTGCTGCCGTCGGCACTGGACATCGAGGCCACCGTGCCCTTCCTCAATTCCCTGGCGAAACACCCGCGCATCCGTCGAGGCCAGCTGCGGGTCGGCCTGGTCGGCAACAAGCTCAAGCCCTGGACCAATGCATCGCGGCAGGCGCTCGACCAGCTGGCGCAGTGGCCGTACCCGGTGGTGGCCGAACTGCGTGACAGCCAGGCCTACGTGATGCTGGTGGGCCTGGGCAAGAGCCTGTTCGACTACCACTCGGCGCAGGTGCGCGAGCACCAGGCTGACTGGCAGCCGCTGCTGCGTTGGCTGAAGAAAGCCTGATGCGCGAACTGATCCTGCTGCGGCATGCCCACGCCGAACCGGCGCAGGCCGGGCAGGCCGATCCCGACCGCCCGCTGTCGGCCGCGGGCCATGCCGAAGCCGGAGCCGCGGGGCGCTGGCTTGCGCACAAGCGCCTGCTGCCCGATCGCGCCCTGTGCTCACCGGCGCGGCGCGCGCGCGAGACCCTGGAGGCGGCGCTGGCCGCGATCGGTGATGTTGAGCAACGCCTGGACGAGGGCATCTACGAGGCCTCAGCCGGCACCCTGGCCGCGCTCGTCGACCAGCACCGCGAGGTCGGGCGCCTGCTGCTGGTCGGCCACAACCCGGGGCTGGAGCGGCTGGCGGCGCTGATGCACAGCGGTCAGTCCGGCGACTACCGGGGCATGCCGCCCGGCGGCATCGCCGTGCTGCGGTTGCCGGCGGAGGCGGCGATCGAGCCGGGCATCGCCACCCTGTCCGAATTCTGGTGGCCGTGAGCCCGCGCGCGGCGGCGCTGCTGGCGACGATGGGCATTGCACTGTGGCTGGCGCCGGCCGCCGGCGCGCCGCTGCGCGCCGCCGAGGTCGATGCC
>JALZMP010000060.1 GCA_030858145.1 Pseudomonadota bacterium
GCCCAGGGCCAGGCGCACCTCGCGCAGATCGCCGTCATCGCGTCCCAGGTGCGCGCCGCCGGCACCCGTTTCGCGCGCCAGGAACCAGTCGTCGTTGACCACCAGCGGCACGCCATGCTGGCGGCACACCGGCAGCAGTGCCTCGACCTGTTCACGTCGCAGCGGCGCATCCGCGGCCTTGTTGCGGTACTGCAGTACGGAGGCATACGTCAACACCGGCGCGACGCGACGCAGCAAACGAGGGGTGTCGTCGTCGTCGGGGGTGATCAGGTACAGGCCTCGCAAGCGTGCCTCCCGGGCATTGGCGGCCGCGCGCTGCGGCCGCGTTCATGCGCGCGCCTTCGATCGCCGGCGCAGGATGGGACAATAGGCGGTCCCCACGTCCGCCGCCATCCTCCGATGAACCAGACCGCCACGCTGACCACCTATCGCACCTGGATGTGCGTGGTCTGCGGCTTCATCTACGACGAGGCCGCCGGCCTGCCCGAGGAGGGCATCGCGCCGGGGACGCGCTGGGAGGACGTGCCCGAAACCTGGACCTGTCCGGATTGCGGGGTGACCAAGGACGACTTCGAGATGATGGTGCTGTAGCGCCTGGGGCTGTAGAGCCAGCGCCGGGCGTGATACGGGTGCGGGCCTTGGTCCACGGTGATTGGGATGGTGGGGTGCAGCCGCCGTACGCGCGATTTCGGAGCGGAGGCTCAATTGGGCCGCGTGCTGCCCCCGCCGAGTTCGATCAGGCGTTCGCGCACCGACGTGGCGTCCGCGGCCCGCGGCTTGCGCTGCACATAGGCGCCGAGGTCGCGGCGCGCGCCCTGGCGGTGGCCCAGTTCGAGGTAGCCGATGCCGCGATCACGCAGCGCGTCGAGGTCGTCCGGTGCGAGCTTCAGGATGCGGTCGGCGCAGCGCACCGCGCGTTCCCAGTCGGCACCGTCGCTATAGACCCCGTGCAGGTTGCGCAGCACGCGCATCAGGATGGCGCGGTGCGAGGCCGGGTGCAGGATCTGCTGCAGGGCGTCGTCGTCCGGGACGTCGCCACCCAGGTGCGGTCGCGCGCGCTGGCGCAGTTCGTCGACATCCAGCGGGCGGCCACGGTTGAAGGGATCCATCACCAGTACGCCGTCGTCGACCGGCAATCGCACCAGGAAGTGCCCGGGGAACGACACCCCGTCCAGCGGCACGCCCAGTCGCCGCGCCACCTCCATCTGCACCAGTGCCAGCGAGATCGGATTGCCCAGGCGGCGGTCGAAGACCTGGTTGAGGTAGCTGTTGCGCGGATCGTAGTATTCGTCGTGGTTGCCGGCGTAGCCGAGCTCCTCGAACAACAGGCGGTTGATCGCCTGCATCTTGAGCGGCCAGTGCTCCAGCGCGTCGATCTCGGCGCGTAGGTGCGCGGTGTGCGCCTGCAGCAGGGTGTCGTAGAGGTCGGGATCGAGGTCCGGGTATTCATCGCGCGCGATCAGCAGCGCGCTGCCGAGCAACGGCAGTGCCTGGTCATCGAGGCGGGCCAGCGAATTCCAGTCCGGCAGTGCGAATGGCTTGCGCATGGGCCGAAGCCTGCGCTGCCGGCCGGCGGCGCGCAAGGCTTGCGCCTAGCGCGCTCAGGGTGCAGTGTGGATGTCCGGCGCGAGCCGCAGCAGCGTGCCGTCCTCCAGCCGCAGCTTCTCCGCCTGCCCGGCATTGAGTTCCAGCACGTAGCGCGCCGATGCCCCGCTTGGATAGGGCGGACAGCGGTCGCCAGCCGAGCACGGCGGCACGCTGCGCTGCTGCGAGACCAGCCTGAGCGCATCGTCGAAATACAGGATGTCCAGCGCGATGCGGGTGTTCTTCATCCAGTAGGCCTGCGGCTCGCTGCGCTCGTGGATGAACAGCATCCCTGCATCGGCCGGAAGGCTGTCGCGGAACATCAGGCCGCGCGCGCGCCCCGCATCGTCGGCGGCCACTTCGACCGTGTAGCGCTGGCCGGCCAGTTCCACCCAGCTGCCACCGGCGCTGGCGCAGCCGGCCGCGACCAGCAGCAGCGCGGCCAGCACGAACGCAAGCCCGGGAAACGAGGCGGTTGGGTGGCCGGGGATGCGGCGGTTGAAGGGCATGGTGGCGGCTCGATCCAGGTCACTGGCGACCATCGGCGAGCACGGCCGCCGCGTCAAGTTGCCGACCCCTTCCCAAACCCGCCGTTGCCGTGCACAATGCGCGCCCCTTGCCGGGGAGCGAAGCTGTACGGAACCCCGCCGGGACGTCCCAAAAGCCCCTCACCGGGTGTTGACGTTCCTGCAAAGGACTGTATGATGTGCGGCTCCCTCGGGCACTTTGCCTGCTGGGGCGGGACGCGGCGCTGAGGCCGGTTCCACGATCTTTGACAGTGTGCGCAGGTGACTTGTGCGGGCGTCTGGCGGTGGATAACTGTCCATTGGCAGGCGTTCGTAACAGAGTCTCCAAATCAATTCAAATGCAAGCAATTGCAAGCGAGTGGTTCTGGAGCTCGGTGACGACGACTGCACTCAAGAAACAGGCCGAAGCCCTTCGGGGCCGACAGCCGCAAAACTTAAGTGAAGAGTTTGATCCTGGCTCAGAGTGAACGCTGGCGGTAGGCCTAACACATGCAAGTCGAACGGCAGCACAGGAGAGCTTGCTCTCTGGGTGGCGAGTGGCGGACGGGTGAGGAATACATCGGAATCTACCCTGTCGTGGGGGATAACGTAGGGAAACTTACGCTAATACCGCATACGACCTTAGGGTGAAAGTAGGGGATCGCAAGACCTTACGCGATTGGATGAGCCGATGTCGGATTAGCTTGTTGGCGGGGTAAAAGCCCACCAAGGCGACGATCCGTAGCTGGTCTGAGAGGATGATCAGCCACACTGGAACTGAGACACGGTCCAGACTCCTACGGGAGGCAGCAGTGGGGAATATTGGACAATGGGCGCAAGCCTGATCCAGCCATGCCGCGTGTGTGAAGAAGGCCTTCGGGTTGTAAAGCACTTTTGTACGGGAAGAAAAGC
>JALZMP010000079.1 GCA_030858145.1 Pseudomonadota bacterium
CCCCGAGCGCACCCTGCGCACGATAAACCTCAGTTGGGCGCCGGCCGGCTGGCCGGAGGAGTCGCCCTGGCTGCGGATGTTCCGCAGTGCCAGGGCAGCCATGGGCTGACTCTGCCACGCAACGAAAAGGCCGGCCCTCGCAGGCCGGCCCTTTCTTGGTACCGATGTCTCCGGCGCCGTTACTTCTTGAACAGGAACAGTGCCTTTTGTACCGAGCCATCCTTGAGCGTGAGCTGCAGGATACGGCAGCCGCTCCACTGTTTGTCCGTCTTCCACACATAGACGTACTGGCCGGCTGTGGCGTCGTAAGTCAGGCTGCTGCCACCCGCGTTGACGGTTTCATCCAGAGTGATCTCCCCGGTGGAGGTGCCCGAGCATTGCACAATGCCCGATTCGGGCGAACCGGCCTTGAAGATGTCCAGGCCCTGGTTGCCGCCGAGGCTGAACTTGACCGGGATCGCGCTGCCGGCCTTGACCGAGTTGATGGCCGGCATGTTGTCCACTGGGCGGAAGAAGCCGGTCCAGCTGAAGTCCACCTGCACGCGGAAGCTCATGGTCGACACGTTGGCCGGGCTGCGGCCGTCGCGCGCGCTGCAGGTCACCGTGGTCGAACCTGCGGGGAAGCTGCTGCCCGACGCGCGGTCGCAGGTCACGGCCACCGGGCCGTCGACCAGGTCGGTCGCCGTGGGCAGGGCGAAACTGACCGCGGCCTGCGCGTTGCCGCTCGCCGTGGCATTGATCACCGCCGGGTAGGAGGCGAACGCCGGCCCCGTCGTGTCGACCACGCCGATCGTGAACGTGGTCGAGAGAGCCGCATTGCCCGCGGCATCGCGCGCATTGCAGGTGACCGTGTTCTGGCCCAGCGCGAACGTGGAGCCCGAGGCCGGCGCGCAGCTGGCCGTGCCGGCCCCGTCAACGGCGTCGGACGTGGCGGGGCTGGCGTAGCTGACTGCCGCGCCCGCAGGTCCGGACGCTTCGACAAGCAGGATGTCGCCGCGCGCGGCGATGACCGGCGCCGTGGTGTCGACCACACCGATCTTGAACGTGGAGGACGTCGCTACGTTGCCCGCGGCATCGCTGGCATTGCAGGTGACCGTGTTCAGGCCCAGCGCGAACGTGGTGCCCGAGGCCGGCGTGCAGCTGGCCGTGCCGGCGCCGTCAACGGCGTCGGACGTGGCGGGGCTGGCGTAGCTGACCGCGGCACCCGACGGACCGGTTGCCTGGACACCGAGGATGTCGCTGCGCGGCCCGATGACCGGCGGCGTGGTGTCGACCACGGTGACCTTGAAGCTGGTCGGCACCGCAGGGTTGCCGGCCGCATCCGTGGCGTTGCATGTCACCGTGGTCTCGCCCAGGCCGAAGGTCGTCCCGGAGAGCGGAGCGCACGTAGCCGTGCCGGGGCCGTCGACGATGTCGGACGTTGCGGGACGGGCGTAGCTGACAGTGGCACCCGACGGACCGGTCGCCTGGACACCGAGGATGTCGCTGCGCGGCGCGATGACCGGCGGCGTGGTGTCGACCACGCCGATCGTGAACGCGGTGGACGTCGCTACGTTGCCCGCGGCATCGCTGGCACTGCAGGTGACCGTGTTCAGGCCCAGCGCGAACGTGGAGCCCGAGGCCGGCGCGCAGCTGGCCGTGCCGGCGCCGTCAACGGCGTCGGACGTGGCGGGGCTGGCGTAGCTGACTGGGGCACCGAGCGGGCCGGTGGCCTCCACGCGGAGGATGTCCGTGCGCGCCGCGATGACCGGCCCCGTGGTGTCGACGACGGTGACGGAGAAGCTGCCCGTCGCCACATTGCCACTTGGGAAGTTCGGGCGGATGGCGCTGTCGTTGGCACTGCAGTTCACCATCGTGGTGCCCAGCACAAAGGTGCTGCCCGCAGCCGGGGTACAGGACACGGCCACGTTACCGTCAACGATATCGGTGGCGGTGGCCAGGAAGCCGACCGTGGCGCCGCTTGGCGAAGTCGCCTCTACGCCGGAGATATTCCCGGGTAGTGTCAGCGCCGGCGGCGTGGTGTCGTGCACCGTGGCGGTGAAATCCACGGAAGCCCCGTTACCGGCGGCATCGGTTGCGCTGCAGGTCACGGTGGTCGAACCGACCGGGAAGAAACTGGCGGAAGATGGCGCGCAGCTGACAGCCACCGAGGCGTCCACCTTGTCGGTGGCTTCCGGCAGGGCATACGTCAGATAGCCACCACCCCGGGTGTTGCCCTCAATGGCGACGTCGCCGGGCAGGACGAAGACCGGCGGGGAGAGGTCCCGGACATTGATGTTGAAGCGGTCCTTGGTGTCGTTGCCGGCGCTGTCCTCGACCGCGCACGCCACCGGGTTCACGCCCAGTGGGAACAGATGCGGGGCCGAGGGGTTGCAGGCCACCATCGCCGACAGGTTGCCGTCGACGTTGTCCGAGGCGGAGACGACGTAGGACTGGACCTGGGTGCCAGCTGCTGAATCGGCATCCAGCAGCAGGTCCGCCGGCAGGACCAGGCCCGGGCGGGTCACATCCTGGATCTGGAAGGCGCAGGTCGCATCGGTGAATACCGTGGGCGATTCGCTCACGCGCAGACGGACCTCAACGCCACCTGCCATGCCAAGGCCCAGGCTCGGCGCGACCCGGTCGACGTAATTGCCGGACTCGCCGTCGAGGCTGAAGGCCAGCCCCGCATCGATCTCGTTGACGAACCACTCATAGGTCAGGGGGCCGCCTTCCGGATCGTAGGACCCGGTGCCGTCGAGCCGGAACAGCTTGCCTTCGTCCACTTGCGGTGGGCAGCTCAGCGCCGCGAAGGGCGGGAGGTTCGCCGCAGTGACAGTGACCGTCACGCTCGCAGTACGGGCCAACGTGCCCGCCCGGGCTTCGACGCGGAATTGAAGCGTGACGGCGACGGGCACGGTGGGCGCAACGAACGTGGTGCTGGCGGCACCCGGCTGGCTGAGGGTGACGGCAGGCGTGCCGATCTGGGTCCAGGTATAGGCGATGGAGTCGCCGTCGGGATCGGAACCGGTCGCGTCGAGCGTGACCACTTGGCCGGCATCGGCGATGGCGGGTGACGCCAGCGCGGTGACGACAGGCGGGCGGTCGACGTTCTGGATGGTCACGCTGGCCGGCGCCGGGTTTCCGGTGACAACGTTATTGCAACGCGCCTGGACACTGAAGTTCAGTGTCGCGCCGGCCGCTCCCACGCTCGGGGCGACGAAGGTCGGACGCAGTGGGTTGGACGTGTTCAGTGTCACCGCGGGGCCGCCGGTCTGGGTCCAGACCAGGCTGGCGCCCGAGGGCAGCGACGTGGCGTTCTTGATCGTCAGCGTCACCGTCACCGGCCCATAGTTGCTGCCGGCGTCGAACTCCTGGGCGTTCTGCGCCACCGGGTCCACCGCCAGGCTGCTGGCGAACCCGTTGCAGCTTTGCGCCATCGCCGGCGCCGCCACTACGGAGAGGATCAGCAGCGCAGCCGCCGTGATCCAGCGGCCTTTGGCCGCAGATAGAAGTTTCATTTGGTGTTCCCCCTGTTGCCCGACCGCCACCCTGGCAGTCAGGGGGATGACATTAGGGCCGTGTTCCGGGGCGGTCATCGCCCATTTGGTGTATGCCGGCGGGCGGTTCGATCAGGCAGACAGGCGGCGGCCGACCAGGGCGACCAGCGCGGCCTGGGTGTGGGTGTCGGTCTTGACCATGGCCGCCTTGATCTGGGTGCGGATGGTGTGGATGGACTTGCCGGTGTCGCGGGCAATGGCTTCGATCGAGCCGGCGGACAGCAGCCGGTAGGCGGTGGCGGCCTCGCCGCGGGTCAGGCCGTGGTCGCGGCAGAGCGCTTCCAGGGGCGAGAGTTGGACGGACCGCGGGCGCAATTCCACCAGCACCAGCTGTGCCACGGGCAGGTCGGGGCTGGCGCCGAAATCGATCGCTTCCACCAGGACCTCCATGCCGTGCGCCCCGCCGTCCTCCAGACCCAGCGTGAACTGCTGGCGATGGCCGGGCCCTCGGCTGGCCGCATCGCGCAATGCCTGGTCGAACGCGGCGGCGTCATCGCGGCCGACCACCAGCAGCAGGTCCTCGCGCAGGCGCACCGGACCCGCGACGGCGCAATGGCAGCGGGCAGCGGCATTGGCGTGCCAGACCCGGACGGGCCGACCCGGCACCAGCAACAGCAGCGGCTGCGGCAGCAAATCCAGGACCGCGTCCATGCTGCGGGCGCGGGCGATCCAGCGAAGCTGGCGCGCATCCAGTTCGCGTTGCACCCGGCGCTCGGCGGCGGGCGATGATGGCTCAGGTGTCAGCGCGGGCATCCGCGATGCCGGTACGACAACGGTGGCTTCCGCCAGCCTCCCGCACGGCAGCGGCAGGCCACGGATGCCGGGGTGGAGGTTGCGTGGGGACAGGCGGGATTGGGGACATGCATGGTCATCGTCCTGATGCATCGGTCCTTCGGGGATTGCCCGGGCCGGTCCCCGCAGCGGCGGGGCTGCGACATCGGCAAGCATAGTCCGTCCGGAGGCAGGTGTCCGGCGGAGGTGGGTCCGGCGGGAGCCGGGGGCGGCTTCCCTCGCGATCAAGCCGGGGCTAGGCTGCGGCTGCTGGCGTCAGTGCGTGCTGCTACAGTCCGCCGCTTGCAGGAGGATCCGCCGTGAATGCAGTCGTCAACGAGAGTCCGGGCAGCGACAGCATCGAGCCCTCCACGGATGAGCGCGTCGTGGCGCTGCTGGTCGAGCGCGGCCGACTCAAGGAGGCCGACCTGACCCGCGCACGTCGCCTGCAGGAGGAAACCGGCGGCAGCCTGCTGACCCTGCTGGCACGGCTCGGGCTGGTCTCGGAGCGTGACCACGCCGAGGCCTGTGCGACCGCGCTGGACCTGCCCCTGGCCAGCGCCAAGGACGCGGGCGACCTGCCGCCGGAAGGCATCGCGCTCACGCCCAAGTTCATGAAGCAGTTCCACGTCGTGCCGGTGGCCGAAGACGAGGCGCACGTCGATGTGCTGCTTGCCGATCCGCAGGACACCTATGCGCGCGACGCGGTGACGCTGGCCACCGGAAAGCAGGTGCGTGCCAGCGTCGCCCTGCGCTCGGAGATCGACGACCTGATCGAGCGCTGGCACGGCCAGGGCCGCAGTGCGATGGGGGCGATCGTCGAGACCGCGGATGGCGAGGGTGAAGGCGACCTCGACGACGTCGAGCACCTGCGTGACCTGGCCTCCGAAGCGCCGGTCATCCGGCTGGTCAACCTGATCATCCAGCGCGCGGTGGAGCTGCGCGCATCCGACATCCACATCGAGCCGTTCGAGAACCGGCTCAAGGTGCGCTACCGCATCGACGGGGTGCTGGAGGAGGGCGAGAGCCCGCCGCAGAACCTCACCGCCGCGGTGATCAGCCGCGTCAAGATCATGGCCAAGCTCAACATCGCCGAGCGCCGGCTGCCGCAAGACGGCCGCATCATGCTGCGGGTGCAGGGCAAGGAGCTGGACCTGCGCGTCTCCACCATGCCGACCGCGCACGGCGAGAGCGTGGTGATGCGCCTGCTCGATCGCGAGACGGTGGTGTTCGATTTTCACCGGCTCGGCTTCACCGACCATTTCCTGCCGCAGTTCGAGCACGTGCTTCAGCAGCCGCACGGCATCCTGCTGGTCACCGGGCCGACCGGCTCGGGCAAGACGACCACCCTGTACACGGCGCTGTCCAAACTGAACACGCCCAACGTCAAGATCATCACCGTCGAGGATCCGGTCGAGTACCAGATCGAGGGCATCAACCAGATCCAGGCCAAGCCGCAGATCGGGCTGGACTTCGCCCACGCCTTGCGCAGCATCGTGCGCCAGGACCCGGACATCATCATGATCGGTGAGATGCGCGACCTCGAGACCGCGCGCATCGCCATCCAGTCCGCGCTGACCGGACATCTCGTCCTGAGCACATTGCATACCAACAACGCCGCCGGCGGCATCACCCGCATGCTCGACATGGGCGTGGAGGACTACCTGCTGACCTCGACGATCAACGGCATCCTCGCCCAGCGCCTGGTGCGCAGCCTGGAACCCCTGCATGCCGAGCGTTATCCGGCGTCGCCGGAGGAGATCGAGAAGTTCGGACTGCGCCGCCACCAGCCCGAGGGCGAGATCATCCTCTATCGTCCGCGCCCCTCGGAACTGTCGCCGACCGGCTACCTGGGCCGCACCACGATCATGGAATTCCTGGTGATGGACGACGGCCTGCGCCGCGCTGTCATGCGTCACGCCGGCATGGGAGAACTGGAGCAACTGGCCCGCGACGCCGGCATGCGCACCATGTACGAGGACGGCATCCTCAAGGCGCTGGCGGGCGTGACCACGATCGAGGAAGTGCTGCGCGTGACCGAGGACGCCTGACCCGCATGCCCCTCTACCGCTACAAGGCCCTCAACACCCGCGGCGAGACGCTCGACGGCCAGATGGAGGCGGCCAGCGATGGCGAGGTGGTGCTGCGCCTGCAGGAGCAGGGCCACCTGCCGATCGAGGCGCGGCTGGCCAGCGAAGGCGGCGGCGAGGGCGCCTGGAAGGCGCTGTTCAAGCCGAACCCCTTCGCCGGACAACGGCTGGTGCAGTTCACCCAGCAACTGGCGACCCTTCTCGGCGCGGGACAGCCGCTGGACCGCGCGCTGACCATCCTGCTCGAACTGCCCGAGGACGAGGCCGCCAGGCGCACGATCAACGACATCCGCGACGCCGTGCGCGGCGGCACCGCCCTGTCGACAGCGCTGGAGCGCCAGCACGGCACGTTCTCCAGGCTCTACGTCAACATGGTCCGCGCCGGCGAGGCCGGCGGCAGCCTGCACGACACCCTGCAGCGCCTGGCGGACTACCTCGAGCGCAGCCGCGCGCTGCGCGGGCGCGTGGTCAACGCGCTGATCTACCCGGCGATCCTGCTGCTGATGGTGGGGCTGTCGCTGTTGTTCCTGCTTGGCTACGTGGTGCCGCAATTCGCCACCATGTACGAAAGCCTGGACGCGACCCTGCCGTTCTTCACCCGGATCGTGCTCGGCATCGGCCTGTTCGTGCGCGGCTTCTGGATCGTGCTGGTGGCGCTGCCGGCGCTGGCGCTGTGGTGGTTCGACCGCAAGCTGCGCGAGCCGGTGTTCCGCGCTCGTTTTGACGACTGGCTGCTGCGGCAGAAGATCGCCGGGCCGCTGGTGGCCAAGCTGGAGACCGCGCGTCTGATGCGCACCCTGGGCACACTGCTGAAGAACGGCGTGCCGCTGCTGGTGGCGCTGGGCATCGGCCGCAATGTGCTCGGCAACCGCGCGCTCTCGGCCGATGTCGAGGCCGCGGCGGACGAGGTCAAGAACGGTGTCGGCCTGTCCACCGCTCTGGCCCGGGGCAAGCGCTTCCCGCGCCTTGCGTTGCAGATGGTCCAGGTCGGAGAGGAGTCCGGCGCGCTGGACACGATGCTGCTCAAGACCGCGGACACCTTCGAGCAGGAGACCGGGCAGGCGCTCGACCGCATGCTGGCGGCGCTGGTGCCGGTGATCACGATGCTGCTTGCTGCGGTGGTGATGGTGGTGATCCTCGCGGTGTTGATCCCGATCTACGACCTGACCAACGTCATTGGGTGAGCGCAGGCGCTTGCGCAGCACTGCTGCGCGCCTGCGCGAACGCCCGGCCAGGGATGGCCGGGCTGGGCGACCCGAAGCCCTGGAGTTGCGCCATGGAAGGCAGCGGTACTGCTGAAGGATCGAGGACGCGCTTGCGCAGCACTGCTGCGCGCCTGCGCGAACGCCCGGCCATGGATGGCCGGGCCGGAAGATCCGGAGCCATGGAGTTGCGCCATGGAAGGCAGCGGAACTGCTGAAGGATCGAGGACGCGCTCGCGAGCCACTGGCTCGCGCGCTCGCGAACGCCCGGCCATGGGTGAACCCGAGGCGCTTGCGAGGCATTGCCTCGCGCCAGGGGTGAACGCTCCGGGGTGCTGCGCCGGGCCGGACCGGCCGGGCCGGACGACCCGAAGCCCTGGAGTTGCGCCATGGAAGGCAGCGGAACTGCTGAAGGATCAAGGACGCGCTTGCGGGCCACTGCCTCACGCCAAGCGAGCATTGAACTCCCACCCGCCGATTCGATCACAATAGATAGGCAGTCTCGCCCGAGCCCGAGGATCCATCGATGCACCACAACCGCTCCCTCACCCGTGTCCCCCGATCCGCCCAGCGCGGCTTCAGCCTCATCGAGATCATCCTGGTGGTGGTGCTGATCGGTGGCATCGTCGCGTTCGCGGCGACCCGCATCCTCGGCGGCGGCGACCGTGCGCGGGTCAACCTGGCCAAGGCCCAGGTGCAGACGCTGGCGGAGAAGGTCCAGCAGTTCGAGATGGACACCGGCAGCCTGCCCAATGCGCTCGACGAATTGGTCAGTCGGCCCGGCAATGCCGGCGGCTGGCTGGGGCCCTATGCCAGGCCCGCCGAGCTCAACGACCCCTGGAACACGCCGTTCGTGTATCGCGTGCCGGGCGACGGTCAACCGTTCGAGATCGTCAGCCTCGGTGCCGACAAGCGGCCTGGCGGCGACAGCGTCGACGCCGACATCCGCTTCGACTAGTCGACGCATCCACCGTACCCATGTCGACTCAAGGCCAGGCCATGAAGTCGATACTCCGCTGCAAGCGCAGCTCCGGGTGGCGCCTTTCCCGGTCGCCGCGGATGGCGCGCTCGGATGGCGCCAACGGCCGGCGACGCGCGGATGGCTTCTCGCTGCTGGAGATGCTGCTGGTGGTGGCCCTGATCGCCGCCACCGGCGTGCTGGCCGCGGCCATGCTCGGCGGTGGCCTCGACCGCCTGAAGCTGAAGTCCAGCGCGCAGGAGATCGCCTCGCAGCTGCGCTACACCCGCGCACATGCCATCGCCACCGGCGTCCCCCAGCGGTTCGCCATCGATCCCGCTGCGCACGCATGGCAGGCGCCCAGCGGCCGCCATGGCCAAGTGCCTGAACGGCTGGCCATTACCTTCACCGGCGCGCGCGAGGTGCAGTCGCGCGAGGACGAGGGGGCGATCGTGTTCTTTGGCGACGGCGTCTCGACCGGCGGCCGCGTGCAGTTGGGATTTCGCGGCGTGGCATGGAATGTCGACGTGGCCTGGCTGACCGGTGAGGTGAGCCTGCGACGGGAGGAGGCGGAAAGGTGAGGCGCGGACTGGCCAATCGCCGCGAGCTGGGCGGCATGTCGAGTCCAGGCAGACGCCGTGGGGGCTGCGGTCGTCACATCGTGATGCGCCGGCTGGCATTCGCTGGCGCGAGCCATGCCGAAGGCATTGTTGACACCATGACGGTGGGTGCGCGGGAGCCCACGAGCGGTCCAACCGGGCATTTCATGGGCGTCCGCCCTGGCCACGGCCCCATTTCAGTCCGTTGGGTCCGCGGCCGGCAGCGCGGCTACACCCTGATCGAAGTCCTGGTCGCCTTCGCGGTCCTGGCGGTGGCCCTGACCCTGCTGCTGGGCACCTTGTCCGGTGCCACGCGGCAGGTACGCTGGTCGGCCGACGCCGGGCGTGCCGCCCTGCACGCGCAGTCGCTGCTGGCGCAGACCGGGGTAGGGCAGGTGCTGCAGCCGGGTCGCAGCGACGGCGTGTTCGAGGCCGGGCGCTACCGCTGGAGGCTGGAGGTCGAACCCTATGCCGACCCACTGCGTCCGCCGTCGGGGCTCACCGATCCCTTCAGCGCCCAGTTGCTGCAGCTGCGGCTGGCGGTGGAATGGGGGGAGGGCAGCGAGGCCGAGCGCATCCGCCTGGATTCGCTGCGCCTGGTGCAGCCAGATGCAACGCAAGGGGCGTTGCCGTGAGCGGTGCGACGACCAGGCAGCCGCAGGTGGAGCGCAGCGTGGTGCTACGCATTCCATTGCTCCGCGGGGAAAGCGAGGGCGGTGGCGTCCGGCGTCGGAGCGTAGCGACAAACAGGCGATTCGCGAGTGCACGTCGTGGCGACGGCCCCAGTTCCAGAGTCGCGGCAAGTTCCGCGCAGCGCGGCTTCACGCTCATCGAAGTGCTGCTGGCCACGGTGTTGCTGGCGCTCGGCCTGATGCTTGCGTTCGCCACCCTGCGGGCCGCGACCGCGACCGTGCAGCGCGGCGAGATGCTGGCCGAGCACAGCGATCGCATGCGCGCGGTGGAAAGCTTCCTGCGCCGGCGTCTGGCGTCGACGCAGCCGATCGGCTTTGCGACCGATGCCGGAACCGGGACCGCGTTGCGTTTCGTTGGTGAACCCGACCGCATGCGATTCGTCGCCGACCTGCCGGATTACCTTGGGCGCGGCGGCCCGCACCTGCACGACATCGCAATCCTCGACGCGGCAGGTGGACCGCGACTGGCGGTCTCGTTTGCCATGGTGCTTGCCGGAGAGACCGTGGCCGAGACCTCACCCCGGCCGCCGGAGACCCTGGTGCCGGTTCTTCGGGCCGCGCGCTTCCGTTACCGGGGCATGGACGACGAGAACCGGCTGGGCGAGTGGACCGAGCGCTGGGACGCCACCGATGTCCTGCCGTTGCAGGTGTCGATCGAGATCGAGACCGAGCATGCCGGCCTCTGGCCGCCGCTGGTGGTGGCATTGCCGCGATCCACGGGCGGGTCCGGCAGCGGCGCATTGGTGCCCGGCGGCCCGGGCGGCGCGCCATGAAGCCACAGCGCGGCGCCGCCCTGGTGATGGTCATGTGGCTGGTGGCGCTGCTGGTCGCGCTGGTCGGTGCATTCGCGATGACCGCGCGCATCGAGCACATGCAGGGCCGCGTGCTCAGCCGCGGGATCGTGGTCGAGGAGGCCGCGCGCGCCGGGCTGGAGTATGCGATGACCCGGGTGGTCGCCCCTGACCCGGGCGTGCAGTGGCTCCCGGATGGGCGCGCTTACCCGTGGACCTTCGGCGACATCCAGGTCGAGGTCCGGATCGTCGACGAGGCCGCCAAGGTCGATCTCAACAATGCGGACCTCGACCTGCTGGCGGCATTGTTGCGTGTGGTCGGTGCCGACCCGGAGCTGGCGACGCGGGTCGCGGCGGCGATCCAGGACTGGCGCGATGCGGACTCCCTGACCCAGCCCGCGGGCGGCGCCGAGGATGCGCAATACGCCGAAGCCGGACGCCCGTATGGCGCCAAGGACGCGCCCTTCGAGACGGTGGCGGAATTGCTCCAGGTCCTGGGCATGACACCCGCGTTGTATGCCGCCATTGAGTCGCACCTGACGGTCCACAGCAACCAGGCGCAGCCCGACACCCGCTTCGCCAGCGCCGAGGTGCTGCAGGCCATGGGCCTGGACTCGGCCTCGATCCTGCTCCAGCGCGAAAGCGGCCTGCCGCCGGGCGGCGGCACCGGGATCGTCGGAGGTGGCAGCGGAACGTATAGTATCGACAGCCGTGCACGGCTCTTCGATGGTCGGCAAGCCGTGCTTCGTGCATTGGTGCGTTCAGGGGCGAGTGGCGTGCCGGGCGCGGCGTACATGCCGTTGCAATGGGAACAGGGAGCGAGACCGCGATGATGGCCGCCGTCGAACACAGCGTGGCAGGCTCGCCATTGCGGCGCCGACTCGGCCGCATGGGCGGGCGCCTGCGTCCGGGCTTCGCCGGCTTCTGGACCTGGTGGATCCATGCACTGGCCAGTTGGTTGCCGATGCGCCTGCGCAAGCTGTTCGGGCTCGCGCACGAACGCCTGTTGCTGCAAGCCGATGCCGACAGCGTGCGTTTGGTGCTGGAGCGCGAGGGTGATGCGCGCGAACTCGGCCAGGTGCCGTGGACCGGCGAGCAATTGCTGCGCGAGGATGCGCTGGCGCGCCTGCTGGCCCCGCGGGTGGCCGATCTGCCGCGCTGGCTCGCGCTGCCGGCCGCTGCCGGGCTGCGCCGCGCCCTGGTGGTGCCGGCCGCTGCCGAACCGCGGTTACGCGAGGTGCTGGGCTTCGAAATCGACCGCCAGACCCCGTTCACCGCCACCGACGTGCAGTACGACGCGCGCATCGTCGGTCGTCGCGACGATGGTCAGCTCGACGTGGAGTTGGTGGTGGTGCCCGCGCCGGTGCTGGAGC
The DNA here is from genome assembly GCA_030858145.1 of Pseudomonadota bacterium. Lineage (GTDB taxonomy): Bacteria > Pseudomonadota > Gammaproteobacteria > Xanthomonadales > Xanthomonadaceae > Luteimonas. The sequence goes on from JALZMP010000079.1 coordinate 12,016, forward strand.
GGGCCCTCGCCGCGTTGGGTCCGCAGGCAAGCACGCTGACTGGTGTCGACCTGCAGTCGGGCGACGGCCGCACCCTGGGCGTCAACCTGCTGCCCGGCGCACGGCGTCATCAGCGTGCCGACCCCTGGATGGTGTGGAACCTGGCGCTGGCGACGCTGTCGCTACTCCTGCTGGCCGCGGCGCTGTGGCAGACCCTGGCCAATCGCGAACGCTCGGCGGAGGCCTTCGAGCGCGAGGTCGAACAGCTCGCCGCACAAGCGCGAACCGTCTCGGCCGAAAAGCAGCAGCTGTTCGATCTGGTCGAGGGCATGGCCTTCCTGCAGGCCACGCGCGTCGGTCGACCGACCACGGTGGAAGTGCTGGACGAGCTGAGCCGGCGCCTGCCGGACTCGACCTATCTGGAAAAGCTGTCGATCGAGGACAACCGCATCCTGCTGATCGGCCTCAGCCGGGAGGCCTCGACGCTGGTGCGGGTGCTGGAGGGTTCCCCCTTATGGCGCTCGCCGGCGCTGACCGGCGCCTTGCAACCCGACCCGCGCAGCGGACGCGATCGCTTCACCCTGACCGCCGAGCTGGCGGTGGTGGAGCCACCGGCGTCGTCCGCCGCCCGCACGGAGGATGCCGGTGCGCGAAACCTTCCCTGACCGCGAGCGTTGGCTGGCGCTGGCCATCCTGGCCGGCCTGCTGCTGCTCGGCTATCTGCTGCTGATCCATCCGTGGTGGACGTTGCCGATGCAGCAGCTCGGCGCGCGCATCGATACCCTGCAGGCGCGCGACCTGCGGGTGCGGATGGAACTCGAGCAGGCGCCGGAAGTCCGACAGCGGCTTCAGGCCGTGCAGGAACAGGCCATGCGCACGCCGGGCTTCATGTCCGAAGCCAGCCCGGAACTGGCCACTGCGGCCCTGGTGCAGAGACTGGAAACCGCCGTCGTCGAGGCCAGTCCCGGCAACCGCAGCTGTGCCATCACCAACCGCTCGCCGATGACCGAGCCGGTGGGCCAGCAGCGGTTTCCGCGTGCGATGGTGCAGGTGCGCCTGCGCTGCGGCAGCCCGGAGCTGGCGGCGGTCCTGCATTCGCTGGAAAGCGGCTCGCCGAGGCTGTTCGTCGACAACCTCAACGTGCTGGTGCAACGCTACTTCTTCGCGGCCGGGCAAGGGTCGCCCGGCGGTCAGGGTGCGGGCCTGGACGTGAGCTTCGACCTCTATGGATACCTGCAGCCGCAGCCGGGGGCGCCGCGTGCGCGCTGACGCCGCCGGCGCCAAGACCTGGCTGATCGGCGTGCTGGCGCTGTGGGCGCTGGTGTTCTGGATCCTGGCCCTGGCCGGCCTCGGGACCCGGATCGAGCGGCTGCCCAGCGACCCCAGCCTGCTGCAGCCGTTGCCCTCTCCGCCGGCACCGGTGCAGGAGCGCCTCGGACCGTTCCCGCAGTACGCGGCCGTCGGCGATCGGCCGCTGTTTACCGACGACCGCCGCCCGCAGCCGTTCTTCATCAATCCCGAGAGCACTCCGGAGCAGGCCACCTTCGACTACGTGCTGACCAGCGTGCTGGTGTCGCCCGGCCTGCAGATGGCGATCCTGCGCGGCACGGGCGGCGGCGAGCCGATCCGACTCCGGGTCGGCGAGTCTCCCGAGGCCACGCCGTCGTGGAGCCTGCAGTCAGTGCAACCGCGCAGCGTCGTCTTCGTCGGGCCGGAAGGCACGCGCACGCTGGAACTGCGGGTATTCGACGGGGTCGGCGGCGAAGCGCCGACGGTCCTCGCGCCGCGTCCGACGGGCCCGGTGGTGGGAAGCCAGCCACAGCCCACCGGCGCGCCGGCAGCGAGCGTCGCCGCGCGCAACGGCGAACAGCGGGCGCCGCCCGTCGCGCCGCCGGCACCGCAGCCCGTTCCTGTGCAGGCGGAGGGGCCACCGCTGACCCCCGACGCCCAGGTGGAGGCCATTCGCCAGAGAATTGAAGCGCGGCGCGCGCAACTGCGCCAGCAGGCACAGCAACCACAGCAACCACCGCAGCCGACACCGGCACCTGCGCCGGACGAGAGTCTCTAGAATGCATCCCATGAACCTGTCGTCCCGCCTCAAGCCGGCCCTGGTCGCCTGCGTGGTCACCGTGCTGGCGGCGTGCACCACCACGCCGCCGCCGACGATCCGCCGCGAAGCCCAGATCGTGCGCGCGCCACAGCCGCCAACCGCTGCCGGCACGCAGGTGGTCGGCGGTGTGGTCGTCGAACCGCTGGTCACCGATGCAGACGGCAGGCCCCGTGCGCAGATTCGCCGCGGCACCAACCAGGTGATCAACCAAAGCGCGGCCGCGGCGCCGCCGCCGAATTTCGGCGGCAGTTCCGGCGCGGCCTCGTTCAATTTCGAAGGCGAGTCGCTGCACGCGGTGGTCAAGGCCATCCTCGGCGACATGCTCGGGCAGAATTTCACCATCGCCCCGAATGTGCAGGGCACGGTCACGCTCAATGTGCAGCGGGTCAGCCCGGCACAGGCCTTTACCCTGCTGGAGCAGGTGCTCGGCTGGAACAATGCGCGCATGGTCTATACCAGTGGCGTCTACAACATCGTGCCCTCCGACCAGGCGCTGGCCGGCACCGTCGCCCCGCGTACCGGCTCGGCGGCCACGGCGCGCGGCTTCGAGTCGCGGGTGGTGCCGCTGCGTTACATCTCGGCGACCGAGATGCAGAAGGTGCTGGAGCCCTACGCGCGCCCCAACGCCATCGTCAACGTCGACGCCGGGCGCAACGTCATCACCGTCGCCGGCACCCGGGCGGAACTGGAAAACTACCTGCGCACGATCGAGATCTTCGATGTCGACTGGCTCTCCGGAATGTCGGTGGGCGTGTTCCCGTTGCAGTCCGGCAAGGCCGCCACGGTCGTTGGCGACCTGGAGAAGGTCTTCGGTGCACAGAGCAACTCGCCGGTGGCCGGCATGTTCCGGTTCCTGCCGCTGGAGGCCGCCAATGCGGTGATGGTGATCACCTCGCAGGCCAGCTACCTCGACGATATCCAGCAGTGGATCGACCGCATCGATGGCGTCGGCGCCGGGGTGCGGCTGTTTTCCTACGAGTTGAAGTACATCACCGCCAAGGATCTCGCCGAGCGCCTGGCCGAGGTCTATGGCGCGGGGCGCAGTGGAACCCCGGCGCAGGGCGGAGCGTCGATCATGCCCGGGCTGGAGTCGACCACCATCCGCGACAGCGGCATCGACGGTGGCGGCGTGAGCTCGGCCCCGATCGGCGGGGTCGGCGGCGCGGGCGGTGGTCTTGGTGGTGGCACGCTGTCGCTTGGCGAGCGCACCGGTGGCAACGTCGCGGTCATGCTGGAAGTC
>JALZMP010000089.1 GCA_030858145.1 Pseudomonadota bacterium
GGCGCAGGTCGACGGCGTGGATGCGGTTGCCGTCGGCCAGGGCCAGGGCGCGCTCGAGGATGTTCTCCAGCTCGCGCACGTTGCCGGGGAAGGGGTAGGCCTCCAGCGCGGCCAGCGCGTCGTCGGCGAGTTTCGGCACGGCGCGCTGCATGGCGTGGGCCAGGCGCTGGAGGATGGCGGTGGACAGCAGCACCAGGTCGCCGTCGCGGCCGCGCAGCGGCGGCACCGGCAGTTCGATGACATTGATGCGGTAGTAGAGGTCGTGGCGGAAGCTGCCGTCGGCGACCAGCGCGCCCAGGTCCTTGTGGGTGGCCGAGAGCAGGCGCACGTCCACCGGCACCTCGACTGACGCGCCCACCGGGCGGATGGTCTTCTCCTGGATGGCGCGCAGCAGCTTGACCTGCATCGCCAGCGGCAGTTCGGCGACCTCGTCGAGGAACAGGGTGCCGCCGTCGGCGCTCTGGAACAGGCCGGGCTTGTCGGCGTGGGCGCCGGTGAAGCTGCCCTTCTTGTGGCCGAAAAACTCGCTCTCCATCAGCTCGGTGGGGATGGCGCCGCAGTTGACCGGGACGAACGGGCCGCCGGCGCGCGCGCCGTGGCCGTGGATGGTGCGCGCCACCAGCTCCTTGCCGGTGCCCGACTCGCCGCTGATGTGCACCGGCGCCTGGCTGCGCGCGACCTTGGCGATGGTGTCGCGCAGGGCGATCATCGTCGGCGAGGTGCCGAGCAGGCGCTCGGCGGCGTCGGGCTGCTGCTGGCGCTTGATGTTGAGGTCCAGCGCCTGGCGCACCAGCCGCCGCAGCACGTTGATGTCGACGGGCTTGCTGACGAAGTCGAAGGCGCCGGCCTTGAGCGCCTCCACCGCGGCCTCGACGTTGCCGTAGGCGGTGATCATGGCCACCGGGGTGGCCGGGAAGCGGGTGGAAATCTCGCTGACCAGCTCCAGGCCGGAGCCGTCGGGCAGGCGCATGTCGGTCAGGCACAGGTCGTAGGCCACGGTGCCCAGCATCTCGCGCGCGGCGGTCAGCGTGGGCGCGGTGTCGGTGCGCAGGCCCATCCGCCCGAGGGTCAGCACCAGCAGCTCGCGGATGTCGCGCTCGTCGTCGACGATCAGGGCGCTGCGCGTCTCGCTCATGGCGGGCCTTGTGGGTGCGGGGGAGGGGGGGGACGCCCAATAGTGACAGTTTTTGGCAGCTTGTGACGCCTGTCAAGAAATCAGTCGGTGGCAGCTCGCGCAGGCTGCGCCAAGAGCGCCCTCATCCGCCCTCCGGGCACCTTCTCCCGCAAGCGGGAGAAGGGATGGATTGGGAAGCGGGAATGGATTGATACAGCCCCTCTCCCGCGTGCGGGAGAGGGGTTGGGGTGAGGGTGGTGGGGCCCACGGCGCACTAACCGAAGAGCGCCCTCATCCGCCCGCTACTTCCCACGCAAGGCCTGGGTGGCGGGCAGGGTGACGCGGAAGCAGGCGCCGCCGCCCGGGACCGGCACGTAGTCCAGGCTGGACTCGTTGGCGCGGCACAGCTCGCGGGCGATGTACAGGCCCAGGCCGGTGCCGTGCTCGGAGGTGGTGAAGAACGGCCGGAACAGCTGTGTGCTGGCGCCGTCGGGAATTCCGGGGCCGCGGTCGCTGACTTCGACCACCGGGCGGCCTTCGAACTCGCCGACATACAGGTTGACCCGCGCGACCTCCCCGGGCAGGCGGCCGTAGAGGATGGCGTTGTTGACCAGCACGGTCAGCACCTGGTGCAGGTGGCGCGGGTCGACCAGCGCCGGTTGCGCGCGGATGGCGCACACGGCGTTGAGGTTGCCGTTGTCGTCCTGCATGCCCTGCCGGTATTCGTCGATGAAGCGGTGCACCAGGCCCACCAGCTCGACATGCTCGGGATTGGCGCGTTCGCGCCGCGCCAGCCCGAGCACGCTCTCGACGATGCCGTTGGTGCGCAGGCACTGCTGGTGCACGATCTGCAGCAGGCGGCGGTCGCTGTCGCCGATGTCGTCGGACTCTTCCAGCAGCTGGGTGGCGTAGCTGATCGCGGCCAGCGGGTTGCGGATCTCGTGGGCGAGGCTGGCCGAGAACCGGCCCATCGCGGCGAGGGTGAGCGACTCGGCGCGGCGCGACACCATCGAGGAGTCGTCGAGGAACACCAGGGTGGTGTCGTCGGTGGCCAGCAGGCGCGCGAACCGCGGCAGCACCTCGTTGTCCTCGGCGCCGAAGCTCAGGGTGGTGTCGTCGGCCTCGCCGCTGCGGCGCCATTGCGCCAGCCGCATCGCCAGGTTTGGGGCGACGCGCGCCAGGGTGCGCTCGCTGCCGTCGCCCTGGGCGGCGTCGCCCAGCAGCGTCAGCGCGGCCTCGTTGGCCAGGCGGATCCGGCCGGCGGCGTCGACCATCAGCACCCCGGTGCGCATGCGGCGGATGATCAGCTCGTTGATCTCGGCCAGGTTGGCGACCTCGGCGCCGCGCTGGTCGGCAAGGGTGCGGCTGCTGCGCATCTCGATGCCCAGCAGGTTGGTCAGCGTGGCCATGGCGAAGTAGCTGACCGTGAACATCAGCAGCTCGGCCACGGGGCGGCTGAAGTCGGATGCGGTGGTCGCGCTCCAGGCGTATTCGACGATCAGCGCCGCCGACGCCAGCGCGGCGCCGGACAGGCCCAGACGCAGCGGCAGCAGCAGCGACGCGGCGCCGACGTTGAACAGCAGCATCATCGCCACGCCGGGGGCGGCCGACGGCAGGGCGTGGGTGATCAGCGCGGCCATCACCACGTCGCAGCCGGTGGCGATCAGGGTCTGCGGCACCAGCGCGGTTCTCTCGCGCTGCGAGAACAGCAGCAGCACGAAGGCCACGGCCAGGTACGCCACCGCCAGGGTGGCGGCGAGGGCGGGATCGCGCGGTTCGCCGATCAGCGCACCGGCCGGGCTGAAGATCATCAGCGCCAGCAGGCAGGCCTCGAGCACGCGGTACAGCGCGAACAAGTAGAGCTCGCGCCGGAGGGCGGCGTCGGTGGTGGCGGGCAGGGCCATTGCAGCTCGGGCGGCGGCGTGGCCGGAGTATAGGCCGAGGTCCGCGGTCGCGACCCGGTGGGAGCGGTCTTGTGGGAGCCTTGTGGG
>JALZMP010000092.1 GCA_030858145.1 Pseudomonadota bacterium
CCCACAAGGCGCATGGAGCGTGTTACTCGGCCCGCATGCGGCCGCGTTGCGGGGCGCGTGCCACCCGCGCTTCCAGCTTGCGCGCCACCGAGGCCCGGCGCATGCGCTCGTCGATCACCGCGGTGATCAGGGCACCGCCGAAGAACACCATCGCCGCGTAGTACATCCACACCAGCAGCAGGACCAGGGTACCCATCGAGCCGTAGGCGCTGTCGGGGGCGGCATGGACGAGGTAGATGCCGATCGCCCAGCGCCCGAGCACGAACAGGGCGGCGGTAATCGCGCCGCCAAGCAACGCCTGCCGCCAGCCCACGCGGCGATCGGGCAGGTAGTGGTAGAGCAGGCCGAAGGCCAGGGCATACAGCAGCAGGCTCAAGGTATTGCCCATCAGTGGCAGCAGCGATGGCGCGCCGGCGAACAGCAGCTGCAACGCCGTGGTCAGGCTGACCGAGACCAGCAGCAGGAACCCCAGCGACAACACCACGCCGAACGACAGCACGCGCTTGCGCAGCCAGACCTTGAGCCCGCCCAGGCGCTTGGCGTCGCTGCGGAAGATCAGGTTGAGTGTGCCTTGCAGACGCGCGAACACCGCGGTGGCGCCGACCAGCAGTAGCAGGGTGCTCCAAAGCCCCGCCAGCGAACCGACGTCCGGGCGACGGGTGGCGTTCTCGATCACGGTGACGGCCACCTGTTCGGCACCGCGGCCCGCCAGCATGCCCAGCTCATCGACCAGCGCCTGTTGCGCCGAGGGCACCAGCGACGCCGTCAGCCACAGCAGCAGCACCAGCAGTGGTGCCAGCGAGATCAGTGCGAAGAACGACAATGACGCGGCATGCGTGAGCAGGTCGGTCTCGACGAAGCGGCGGGAGAGCTCCACCGGCAGGCTGTCGTTGACGCGCTCAAGTTGGCGCTTGAGGCAGGCGCTATTGAATCGGGGCATGGGCGCAGGATACCGGGGGGCGGGTCATGGGCGGCCAGCTTCAGGCGCGGCGCGAACCTCCACCCGCAGGCCAGGGTGCGGTCGGCGTCAGCCAGCCAGCCGCTGCTTGACCAGCCGCGACACCTCGCCCATGTCCGCCTGCCCGGCAAGCTGCGGCTTGAGCACCGCCATCAGCTTGCCCATGTCGGCCGGACCGGACGCGCCGGTCTGCGCGATGGCGGCGTCGATCACGGCGAGCACCTCGGCCTCGCCCAGCTTCTCCGGCAGGTAGGTGTCGATCACCGCGATCTCGTCGCGCTCGATTGCGGCCAGGTCCTCGCGGCCGGCGGCGGCGTACTGGGCCACCGAGTCCTTGCGCTGCTTGACCATCTTCTCCAGCACCGCGAGCACGGCGGCGTCGTCGAGCTCGATGCGCTCATCGACCTCGCGCTGCTTGACCGCGGCCAGGATCAACCGGACCACGCCCAGCCGGGCCTTGTCGCCGGACTTCATCGCGGCCTTCATGTCGTCGGTGAGGCGTTGCTTGAGGGGCATGGCGGCTCCGGGGAAGAGGGTTGGTTCGGGGTCAGAGTGCATTTCGCGCTCAGTTGTCTGGATGCGAAAAGACTTCGGGGCGAAATGTACTCTGACCCCGTTGGCGCGCCCGTCGCCAAAAACACGAAAAGCCGGCAACGCTCGCGCGCGGCCGGCTTCGGGAGCAGCGTCCGACGCGGCTTAGTAGAGCCGCTGGCGCTTGGTCACGTCACGCGAGCTGCGGCGCGCCTGGCGCTTCACGGCCGCCGCGGCCTTGCGCTTGCGCTCCTGGGTCGGCTTCTCGTAGAACTCGCGCTTGCGGGTTTCGGCCAGCACGCCGGCCTTCTCGCAGGTGCGCTTGAAACGGCGCAGGGCGAACTCGAAGGGCTCGTTTTCGCGGACTTTGACGCTGGGCATGGAATCTCCGGATCATTGGGTCGCCGGGGCTTGGACCCGGCGAGCCGCGTATGATAACGGCTCCCTCCATCCAGGTGCAACCAAGGGCGGGCGATCCCCCGCACAGGGAGGTGCGGCCGCGAGGGCGTGCGCGCCCGAGGCGGCGAACGTGGCCCGGCTCCGCCGGGGCCGTTCGCGCGCAGGCCTCGGCCGGATGCCCAAGAGACAGCACGAAGACAGCATGAACTGCGCTACGACATGAAAGTCCTCGGCATCGAAACCAGCTGCGACGAGACCGGCGTGGCCGTCTACGACACGGCCCGGGCCGGGGCCGCGGGCCTGCGCGCGCATGGGGTCTACAGCCAGGTCGCCCTGCACGCCGAGTACGGTGGGGTGGTGCCGGAGCTGGCCAGCCGCGACCACGTCCGCAAGCTGCTGCCGCTGCTGCGCCAGACCCTTGCCGAGGCCAAACTGGACGTGGGCGACCTCGATGGCGTGGCCTATACCGCCGGCCCCGGGCTGGTCGGGGCCCTTCTGGTCGGCGCCGGGGTGGCACGGTCGTTGGCCTGGGCGCTGGACGTCCCGGCGATCGGCGTCCACCACATGGAGGGCCACCTGCTGGCGCCGCTGATGGAGGACGACCCTCCGCAACCGCCCTTCGTCGCCCTGCTGGTCTCCGGTGGCCACACCCAGCTGGTTGCGGTGGACGCCATCGGCCGCTATCGGATGCTCGGCGAGACCCTGGACGACGCCGCCGGCGAAGCCTTCGACAAGACCGCCAAGCTGATGGGCCTGCCGTATCCGGGCGGGCCGCAACTGGCGGCGCTGGCCGAGACCGGGCGGCCCGGCGCCTTCAGGTTTTCACGGCCGATGACCGACCGGCCAGGGCTGGACTTCAGTTTCAGCGGCCTCAAGACCCAGGTGATGCTGGCCTGGCGCGGAAGCGACCAGTCCGACGCCACCCGCGCCGACATCGCCCGCGGCTTCGAGGAGGCGGTGGTGGAGACCCTGGCGATCAAGTGCGAGCGCGCGCTCGAGGCCGCCGGCTGCGACACCCTGGTTGTCGCCGGCGGCGTCGGCGCCAACAAGCGCCTGCGCGCGCGGCTGCAACAGATGGCCGCGCAACGCGGCGGCCGCGCCTGCTTCCCGCGGATGGAGCTGTGCACCGACAACGGCGCCATGATCGCCTTCGCCGGCGCGCTGCGGCTGCAGGCCGGGCAGCGCGACGACGCCACCGTGCGCGCCACGCCGCGCTGGGACATGTCCAGCCTGCCGGCAGTGGATGAGCGCTGATCCCGGTTAACGTATGCGCATGGACCACGTCTTCATCGAAGGCCTCGAGATCGAGGCGCTGATCGGCATCTACGACTGGGAGCGGCGGATCCGGCAGCCGCTGCTGTTCGACCTCGAGATGGCCTTCGACAACCGCCGTCCGGCGGCCACCGATGCCATCGCCGATACGCTCGACTACAAGGCGGTGAGCAAGCGCCTGATCGCCTTCGTGTCGGCCTCGGAGTTCGGCCTGGTCGAGACCCTGGCCGAGCGCTGCGCCGAGCTGGTGCTGCGCGAGTTCGACGTCGCCCACCTGCGGCTAAAGCTGTCCAAGCCCGGGGCGGTGCGTGGCGCGCGGGCGGTGGGCGTGGTCATCGAGCGCTCGCGCGTGCAGGCATGAGTACAGCCTGCCTCAGCCTGGGCAGCAACCTCGCGCCCGAGGCCAACCTGCGCTCGGCGATCGCGGCGCTGCGCGCGCGCTTCGGCGGGCTGCGGCTGTCGCAGGTCTATCGCACGCCGGCGGTGGGATTCGAAGGTGCCGACTTCCTCAACGCGGCCGCGGTGATCGAGACCGACCTCGACCCATATGCGCTCGACGCCTGGCTGCACGCGCTGGAGGACGCGCACGGCCGCGACCGCAGCGCGCCGCGTTTCAGCGACCGCACCCTCGATCTTGATCTGCTGCTCTACGACGACGTAGTGCTCGACGGCCCCGCGGACCTGCGCATCCCGCGCGAGGACTTGCGCCACGCCTTCGTGCTGCGCCCGCTGGCCGAGATCGCGCCGGACCGCATCGAGCCGCGCAGCGGGCTCACCCTGGCGCAGCTGTGGCAGGACTCGTTGCAGCGCGCCACGCCGATGCAGCTGGTGGCGGGATTCGATGCCGGCTGAGTCGCTTTCGGCCTGCAGCGTTGCGGCATCGCCACGCGGCCGCCTGCCGCGAATCGCTCCAGGCGGATGCTCATGCTTCCAGCATCCGCCCGCCGTCGAGACGGATCACCTGGCCGGTGGTGTAGGTGGCGCGTGCGAGCAGCCAGTGCACGGCCTCGGCGATCTCTTCCGGCGTTCCCGTGCGCGCCAGTGGCGTGCGCGCCAGCATCGCGGCCTTGCGCTTGTCGTCGCGGTCGTCTTCCGTCCACAGGATCGCGCCGGGTGCAATTGCATTCACCCGCACCTCGGGCGCCAGTTCCAGCGCCAGCGACCGGGTTGCCATCACCAGCGCCGCCTTGCTCATGCAGTAGATGGCGTGGTCGCGTAGCGGGCGGTCGGCATAGATGTCGGCGAGATTGACGATGGCGCCGCGCGCGGCCTTGAGGTGCGGTGCCGCGGCCTGCGACAGGAAGAACGGCGCTCGGGCGTTGGCCGCGAACAGGGCGTCCCACTGCGCGGGCGTGGCGGTGCCGAGCGGCGTCGGCGTGAAGCCAGACGCATTGTTGACCAGGGCATCGAGGCGGCCGAAACGGCCAACCGCCTGTGCGACCAGCTCCGGCAGGCGGTCGAACTCGGCGAGGTCGGCCTGCAGGGTCAGGGTGCTGCCCGCGCGCGCGGATTCCAGCTCGCCGGCCAGGGTCCGCATCTCGTGCTCGGAGCCGCGATAGTGCAGGGCGAGATCGAAACCTTCCGAGTGCAGGCGGCGCGCAATCGCCGCACCGAGGCGGCGGGCGGCGCCGGTGACCAGGGCGACGGGGCGTGGCTTGGACATGGCACCACGATAACGCCAATGGCGGGCGCAGGGGAGGCGGCGCGAGGCGCGATGATGCGCGGCCCGGAAACGGCGTGGTCGGGCGTGCATGGCCACATTCTCTGCACGCCCTCCAGTGCGGTGCAGATGCATGGTGACTCGACGGCCCATTGACAGTGGTCGCGCGGGAGCCGCAGGTCTCTCGTATCCTGAGCGTTCGACGCACGGGAAGGATCCATGCCGCACCGCAATGAACTCGATGCCGACGCGCGCGCCCACAGCCAGCGCCTGCACGCCCTGATCGCCACGCAGATCGCGCAGGCCGGGGGCGCGATCCCGTTCTCGCGTTTCATGGAGCTGGCGCTGTACGCACCCGGGCTGGGCTACTACAGCGCCGGCGCCACCAAGTTCGGCCGCGCCGGCGACTACGTCACGGCGCCCGAGCTGGGCACGCTGTTCGCCGAGTGCGTGGCCGAGGCGCTGGCGCCGGTGCTGCGCCAGGTTGACGCGCACGCACAGACCGCGGAAACCTGCTTCGTCGAGGTGGGCGGCGGCAGCGGCGCGTTCGCCGAGGCAGCGATCGGCCACCTGGCTGCGCTCGACGCCCTGCCCGCGCGCTACGCCATTCTCGAACCCAGCGCCGACCTGCGCCAGCGCCAGCACGAGCGGTTGCAGCGCCGGCTGCCACCAGCGCTGTTCGCACGCGTTGCCTGGCTCGATCAGCCGCTGGATCAGACCTGGCACGGCGTGCTGTTCGCCAACGAGGTGATCGATGCGTTGCCGACGCCGCGTTTCACCGTACGCGACGGCGAGGTGTACGAGGAGCACGTGATGCTCGATGGTGACCGCGGGTTCGCGCGCATAGACCGGCCCGCCGACGCCTTGCTGGCAGCGGCCGTGCGCCATGTCGAACGCCAGCTCGAGGCACCGTTCACCGAGGGCTACCGCTCCGAACTGCTGCCGCAGCTGCCGTACTGGTTGCAGGCGGTGATCGGCGGGCTCGGTGCCGGCGCGATGCTGTTCGTCGACTATGGCCATCCGCGCCGCGAGTACTACGCGCCGGCGCGCCGCGACGGCACCTTGCGCGCCTTCCATCGCCATCGCCTGGTCGAGGACGTCACCGCGCGCGTCGGCCTGCAGGACATCACCGCCTCGGTCGACTTCACCGCGCTGGCCGAGGCCGGCACCGGCGCGGGATTCGAATTCGCCGGCTACTGCTCGCAGGCCAGCCTGCTGATCGGCAACGGCCTGCAGCAAAGGCTGGAAGCGCAGGAAGCGGGCGCCGCGGACGAAGCTGCGTGCTACGCGCTGCGCCAGCAGGTGCAGCGGCTGACCCTGCCTGGCGGCATGGGCGAGCGCTTCCAGGCGATGGGCTTCGCGCGCGACGCCGGTTTCGGTGCGGCCTTCCTTGCAGGCGACCTGAGTTTCCGGCTGTGACACGCCCGCGTTTCGGGCGCGCCCTCAAGCCTTTCCGGCGGCCGTGGCTGTGGAGCGGACTGTGGTCGCTGGCGATCGCGGTCGTGGTCGTGGCGTCGCTGCTGCCGGCCCCAGACCTGCCGGATGCGCCCGGCGGCGACAAGCTGCACCACTTTCTCACCTACTTCACGCTGGCTACCGCCGCGGTGCAGCTTTACGCGCGCTGGCCGTCGCTGCTGGGTGCCGGACTGGGCCTGGTGCTGATGGGCGTCGGCTTGGAGCACGCCCAAGGCGTGCTCACCGAGACCCGGATGGCCGACTATTGGGACGCGCTGGCCAACACACTGGGCGTGGTGGCGGGTTTGGCGACAAGGCTGACCCCATGGCGGGATGCGCTGCTGCGCTTCGATACGCGTGAGTGATTCGCAGGAGCGGCTTATAGCCGCGAGTTAATAGAGTGGTCGCCATGTTCGGCAAAGTCGCGGCTATAAGGCGCTCCTACGAAAGCCGGGGCGCCATGGCGCTTCAGCGCCCGCGCGCCTCGTGGATCGCTTCGATCCGCGCGCGACGCAAGGCGTCGCCGAGCGCGGCACCTTCGAGGCCTTCGCGCGAGACATCGGCGCCGCGCACGGCCTTCGCGACAGCGTGCAGCCGCAGGAGTTCGCCGGCCTGCGGGTAGGGCGCGTCCTGCAGACCCGTCCGTCCACGCTTGTCGGCCTCGCAGACCAGGGCGAGTTGGGCGATGCGCCCGGGTTTGCGGAAGCCGTCGCAGCGCGCGATCAGGTCGTGCACGGTGTCGTCGCGCAGCTCCAGCAGCCGGTGCACATTGAGGTGCTCGCGGCAGGCGACCTCTGCGAGCCCGCGATGTTCCGCGGGCACCCTGAGTCGCTCGCACAGCGCGCGCAGGGGTGCCAGCCCGCGCTGCTCGTGCCTGATGTGGCGCGGCAGTTCATCGGCCGGCGTCAGCGCCTTGCCGAGGTCGTGGGTGAGCGCGGCGAAGCCGGCCACGGCATCGCCGGGCGCGAGCCGTGCGGCCATGTCGCAAACCAGTTCGACGTGGACGCCGGTGTCCACCTCGGGATGGTATTCGGCGCGCTGCGGCACGCCGTACAGCGCATCGACCTCCGGCAGCACCGCGTGCAGCGCGCCGCAGTCGCGCAGGGTGCGCAGGAAGGCGGAAGGCTGCGCCGAAGCCAGCGCACGCGACAACTCCTGCCACACGCGCTCCGGCACCAGCTCGGCGAGTTCGCTCGACCCCACCATCGTGCGCATCAGCGCCAGGGTGTCGTCGGCGACACGGAACCCCAGCGGCGCGAAGCGCGCCATGAACCGCGCCGCGCGCAGCACCCGCAGCGGATCCTCGACGAAGGCGGGCCCGACATGGCGCAGCACGCGCGCCTCCAGGTCGGCCACGCCGCCATGGGGATCGACAACGCGTCCTTCCGCATCCTCGGCGATGGCGTTGATGCTGAAGTCGCGGCGCCCGAGGTCCTCCTCCAGGGTCACCGAGGGATTGGCATCGACCACGAAGCCACGGTGGCCGCGCGCCGACTTGCGCTCGGTGCGGGCAAGCGCGTACTCCTCGCCGGTGTCCGGGTGCAGGAACACCGGGAAGTCGCGGCCGACCGGCTTGAACCCGGCCGCGTGCATCCCGTCAGGCGTCGCGCCGACGACAACATGGTCACGATCACCGGGCGGCAGCCCTAGCAACCGGTCGCGAACCGCGCCGCCGACGAGGTAGGTCTTCATGCAGGCATGATGCCGTAAACGCATCGCCCACCGGCGCTGCCGTCAAATGGCGACGTTCGGAAGGGGGGGCGACGTCAGTCGTGGCGAGCTTGCATGCCGGACTTGTCACGACTGGGGTTGCTGTCAAAAATTCCGCCACCGCGCCATTGGCCCGTTGGCAATCGACAACGGATCCAGGTGCAGACGCCGCCACGCGGCAACGCCTTCATGACCTCGCCGCCTCCGCCGCCGGGCAGGCGAAACGCTTGCGCGCGCTGCCGCTGCGGCCGTGCATGCGGTCGGTCACCGGCACCGCGCTCCCATCAAGGCGCCAGTCGTAGATGACACTGAAAGCGAGCACGCGGGCCACGTATTCGCGGGTCTCCCTGTAGCTGATGGTCTCGATCCAGAAATCCGCATCCATCGTGGGTCGCTGCGATTGCCAGCGCGCGGTAGGCGTGGGGCCGGCGTTGTAGGCGGCGATGGCGATGTAGGGCCGGCCGTACTTTTCCTTCATCTCGCGCAGGTAGGCGGTGCCGAGCACGATGCTGGTCTCGGGGTCGTACAGGCTTGACGCGCCGCCCCAGGACAGGCCGAGCCGACGGGCCACGCCGGCGCCGGTCTCGGGCAGCACCTGCATCAGGCCCATGGCATTGGCGCCGGAGCGCGCCCTGGGATTGAACACGCTCTCGGCGCGGATCTCCGCCGCCACCCAGGCCGGGTCGATGCCGTGCCTGGCGGCCTCGCGGCGGATCAGCGCATCGTGGTGCAGCGGGAAGCGCAGCCGGTACAGCCGCAACTCCTCGGGATGACGCTTGCCGCCGACATTGACCAGGCCGAACACGCCGCGATCGAACCAGCCGTTGTCCTGCGCGACCTCCACCGCCAGCCGGCGCCGGGTGTCATCGAAGCGGGCCAGCGCCGCGTCCCATTCGCGCTGCGCCCAGGCCGCGCGTTCGAGCCGGTATAGCATCATCGCGCGCATCATGCCGGGGTCGCTGGCCACCGCGGCCTTGGCCGCCGGCGGATCATTCGGCAGCCACGGGCACAGCGCGTAGGGCTGGTCGATGCGGTCGGCGGCGAGGAAGCCATGGAAGTCCGGCGCCCGCGCGGCCTCGCGGTACAGCGCCTGCGCGGCGGCCTTGTCGCCGGTGAGCTCGGCGGTGCGCGCGGCGAACCAGGTCCAGCGCGAATCCCTGCGCTGCGCCTCGCCCATCTTCGCGATCGCCGTGCGCGCCGCGCGCCAGTTCGAGCGCGCCAGCGCCTCGCGCACCCGCCACTCGTGCAGGCGGTCGTCGTAAGCGGAAGCGGGCACTGCGTCCAGGCGGCGCGCGGACTCGGGCAGGTAGGACGCCACCGTCCACAGCGCGGCCTGGTAGAGCACGCGGCCACGATCGGCTTCGGTGAAGCCCAGCGCGCTGCCGTATCTGGGCAGTTGCGCCTCGCCGGCCATCGGCGACGACTTGGCAAGCTTCGCCAGCCCATGCGAGGCGATCACGCGGCTGCGCGGCGTCTTCGGCCAGGCCAGCGCGCGCTCGTGCGGGGCGTCGACGAAGGCGGCGTAGTCGTTGGCCAGGGTGAGCTCGTCTGCAGGCAGGCCGCGCGCGGCGACGCGCATGACTGCCGGCTCCCAGGCCTCGGCCGCCTTTTCGATCCGCTCCCAGCGCAGCGTCGGCGTCAGCCCGCCCTGCGCGGCCAGCGCGGCGAAGGGCGCGTCGCACGCAGACGGCAGCGAACTACCGCTGCTGCGCCACAGCGCCTGCGCATCGCGCGTCCACTGCGCGTCGGCGGCACCGGTGCGCTGGCGGGCTTCGAGTTCGTGGCAGCGCAGCGCGGTGCTGGTGATCGCCGGCGACCACGCAGCGCGGAAGGTGGTCCAGTCCTGCCGCTGCGCCAGCGCGGCCAGCCAGGCTTCGCGGAACACTTCCGCCACCGGCTGCCCGCCATGCCGTTGCAGGAAGGCCTGCCCCTGGGCCGCCGTCAGGGCCGCAATGTCGCGGCGCAGGCCGGCGTATTCCACCCAGCCCTGCAGCGGATGCGTCGCCGGCAGCCGCGCAGACTCGCCACGCTCGGCGGCGTCGAGCGCCACGCGTGCCTGCGCGTCCCGCGCGGACTGGGCATGGACGACGGATGCGAGGCAAGTGCCCATGCCGAGGACGGCGGACAGTAGGATGCGAACGCGGATAGCAGGCATCAAAGGAGGATAACGGATGGTTTCTGAATCCTTTTTACGCGGCGCGCAGGCGCGCGGCGTGCGGCAGGCCGCGTGATCGAAGGCCTGTGGATGTTTCCGCTGCTCGGCATCGCCGCAGGCTTGTTGGCGGGCTTGCTCGGCGTCGGTGGCGGCTTGGTGCTGGTCGCGGCGCTGGCGTGGTTGCTGCCGCTGCACGGCATTCCACCGGAGGCGGCGATGCATGCGGCACTGGCCAGTTCGCTCGCCAGCATCGTGTTGACGGCCCTGTCCTCTGCGTATGCCCACCACCGCCGTGGCAGCGTGCTGTGGCCGACCGTGCGCTGGATGGTGCCGGGTCTGCTGCTTGGCGGCTGGCTCGGAAGCCTCGCGGCGATCGCGCTCGACGGCGAAGTGTTGCGGCTGGGCGTGGCCGGGTACTGCTTACTCGCCGCGGCCCAGTTGGGTTTCGGACACGTGCATGCGGGGCTCGCTGATGCCGCGCCGCCGCGGGGCCTGCCGATGTCCGCGGCCGGGGTCGGCATCGGCGCGGTGTCGGCGGTGGTCGGTATTGGCGGCGGCAGCATGACCGTGCCGCTTCTGGTCTGGCGCGGCGTGGCGGCGGTGCGCGCGGTCGGCACGTCCTCTGCCTGTGGCGTCGCCATCGGCCTGGCCAGCGGTCTGGGCTATGCGCTCAACGCCCCGGATGGCGCCCTGCCGGCGCAGGCCATCGGTTACGTCTACCTGCCGGCGGCGCTCGGCGTCGCCGCCACCTCGATCCTCGCCGCGCCCCTTGGGACGCGGCTGGCCCATGCCATCAGCGGGTCGGCCTTGCGGCGGGTGTTCGCCGTGTTCCTGGTCGCCGTCGGGGTCGGCTTGCTGGCATGAGCAAGACGGTGGTCACCGGTCCGCCACCAGAGGATTGATTGTTCTTTACAAATTGTTTACAAGATGGTCACCGCACGGCGCAGGGGGCAACGGCGCGGCCCAAATTCCCGATGCACACCACAGGAGAGCACCCATGATCGCGCCTCGCCGCAGCCGCCTGGCTACCGCCGTACACGTTTCGCTGTTGTTGGCATTGCCTGGCCTAGCGGCCGCGCAGGACGCCCCGTCGCGGGACGCCGTCACCCTCGACAGGGTCCAGGTCACCGGCTCACGCATCAAGAGGGCCGACATCGAGGGCCACGTGCCGGTGCAGACCGTCACCCGCGAGGATATCGAGCGCACCGGTCTGACCTCGATCGCGGATGTGGTGCAGCAGCTGACCGGCTCGGGCTCCGCGCTCAACACCAAGTTCAACTCCTCCGGCAACTTCGGCTTCCCGCCGGACGGCAGCGGCGTCGGCGCCGGCTCCGCCCAGGTCGACCTGCGCCACCTCGGCTCCAAGCGCGTGCTCGTGCTGGTCGACGGCATCCGCTGGGTCAACGAGGCCTCCGCGTCGGGTGTCGGCGCTTCCACCGACCTCAACACGATCCCACTCGCCATTGTTGAGCGCATCGAAGTGCTGGAGGACGGCGCCTCGGCGCTGTACGGCTCCGATGCCATCGCCGGCGTGGTCAACATCATCACCAAGCGCCGCGCCGACGGCGTCTCGCTGAGCGTGCAGTACGGCCAGTACGAGCCTGGCGACGGTGAAACGATGAATGCGGACCTCGGCTGGGGCACGAGCACCGAGCGCTCGAGCCTGTTCGTGGGTGCCAGCTTCGTCGAGCAGAAGACGATTTTCTCGCGCGACCGCGAACTCTCCTCGTTTCCGAGGCCTGGCGGCAACCTCGCGTTCGGCAGCGGGTTCATCCCGCACGGCCTGTTCATCTTCCGCGATCCCAATACCGGGGCGACGCAGCGCCTGGTCACCAACACCGGCATCACCAACCCGGTCTACAACCCGGCGCAGACCGGCTGTGTCCGCACCGACAGCTTCCACTGCTTCACCAATGCCGACCGCTTCAACTTCTCGCAGTTCAACCTGCTGCTGACGCCGTCCAGGCGCGCCGGCATCTTCGGCCAGTACCGCTTCGACATCAGCGACACCACCAACTTCTACGTCAAGGCGCTCTACAACCGCCGCGAGTCGACCAACCAGGCCGCGCCCGAGCCGATCCAGCTCGGGCCGGCGTCGGGTAACCGCTTCGCGAACACGGCGGTGGTGTCGCGCCTGAATCCGTTCAACCCGTTCGGCTTCGACCTCATCTCGCAGGGACCCAACAGGAACATCACGTTCTTCGGCCGACGTCCGGTCGAAGGCGGGCCGCGGGTGTTCGAGCAGGAAGTGGATACCGTCTACGTCGGGGCGGGCCTGGAAGGCAGCTTCGGCGCCGGCGAGCGCACCTACAGCTGGGACGTCAACGTCGCCGCCAGCGACAACCGGGCCGAGCAGACCAACTTCGGCAGCTACAACATCCGCCGCATCGTCGAAGCGCTTGGCGACCCTGCGCGCTGCGCGCAGATTCCGGGCTGCACGCCGCTCAACATCTTCGGCGGCCCCGGCGCGATCACCCCGGCGATGCTCGCCTTCATCCAGCCGGTGGTGCACGACGAGAGCGAGAACAAGCTGCGCCTGGTCTCCGCCAACATCACCGGCGACCTGTTCAACCTGCCGGCCGGGCCGCTGTCCTTCGCCAGTGGCGTCGAGCACCGCCGCTATTCGGGCTCGTACCAGCCCGATCCGATCACCGTGGCAGGCGAATACAACGGCGTGCCGTCGCTGCCCACCCGCGGCGAGTACGACGTGAGCGAGCTGTACACCGAGCTCAACGTGCCGCTGCTGGCGGACTCGGGCTTCGCCAAGAAGCTGGACCTCAGCCTCGCAGGCCGGTACTCCGACTACTCGACCTTCGGCGGCAACTTCACCGGCAAGGTGGGGCTGCGCTGGCAGGTGGTCGACGAGCTGCTGTTCCGGGCGACCTTCGCCGAAGGCTTCCGTGCCCCGTCGATCGGCGAGCTGTTCGGGTCGGCCAGCCGCTTCGACGCCCAGCTGAGGGATCCGTGCCTGACGCAGCCCAGCGGCGCGCCGCCCACCGGCAGTTCGCAGAATTGCGCTGCACTCGGTGTACCTCCGGGTGCCGTGCAGATCAATCCCCAGATCTCGATCGCCACCGGAGGCAACGCCGATCTCCAGCCGGAGGGAGCCGAAAGCTTCACGATCGGCGCGGTGTGGACGCCCTCCATCCTCGAGAACACCGCGATCTCGCGTCGCGTGGACCTCGGGGTGACCTTCTACCGCCACAACGTCGAGGGCGCGATCCAGGCGATCGACGCACAGACCCAGCTCAATCTCTGCGTGCAGACGCTGGATCCGGTCTTCTGCTCGGGCATCAGTCGTGCGCCGACCGGAGCGATCAACCAGTTCAACAACTTCCTGACCAACATCGGCGTCATCAAGACGGACGGCTGGGACTTCGATCTGGGCTGGGAATTCCCCACCACGTCACTGGGCCAGTTCCGCCTCGACTGGCGCAGCACCTGGGTCGGCCGCTACGACGCCTTCGGCGCCAACGGCGCACGCCAGCCACGCACGGTTGGGGTCGAGGTCAACGACAGCGCGATCCCGGAATTCACGTCCACCGCGATCCTCGCGTGGAAACGCGGCCCGTGGAATGCCTCGTTCACGTCGCGTCACATCGGTGACCTGAAGGAGGCCTGCCCAAGCCCGCTGCTCGCCTGCTCCGAGCCCGGCCGCAGCAACCGTCTCGGCTCCGTGACGTACCACGACGTGCAAGTCAGCTGGAACACGGAATGGATGCGCGGGCTGGAACTCACCGTGGGCGCGAACAACGTCTTCGGGAAAGAGCCACCACCGTGCCTGACCTGCTCGCTCAACGGCTACGACGCGTCGACCTACGACGTGCACGGTGGCGGGTTCTACTACGTGCGGGCCGGCCTGCGGTTCTGATCGACACTGGCGCCGAAGAGAGCGGGCGGCGATGCGAATCGCCGCCCGTTTTCATGGCGCAGGCATTGCGCGCGCACTCAGCGCCGCAGCGCCGCCTCCGGCACATCCAGCTCCACCGACAGCGCGAGGTGGTCGGAGAACGCGGCCGGCACCGCCTGCAGTTCGCGGCAGCCGATGCCGTCGCCGACCAGGATATGGTCGATGGCGCGTTGCGGCTTCCAGCTGGGGAAGGTATGCACGGCGCAAGCCGGCGGCTGCAGCCGGCCAGCTGCCGGGATCGCTCTCCTGCAGGCCGACGATGTCGTGGCGGCCGGCGAGTTCGGCGATAGCGTCGAGCATCAGCCGCTTGTTGCCGGCCGGCAGCACGTGCGACCAGCTGCGGATAGCATAGTCGCTGTAGCGGCGCGTGCTGGAGCCGGCCTGGTTGAGTCGCGCCTCGACGGCGAAACTCTGCATCGTGCTCTTGCTCTGCCCGGGATCGGCGCCGTGCTTGCCGTAGAACGCGGCGATGTCATCGCTGAGCGTATGGCCCAAGTGGAGCCGGAACTGGGTGTGTTCGAGTGCGACGAAAGTTATTTCGGTGGCATTCGCAAAGGCAAACGAGGACGTGGCGCGGCAGGCAAGATGTGCGTGTTTGGCATCCTCGAGCGTGGCGGCCAGGTGTATGCGCTGCCGGTTGCCGATGCCAAGGCGATGACGCTGCTGACGGCGCTGAAAACCCGTGTTCTGGCTGATTCGGTGATCTATACCGACAGTTGGGCCAGCTACAACATCCTGGACGTGTCGGGCTTCAAGCATCATCGAGTCAACCATTCACTTCGCTTTGTCGGACGACGCGGCAATCATCAACGGCGTCGAGAACTTCTGGAACCAGTCAAAGCGCGTATTGCGTCGCTACAACGGAATCCCACGCAAGCACTTCTTCTCGTTCTTGAAGGAATGTGAGTTCAGATTCAACTACGGAACCCCAAGTCAACAGCTCGCTACACTGCGGAAGTGGGTTGAGCCATAAGCCTTAACTAGGACAGCCCCAAGGAAAGTTCGGTATCTCTTCATACGGAATGGTATGTTTGATGTTGATCTCATGAACCAGTCCGCCAAGGCCTGTTCCAATGATGATTCGGATCTCGGGGATGAATGATACGAGAGCAAGTTCGTCAGGAGCGTGATGCTGCCGACGTAGACTAGATCACGTTTGCTGAAGTCACGCTGGCAAGCGCTTGCGACATTGAAGACATGAGCCCGATCCTCCCGGCCACCTGCTTGGGCTGATCGATGCAAAGGAAAGAACAATGACTGTCATTCTCGGCCTCAATGCTTTTCATGCGGACTCGGCTGCTTGCCTGCTCCTTGACGGCAAGCTGGTGGGCGCCGTGGCCGAGGAGCGGCTGGGGACGCGTCAGAAGCACACCTCCGCCTTTCCGGCTCACGCGATCCGCTGGCTGCTGGCGAGCAACGGCCTGCGCCTGCGCGACGTGACCCACGTCGCGCTGCCTCGGGACTCCGGCGCCAATCGGCTCGCGAAGGCCGCGTGGATTGCACGCAATCCGATGAAGGGGGGCGCGGCGGTGGTCGAGCACTTGAGCCGCAACCGCAAGACCTCCTCGATGATCGAGCAACTGGCCGCGATCTGCGACGAGGATCCGGCGTTGGTGCGGTTCGAGAGCGTCAATGTCGAACATCACCTCGCCCACATCGCCAGCTCGTATTACGCCTCGCCCTTCGATGGCTTGACGGCGGGCTTTTCGTTCGATGCCTCCGGCGATTTCGCGTCCGCCATGGCCGCGCGCTGTGAGGGGTCGCGCATCCAGGTGTTGGACCGCGTGACGCTGCCGGACAGCGTCGGCTTCTTCTACACCGCGCTGTGCCAGTTCATCGGCTTCGACCAGTTCGGCGAGGAGTACAAGGTCATGGGCCTCGCGCCCTATGGCAAGGACAAGTACGCCGACGTGATGCGCGACCTCGTCACCACGCCCGACCAAGGCTGGTTCCGGCTCGGCGAGGGATATTTTGGCATGCACGGCGGCGGCGAGAGTGGCGGCATGGACGCCGACGGCCGCCTGGTGATGGGCCGGCTCTATACCGACAAGCTCGCGCGACGGCTGGGCGAGCCGCGCAAGCGGGCCGAGGAGCTGACGCAGCGCGAGATGGACATCGCCCGCTCGACCCAGGCGCGCTTCGAAGAGGTCGCGCTGCATTGTCTCAAGAAGCTGCATCAGCTCGTACCCTCGGACAAGCTGGTGATGGCGGGGGGGTGCGCGCTGAACGGCGTGTCCAACGCACGCATCCTCCGCGAGACTCCGTTCGTCACCCCGTACCTGCAGGCAGCTGCTTCAGATGACGGTACCTGCGTCGGCGCGGCCTACTGGGTCTGGCACAACACGCTGGGCAAATCCGAACGCTTCCACATGAAGCATGCCTTCTGGGGGCCGGAATACCCGCAGGACCGGCTGCGCAAGGCGGCCGAATCGGCCGGCGTGGCCATCGAGGAGTGCGCCACCGATTCGGCGCTCGTCGAGACGGTCGCAGCAGACATCGCCAGAGGCATGGTCACCGGCTGGTACCAGGGCCGGTGCGAGTGGGGCCCGCGCGCGCTGGGCAACCGCTCGATCCTGGCCAACCCCGCCATCGCGACGATGAAGGACACGATCAACACCAAGATCAAGCGCCGCGAATCCTTCCGCCCGTTCGCCCCCAGCGTGCTGCGCGAGGACGTCTCGACCTACTTCGAACAGGACATCTATTCGCCCTTCATGATGCACGTCGTGAAGCTGCGCCCTGAGTGGCGGGAGCGTCTGCCAGCCATCACCCACGTGGACGGCACGGGCCGCCTGCAGAGTGTCGATGCCGACAGCAACGCGCTCTATCACCAGCTCATCAGTGCTGTGAAAAAGCACACCGGCGTCGGCATGGTCCTCAACACCAGCTTCAATGAGAATGAACCGGTGGTCGATACGCCCGAGCAGGCAGTGGACTGCTTCCTGCGGACCGACATGGACGTGCTGTGCCTCGGCAAGATCGTCCTGCGGAAGGCGGTCCGGGCCTGAGCGCTCAACGCGGCGTTCCCGTAGACCCTGACGCAGCTGTGCAGCGTGCATCTGGTGCGTGCCAGCCTGCGCTATGTCAGCAGCACCGATGCCAAGGCCGTGGTGGCTGCGCTCAAGGCGATCTACCAGTCGGCCAAGGCCGAGGAAGCGCTGCGCGAGCTGGATGCTTTCGACGACGCATGGGGCGCGAAGTACAAGGCCGTGGCGCGATTGTGGCGCGGCAACTGGGAGAACATCATCCCGTTCTTCCAGTTCCTGCCCGAGATCCGCAAGGTGATCTACACGACCAATGCCATCGAGTCGTTGAACATGGTCATGCGCAAATACACACGCAATCGGGCGTATCTTCCCGAACGACGATTCGGCCCTGAAATCGTCGTTCATGGCGATCCGGGAAGCGTTGAGGAACTGGAAGGCGATCCATCACTGGAAGCCGGCATTGCAGAGCTTCCAGGTGATGTTCGGTGAAGAGCGCGTGCCGTTGTCCGCGCTGTGACGAAACTCAGTTACACAGTTGGTTTGACAGACCCCCAGCGAAGCGCTCTTCGCCGAACATCCGCTGGATTGACAGACCCTTGGCTGCTTGCCGACCACTAACATCCTGCACATCCACGGCGTATTGCGCACCGTGTCCATTAGACCGGTCGCGAGGCGGGCGTCGATCAGTTCATGCGCGACGCTCAGCGCCGCAGCGCCGCCTCCGGCACATCCAGCTCCACCGACAGCGCGAGGTGGTCGGAGAACGCGGCCGGCACCGCCTGCAGTTCGCGGCAGCCGATGCCGTCGCCGACCAGGATGTGGTCGATAGCGCGTTGCGGCTTCCAGCTGGGGAAGGTATGCACGGCGCAGGCCGGCGGCTGCAGCCGGGTCTGGCGGTAGAGGATGCCCATGTCGGCGCAGTCGCCGGTGCAGTTGAAGTCCCCCATCAGCACGGCGTGGGGGTGGTCGTGCAGCAGTTCGGCGATGAACGATAGCTGCGAGCGCCGCGACTGTGCGCCCAGCGACAGGTGCGCGACTGCGATGGTCAGTGCATTGTCGTCGTCGCCGTAGTGCGCGAGCAGCACGCCACGGCCGGAGATGCGGCCGGGCAGCGGATGGTCGACGACCTCGACCGGCTCGAACTTGCTGAGCAGGCCATTGGCGCTGGAGGCGACGCTGCCCATGCGCCGATTGGGCTGGTGGCTCCAGTAGTCGAAGCCGCCCCGCTCGGCGAGGTAGTGGGTCTGGTTGGTGAATCCGGAACGCCAGCTGCCGGGGTCGCTCTCCTGCAGGCCGACGATGTCGTGGCGACCGGCGAGTTCGGCGATGGCGTCGAGCATCAGCCGCTTGTTGCCGGCCGGCAGCACGTGCGACCAGCTGCGGGTGGCATAGTCGCTGTAGCGGCGCGTGCTGGAGCCGGCCTGGATGTTGGCGCTGAGCAGCTTGAGGCTCTGCGTCTGCGTGCCGGCGGCCGCGCCGGGCTTAGCGCGCGCCACTGGCCTGCGCGCGTTCCCGCGTGATCAGCTGGTCGGCGATCCGCAGGTTGTCCTCAAGGCTCTTGCCGCGGATCCGGTACTTGCCGTTGACCACCAGGGTGGGGGTGGCGTCGATGCCGCTGCGGACGGCGAACTGCCGCGCCTGGTTGAGCCGCGCCTCGACGGCGAAGCTCTGCATGGTGCTCTTGATCTGCCCGGGATCGGCGCCGTGCTTGCCGTAGAACGCGGCGATGTCATCGATGCTGGCGTTCTGGCGCAGGCTGCGCTCGAGGTGGATCGCGCTGAACAGCGGGCCGTGGGTGCGCTGCAGGATGCCGGCGCTCTCGGCGGCGAAGAATGCGCGCGGGTAGTTGTCCTGCGGCGAGAACACCGCGGGCACGTAGGTGAAGCGGACATCGGCCGGCTGCCGCGCCTTCCACGCGGAGACCAACGGCTCGAACTGGGCGCAGGCGCCGCACCAGTAGGCGAACACCTCGACCACTTCGACCTTGCCCTGCAGCGGCGCATACGGCTGGCCGCCGCGGATCTCAAAATAGTCGGTACCGGCCACCGGGCCGACAGGATTGGCCATGGTTGGCGCGGCGGGTGGCGGCGCGGCCGCTGCGCCGGGTTCGCCGCCAGCAATGGCCGGGGTCTCGGCGCCCGCGGCCAGTGCGGGTTCGGCGGCGACACCGTCCAGGGGCGGCTCGGCAAGGGCGGGGTCTGCCGCCGCGGAAGTGGTGTCGGTGTCCGTTGCGGTCGGTGCGGGGGTTTCCCGGCCGCCGCAGGCCACCAGCAGCACGGACAGCAAAAGGGCGGGAAGAAGACGCTTGTTCATGGGGGCACTCGCTGCAAGGAAGTCGGAGGAAGAAAGTCGCAATCAGCGCAGTTGCGCGGCCTCGGCGCGCAACTGCGCGATCAGCGCGTCGGCAATGCGCAGGAGATCGGCCAGGGTGCGCCCCTGCACGCGATAGCGGCCATTGATGATGAGCGTGGGCGTGCCCTCGACGCCGGCGCGCACGGCGAAAGCGCGGGCATCGTTCATTTTCGCGTCGATGGCGGGCGACTGCAGTGCGGCCTTGAAGCGCGTGGCATTCACGCCCAGTCCGCCGTGGAAGGCGACGAGCTCGTCCACGGAGACGCCGCGTGCGGGCAGCGTCCCGGTGTCGTGCAGTGCGCGGAAGGTGGCGTCGTGGGTCTTGCCCAGCTTGCCCTGTGCCTCGGCCGCGAAGAAGGCGCGCGCATGGCGGTCGTGCAGGTCGAAGGCCGCCGGCACGTAGCTGAAACGGACATCCCTTGGCAGCGTCCGCTTCCAGGCTTCGACCGTGGGATGGAAGTCGCGGCAGTGGCCGCAGGCGTAGGCGAACACTTCCACCACCTCGATCTTGCCCGCCAGTGGCTGCCAGGGACGGCCGTCGGCGATCACCACGTAGTCGACGCCCTCGACCACGGGGGCAGGCGCAGACCGGCCGCCCTGGGCCAGGGTGGCCGACAGGGGCAGGCAGGCCAGCAACAGCAGGGCCAGCGAGGTCAGGAGGTTGCTTCGAGGATTGATCACGCCTGTCTCCTGTCGGGCAAAAAAAAGCCGGCACAGGGAGTCTGGCCGGCGACGTGATTCAAGGGCTGTGAAGGCTTCGACCGCGCCGCACCGCATAAGTTCGGGTGGCGGTCGCTCACGCGCCCTGTGCGGCCGTCTGCCCGGTCTCCTGCGCGTCATCGTCAGCGTCGTCGGGGCCGTCTGCCTCGGGCACCTCGGGCACCTCGGGTGCGAAGGGGGCCTGCGCGGCGGGTGCGGGGCTGGGGGGCAGCGCGGCCATCGCCGCCAGCGTCGCCGCATCCGGGCGCCGGTGCAGGCCCTGCATGTAGCTCGCCAGCGCGCTGATCTCCTCGTCGCTCAGCGGCCTGGCGACCTCGGCCATGACGTTGAACAGCACGCGGTCGCGCTCCAGGGTCTCGCCGGCGCGGTATTCCTGCAGGCGGCGCGCGCTGTACCAGGCCTGTTGCCCGGCGACATGGGGGTAGGGCGGGCCGGGATTGCCGGCGCCGCTCGGGCCGTGGCAGGCCATGCAGGCCGGGATGCCCCGGGCCAAGTCGCCACGGCGGAACAGCTGCTCGCCAACGGCGTAGAACTTCATTCCGGCGTAGGCACCCTCGGCGACTTCGGTGTCGTCGGCGATGCCGGCGCCGGTCTCCTGGGTGGCGAAGTAGGCGCCCAGGTCACGCATGTCCTGCGCGCTCAGCGGCGCGGCGTAGGGCTGCATGATCGCGCTGGGGCGCTCGCCGCTCTTGAACAGGGCCAGCTGGCGGGCGATGTAGCGCACGCTGTGCCCGGCGATGCGCGGATAGATGGCGGCGTCGGTGCCGTTGCCGTCGAGGCCGTGGCAGGCGGCACAGGCGCCGGCCAGGGTCGTACCTGCAACGGGATCGCCGGGCCGGGCCTGGGCGAGCGCGGCGACGGCGTTGGCGTCCAGCGGCTGGGTCTCGATCAGCGGCGTTTCCGGCAGCGGCGTGACCGTGGTCTGGGCGAAGGCCACCGCGCCGGCGACTGCGACGGCGAAACCGGCAAGGGCATAGGCGCGGGGGTGACGCATCGTGGAACTCCGGGATCAGGCCAGTGAGCAGGCCTGCAGTCAGTCAGGGGCGGCGGCGTCGTGGCGGGGATTCGCACTCGCGTCGCAGCCGACAGTGAGCGCACGCCTTGGAATTATCGTTGCGCGCCGCAGGGCGGTCAAACCGGCCATGCCGTGGCCGCCGGCATGCGAAGCTATGCCGATGTCGAACCCGCTCGCCCGCGCCCGCTACCTGCTCGCTGCGCACACCCCGCAGCAGCTGCCGCCCGACGGCGGCTTCGAGGTCGCCTTCTGCGGCCGCTCCAACGCCGGCAAGTCCACCGCGCTCAATGCCCTGTGCCAGCAGAATGCGCTGGCGCGGGTGTCCAAGACCCCCGGCCGCACCCAGCAGTTGGTGTTCTTCGATGTCACCGCCGGCAGTGGCGGCGCGGCCGACGTCGGCATCGACCAGGCCCGCTACCTCGTCGACCTGCCCGGCTACGGCTACGCCAAGGTGCCCAAGGACCTGCAGGCGCACTGGCAGGCCTTCCTCGACACCTACTTCCGCGACCGCTTCGCGCTGCGTGGGCTGGTGGTGGTGATGGACATCCGCCACCCGCTCAAGGATTACGATCGGCAGATGCTCGGCTACGCCGTGCAGCGCGGCCTGCCCGCGCACGCGCTGCTGACCAAGGCCGACAAGCTTGGCCGCGGCGCCGCCGGCAACGCGCTGCAGGCGGTGCGCAACGAGCTCGGGAAACTGTACGGCGACACGGTGAGCGTGCAGACCTTCTCCGGGGAGTCGAAGCTGGGCGTGGACGAAGCCCGGGACGTGGTCAGGCGCTGGCTCGAGCTCTGATCCAGCGCCCAGCGCAGCGCCAGCCGGCCTGCCGTGCGTGTTGCTGCCACGCGATCTGCGAGTCGGCGGCTTTCTCCCTTCGCCCATACCGAAGCGGTCGTTGAAACGCTGGCCACCGCAGGGCGCGCACCATCGCAGGCGCGACACGAATGGGTCAGCTCAGAGCGAATACCCGAACTGCTGCCGGAACTGCTCGGCGAATTCGTCGTAGTCGAAGCGCTGGTTCTGGGTGCCCGGATGCTCGACCTTGAGCGCGCCCATCAGGTTGCCGATGCGGCCGATGGTCATCCAGTCGTCGCCGCGCTCGATACCGAAGATCAGCCCGGCGCGGAAGGCGTCGCCGCAGCCGGTGGGATCGGTGACCCGGCGCTCGTGCGCGGGCGGCACGTCGAACACCTTGCCCTCGGCGTGGATCACTGCGCCCTGTGGCCCGCGCGTCGCGATGTAGGCGCGGACCTTGCCGGCGATCTCGGCTTCGCTCCAGCCGGTGCGCTCGGCCAGCAGGTTGGACTCGTAGTCGTTGACGGTGACGTAGTCGGCCTGGCCAATGAACTCGCGCAGCTCGGCGCCATTGAACAGCGGCATCGCCTGGCCGGGGTCGAAGATGAAGGGAATGCCGGCTTCCGCGAACTCCTTCGCGTTCTGGATCATGCCGTCACGACCGTCGGGGCTGACGATGCCGATGCTGACGCCGGCGACGTCGCGCACGTGGTTCTCGTAGCTGCGCATCATCGCGCCGGGATGGAAGGCGGTGATCTGGTTGTTGTCCAGGTCGGTGGTGATGAAGGCCTGCGGGGTGAACAGCTCCGGGATCTCCTTGACGTGGGTCAGCGGGATCCCCAGCTCCTCGAAATACTCGCGGTAGGGCGCGAAGTCCTGGCCGACGGTGGCCATCGGCATCGGCTCGCCGCCGAGCAGCTTCAGGTTGTAGGCGATGTTGCCGGCGCAGCCGCCGAACTCGCGCCGCATCCGCGGCACCAGGAACGAGACGTTGAGGATGTGCACCTTGTCCGGGAGGATGTGGTTCTTGAACTGGTCGGGGAACACCATGATGGTGTCGTAGGCCAGGGAGCCGCAGATCAGGGCAGGCATCGGGAGGGTGCTCCGGGGGGTGCGTGGGCTGGGAACGGCGCGCCGGGCCGGGCGAAAGCGAGCCGCGGGCGTCGAACGAGGCCGGCTAGGGTAGCGGCTGCCTCCCGCAGCGGCCAGAAAAAAAACCAAGGACGGGTGCGGATTTGCGCATGCCGCCCATTGCCCCGCACCGGCACGGTTGCTAGTCTGGGCGGCCATTTCACGCGCTTTTCACCGCGCGCCGCCGTTCCACCCTCCTGACGGACCCTTCCCCCCCGATGTTCAAGAAGTTCCGCGGCATGTTCTCCAACGACCTGGCCATCGACCTGGGCACGGCCAACACCCTGATCTTCGTCCGCGGCCAGGGCATCGTGCTCAACGAGCCCTCGGTGGTCGCCGTGCGCCAGGACCGCCTCGGCGGGCAGAAGGTGGTGGCGGCGGTGGGCAGCGAGGCCAAGATGATGCTCGGCCGCACTCCCGGCAACATCACCACCCATCGTCCGCTCAAGGACGGGGTCATCGCCGACTTTACCTACACCGAGGAGATGCTCAAGCACTTCATCCGCAAGGTGCACAAGTCGCGCTTCCTGCGGCCCAGCCCGCGGGTGCTGATCTGCGTGCCCTGCGGCTCGACCCAGGTCGAGAAGCGCGCGATCAAGGAATCCGCACTCGAGGCCGGCGCCCGCGACGTGTCGCTGATCGAGGAGCCGATGGCGGCGGCGATCGGCGCCGGCATGCCGGTGACCGAGGCGCGCGGCTCGATGGTGGTCGACATCGGCGGCGGCACCACCGAGGTCGCGGTAATCGCGCTCAACGGCATCGTCTACTCGCAGTCCGCACGCATCGGCGGCGACCGCTTCGACGAGGCGATCATCAACTACGTGCGCCGCAACCACGGCATGCTGATCGGCGACGCCACCGCCGAGCGCATCAAGCTGGAGATCGGCTGCGCCTATCCGCA
Organism: Pseudomonadota bacterium; assembly: GCA_030858145.1. Classification (GTDB taxonomy): domain Bacteria; phylum Pseudomonadota; class Gammaproteobacteria; order Xanthomonadales; family Xanthomonadaceae; genus Luteimonas. The sequence goes on from JALZMP010000092.1 coordinate 23,953, forward strand.
GGAGCGCAACGTGGAGATGGAGATCTCCGGGCGCCATATCGCCGAGGGGGTGCCGAAGATGATCAAGGTCAAGTCCAGCGAGGTGCTCGAAGCCCTGCGCGAGCCGCTGGCCGGCATCGTCCAGGCGGTGCGCCAGGCGCTGGAACAGACCCCGCCGGAGCTGTGCGCCGACGTCGCCGAGCGCGGCATCGTGCTCACCGGCGGCGGCGCGCTGCTGCGCGACATGGACCGCCTGCTCAGCGAGGAGACCGGGCTGCATGTGCAGGTCGCCGACGATCCGCTGACCTGCGTCGCCCGCGGCGGCGGTCGCGCGCTGGAACTGCTCGACCTGCATGGCAACGAGTTTTTTGCTTCCGAGTAGTTGTATTCGGAGTTAGGCACACATGGAGAATTCTCGACATCCTGTGGATTCTGTTCCTAGCCTTGTTGGTGAACTCTACGCGTTGGTCGCACAGTTCGAGGCACTTTTTCCCGGCCGCCGCTTCACACCAGATGGTCACTTGGTCGGAAGCATTGGCGAGGTAATTGCTGCTCATCGGTACGGTCTAGAGTTGCTCGCCCACTCCGCCAAAGGGCATGACGCGCGTTCGCCCTGTGGCGCTCTGGTAGAGATCAAGGCTACTCAAGGCCGTTGCCTTGCCTTGCGCGAGCAGCCCAACCACCTCATCGTGCTTCACCTCTCCAAACTCGGAGAGGCATCAGAGATCTATAACGGTCCGGGAGCGCCGGCTTGGGCCGCTGCGGGTGCAATGCAACGTAATGGGCAGCGACCTGTTTCAATTTTCAAACTTCGCGCTCTCATGGCGCTCGTCCCGGAGGCACTTCGCCTACCGGAGTGTGTGCCTAACAATTCATTCAAGCCGAATCCGCTGCGCGCCACGGCTTAATTCGGCAGTCAGGCCTGCAGACAAGGAGTTCTCGATGGGGCACATGATTTCGGCGGCTTGTGGTTGCGGGTATACCGCAAACGATCTTCGCATCGGCGGCGGCATGGACGATTTCACCACTAACTGTTTTCATCCCGCGCTATGCGAGTTTGGCAGTCACATCGTAACTGTCGACCTGAAGCAGGAGTCGCTGTCTTGCCCTGATGGTCACGATGGCGCACCAAAGCCTTACACCAGTAGTCCTGAGCTTATAGGGATACCAGGGGACGACCACGTATCCGACTGGCAAGGAAGGAAACTTTCAAACGGCACATATCGTTGCCCAGAATGCAACCAGTTCAATATGCGCTTCTCTCGGCCACACCTTTTCTTTGACTAGCCGGCCTAACAATTCATTCAAGCCGAACTGGCTTCGCCAGTCGGCTTAATTCAGGCGATAGGCCAACCATGGCCTTCTCCGAAGTTCTATGCGAGGGGCGTGGCTTTCACGTGGCGCGGCAAGCGGCTGACGCCGCGTGCGCGGGCCTGTCCGTAGACCAGATTTCCCTTCGGCTATCCTTTCCCCCGAATGTCCCATTCCCGGCCTTAGCACGTGCCTGCCTACGCTGGTTCCACCGCTCCCCGTCCCGGTGACGTTACCGGGACCTTGCGGCTGCTGGCGTACCTGGCGATCTCGCTGGCGCTGATCGTGCTCGACCATCGAGGTGACTGGCTTCAACGCACGCGCACGCAGGCGAGCGTGGCGATCCAGCCACTGTGGTGGCTGGCCGGGCTGCCGTCGCGGCTGGGGGAGAGCATGCGCGACGACGCGGCAACCCGGACGCGCCTGGCCGAGGACAACCGCCGCCTGCGCAATGGGCTGCTGATGATGGATGCGCGGCTGGCGCGGTTGCAGGTCGAGGCCGAGGAGAACGCCCGCCTGCGCGGCCTGCTTGGCGCGGCTGAGCGCGGCGGCCTGGACGTGCAGCTGGCGCCGATCCTGGACGTCGACCTGGATCCCACCCGGCAGCGGCTGCTGCTCAACGCCGGCAGCCGCGACGGCGTGGTACGTGGGCAGAGCGTGATCGATGCCGGCGGCCTGGTCGGCCAGGTCATCGAGGTGACCCCGACCACCGCCGTGGTGCTGCTGCTCACCGACCCCGACCACGCGATCCCGGTGGCGGTGGCGCGCAGTGGAGTGCGCCTGGTGGCGTATGGCAGCGGCCGCAGTGGCGCGATCGAGCTGCGCAACGTGCCGCTGTCCAGCGACGTGCGCGCCGGCGACGTGATCATTACGTCCGGCCTCGGCGGCCGCTTCCCGCCAGGGTTCCCGGTGGGCACCATTCGTGCGCTGGCGCCGGACGACAACCGCGCCTTCCTGGTCGGCGACGTCGCCCCCGCGGCACAACTCGATCGTGGTCGCGACGTGCTGCTGCTGCGCGACGCCCAGGTGCGAGCGCCATGATCCGCGCCCGCAACCACTGGCTGCTGCCGGTCAGCTTCCTGCTGGCACTGCTGCTCGGCCTGCTGCCGCTGCCGGCGGTGCTGCAGCCGCTGCGACCGTACTGGCTGGCGCTGGTGCTGGCATTCTGGGTGCTGGAGGACGACGCTCGCGTGGGCCTGGGCGCGGCCTTTGGCCTCGGGCTGGTCGCCGACCTCGCCTTCGGCGGCCTGCTCGGCGAACAGGCGCTGCGTTTGGTGGTGATGACCTTCATCCTGCAGCGCTTCCGCACCCAGCTGCGGTTCTTCCCGCTGCTGCAGCAGTCGCTGGCGATCGGCGGGCTGCTGCTCAACGACCGCGTGGTCGCCGCCGCGCTGCATCTGACCCTCGGCGAGCCGCTTTTGCCGTGGGCCTACTGGTCGGCGCCGCTGCTGGGCATGCTGCTGTGGGGGCCGCTGTTCGTGCTGCTCGACGGGCTGCGGCTGGGGCGCCGGGCACGATGATGGCGGCCACGCCCCGCTCGCGCCGCGTGCGCAATCCCGCGGTCGAGGCCGCCCGCTTCCGGGCCCGTGCGCTGCTCGGCTTTGCGGTGGTGGCGTTGTCGCTGGCAGGGCTGGCCGGCTGGTACTTCAAGCTGCAGGTGGTCGACCATGCGGTCTACGCCAAGCGCTCCGAATCCAACCGCATCAAGCCGCGGCCGGTGGTGCCCGGTCGCGGGCTGATCTACGACCGCAAGGGCCGCATCATTGCCGACAACGTCCCCGCCTACCGGCTGGACGTCACCCCGGAGGACGCCGGTGATCCAAAGACGCTGCTTGCCGAACTGTCGGAGCTCATCGAGTTGTCGCCGGAGGACATCGCCCGCTTCGAGCGCACCCGCAAGGCCACCCGCAGTTTCCGCGCCATCCCCCTGAAGCTGCGGATCAGCGACGCGGAAGCCGCGCGCTTTGCGGTCGACCGCTGGCGTTTTCCCGGCGTCGAGCTGGTGCCCTACCTCAATCGCCGCTATCCCTACGGCGACCTGCTCGCGCACGTGACCGGCTACGTCGGCCGCACCGACGAGGACGACATCGCCAGGTACGGCGACGCCCACGCGGTGTTCACCCACACCGGCCGCACCGGCATCGAACGCTCCTACGACGAGGCACTGCGCGGCCGCGTCGGCTATGAGCAGGTCGAGACCAATGTCGAGGGCCGCGCGCTGGGTCGCGTCGGCATGGTGCCCGCGGTTGCCGGCGCCGACCTGCGGCTGTCGCTGGACGCCGAGCTGCAACGCGCGATGGCACTGGCCTTTGGCGCGCTGCACGGCTCGGCGGTGGCGGTGGACCCGAGGACCGGAGCGGTGCTGGCCATGGTCAGCCTGCCCAGTTACGACCCCAACCTGTTCGTCAACGGCATCTCCAGTCCCGACTACCGCCGGCTGATGGACGATCCGGCGCGCCCGCTGTTCAACCGCAACGTCCTCGGCGGCGGGCCGCCAGGGTCGACGATCAAGCCGTTCATGGCGCTGGCCGGGCTCGACACCGGCCTGCGCCGCCCGGGGGACAGGGTGTTTTCCACCGGCGAGTTCTTCATCCCCGGCCAGCGCCGCGGCTACCGGGACGCCGGCCGCGGTGCCGGGCTGGTCGACCTGCGCGACTCGATCTCGCGCTCGGTCAACTACTACTACTACAAGCTGGCCTACGACATGGGCATCCAGCGCCTGGACCAGTCCATGCGACGCTACGGCTTCGGCCAGCCCAGCGGGATCGACCTGGTCGGCGAAACCAGCGGCATCGTGCCCTCGCCGCAGTGGAAGGCCACCCGCAGCCGCGAACCGTGGTACGCGGGCGAGACCGTGATCGCGGGCATCGGCCAGGGCTACTGGG
>JALZMP010000105.1 GCA_030858145.1 Pseudomonadota bacterium
TCGCTGTGCTACACGCTGCCGGTGGTCGCCGCCGCGATGAAGGCCGCGGGCGGGGCGCAGGCTTGCAAAGCCCTCTTCCTGTTCCCGACCAAGGCGCTGGCCCAGGACCAGGTCGCCGACCTGCTGGAACTCAATCGCGCCGGCGAGCTGGGCGTCAAGGCCTTCACCTTCGACGGCGACACGCCCGGGGATGCGCGCCAGGCGATCCGCCTGCACGGCGATATCGTGGTCAGCAATCCCGACATGCTGCACCAGGCCATCCTGCGGCACCACACCAAATGGGCGCAGTTCTTCGAGAACCTGCGCTACGTGGTGATCGACGAGGTGCACACCTATCGCGGCGTGTTCGGGTCGCACGTGGCCAACGTCATCCGCCGGCTCAAGCGCATCTGCGCCTTCTACGGGGTCAGCCCGCAGTTCATCCTGTGCTCGGCCACCATCGGCAACCCGCAGGCGCACTGCGAGGCGCTGATCGAAGCCGAGGTGCATGCGGTGATGGAGTCGGGCGCGCCCACCGGCGACAAGCACGTACTGCTGTGGAACCCGCCGGTGGTCAACGCCGACCTGGGCCTGCGCGCCTCGGCGCGTTCGCAGAGCAACCGCATCGCGCGCATCGCGATCAAGTCGGGGCTGAAGACGCTGGTGTTCGCGCAGAGCCGGCTGATGGTGGAGGTGCTGACCAAGTACCTCAAGGACGTGTTCGACCACGACCCGCGCAAGCCGCCTCGCATCCGCGCCTACCGCGGCGGGTATCTTCCGACCGAACGGCGCGAGGCCGAACGCGCGATGCGCGCCGGCAGCATCGACGGGATCGTCAGCACCTCGGCGCTGGAGCTGGGCGTGGACATCGGCAGCCTCGACGTGGTGGTGCTCAACGGTTATCCGGGCAGCGTGGCCGCCACATGGCAGCGTTTCGGCCGCGCGGGGCGCCGCCAGCAGGCCTCGCTGGGCATCCTGGTCGCCAGTTCGCAGCCGCTGGACCAGTACGTGGTGCGGCATCCTGACTTCTTCGCCGACGCCCCGCCCGAACACGCGCGCATCGCCGCCGACCAGCCGCTGATCCTGTTCGACCACATCCGCTGCGCCTCCTTCGAATTGCCGTTCACCACCCTGGCCGATGGCACGACCGAGCCGTTCGGTCCGCTGGATCCCACCCTGTACCTGGAGGCGCTGGCCGAGTCGGAAGTGGTGCACAAGGAAGGCGAGCGCTGGGAGTGGATCGCCGACAGTTACCCGGCGCAAGCGGTGAGCCTGCGTTCGGTGGCCGATGGCAACTTCGTGGTGGTGGACCGCACCGACGGGCGCCAGGTGATCCTGTGCGAGGTCGACTACTCCGCCGCCGCGCTGACCCTGTACGAGGGCGCGATCCACATGGTGCAGAGCACGCCCTACCAGGTGGAGCGGCTGGACTGGGAAGGCCGCAAGGCCTACGTCACCCGCACCTTCGTGGACTACTACACCGACAGCATCGACTTCACCAGGCTCAAGGTGCTGGAGCGTTTCGACGGCGGCCAGGCGGGCGCTGGCGACAGTAGCCACGGCGAGGTGCACGTGGTGCGGCGCGTGGCCGGCTACAAGAAGATCCGCTACTACACCCACGAGAACATCGGCCACGGGCCGGTCAACCTGCCCGACCAGGAACTGCACACCACCGCGGTGTGGTGGCAGCTGCCGCAGGCGGTGCTGCTGCGCGCGTTCGCGTCGAAGCAGGACGCGCTGGACGGGTTCCTCGGCGCGGCCTACGCCCTGCACGTGGTGGCCACCGTTGCGGTAATGGCCGACGCGCGCGACCTGCAGAAGTCGGTGGGCAATGGCGACGGTGCGTGGTTCGTGGTCGGCGACCAGAAGGGTCGTGGGCAGCTGAAGGACGTGGACGGCGGCGACCTGACACTGATGGACACCGCATTCGTGGAGGGCGCGCAGTTCGTGCCCAGCGTGTTCCTGTACGACAACTTCCCCGGCGGGGTGGGCCTGAGCGAGCCGCTGTGGCAGCGCCAGCACGAACTGGTGCAGCGCGCGAGCGAGCTGGTGCAACGCTGCGACTGCAGCGCCGGCTGCCCCGCCTGCGTAGGGCCGGTGCTGGCCGCCAGCGAAGGCCCCGGCATGGCCACCCCACGCTCGCTCGCCCTCGAAGTGCTGGGCCTGTTGGCCGCCGAGCCCACCCCATGACCACGTTTTTCGTAGGAGCGCCCAATGGGCGCGATGCCCTTGGCGCGATCTTGCCGCGAGTTCGCTTGGACGTAGAGGCGCCCCCAAGGTGCGGTGCCCTTGGTCGACACGTTGGAGACGCCGGGATGTTCGGGACGGTGGAGGTTCTAACGGCACCGCACCCTGGGGGCGCCCCTGCTTGGACGGTGGTGCGGTGGTTTGAGCGAAATGCATCGCGGCCATGGGCCGCTCCTACGAGAGCGGTTGTGGGAGAGGTACCCGGGGTGTTCGCCGCATGAGCGTCAGCTTGGAGAAACTGCGGGCGCTCAAGCGCCAGGCTGGCGGTACGGTCGCTGCGCCTGCGGCGTCTGCCGCCGCGCTGCGTTCGGCAGGTTCGCCAGTCGCCGGTGGGCCACCCGCCGGATCACTGCATTCGATCAGCGGCCTGCGCCGCCTGCTTGGGTTGCGTGAGAAGGCGCTATTGCTGCCAAGGCGTTCGCGTGACCGCGAGGTGCCCGGCGAGGAGATCGCACCAGGACTGCGCTACACCGAAGTCCAGTTGCCCATGACCGCGCCGCCTCAGGACCTGTCGCTCGCCTTCGCCAAGCGCGTGGATGAATCCGTCGACCCGCGCCACCTGCTGTTCTTCGACACCGAGACCACCGGCCTGGCCGGCGGCACCGGCACGCGCGCCTTCATGATCGGCGCGGCCGACTGGCACGGCGATGGCCTGCGCGTGCGCCAGCTGCTGATGACCACCATGGCCGCCGAGGGCGCCATGCTGGACGTGTTCGCCGGCTGGTTGCGCGAGAAACCCACGGTGCTGTCCAGCTACAACGGCCGTTGCTACGACGCGCCGCTGCTCAAGACCCGCTACTGCCTGGCGCGACGGCCTGATCCGCTGTCGGTGCTGGACCACGTGGACCTGCTGTTCCCAACCCGCCGTCGCTACCGCGGCACCTGGGAAAACTGCCGCCTGGCCACCATCGAGCGCGAGCTGCTGCGCATCGTGCGCGAAGACGACCTGCCCGGTTCCGAAGCGCCCGCCGCGTGGCTCACCTACCTGCGCGGCGGCTCGGCCCGCAACCTGCGCCGCGTGGCCGCGCACAACCATCAGGACGTGGTCACCCTGGCGTTGCTGATGGTGCGACTGGTGGAAGTGGAGTCCGCCGGCGAGGACGTGGTGCCGTTCGTCGAGGCGCCGTGATCGCGGAGTAAAGGCAGTAAACGGGACGGAGGCTGTCGATGGAAGTAGGGGCGCATGACTTCCTGCCGCGGGTTTGATTCCCCGGTGCCGCGCACGACGCGGGCGTGTGCGCGATTTCGGTGGCAGCAGCCCGCGTGGCCCTGCTTCAGTTGGCCTGTGCGTGCTGCAGGAAGAACCGCAGCATCTCCGCGGAGGCGTCGGGGCCTTGCGGATCGGTGTAAGTACCGGCAGGGCTTCCGCCCATCCAGGCGTGGCCACCGCCATGCACGCGCCAGTCTTCGACCACGGTCCGGCCCGAGGCGTCGCTGTAGTGCGTGCGGGTATGGGTGCGGCCGCTGGCGGCGGTGCCGGTGTCTTGGCCGGAGGCCGCCCAGGCGTGACCGCCGGCGCTGGTTAGCTGCGCGACGATGGCGGCGCCATTGGCGGCGGACACGGTATGGTCGCGATCGCCATGGAAGACGATGGTGGGCACGACGGGGCCGGCGCCGTCCGGCCGCGCACCGGGCGCCCGCACCGCGCCTCCCTTCATCGCCGCAAAGGCCGATGCCACGTCTTGCGCCGCGCGATACGGCAGCCCCGAGTGCACGCCCACGGCCGCATACACCTCGGGGTAGGTCCTGCCCAGCACAACGGCCATCGCCGCGCCGGCGGACAGTCCGGCCACGTAGATGCGGGCCGGATCCACGCGATAGTCCGCCCGCACCTGCGCGGTCACGCCGGCGATCAGGGCCGGTTCGCCCATGCCGCGCACCTGGTCCTGCGGGCGGAACCAGTTCCAGCATTTGGAGCCGTTGGCATTTGTGGACTGGGCGGGATAGGCCACCAGCAACCCGTGCCGGTCGGCCAGTGCATTCATGCGGGTGCCGGCCGCGAAGTCGTCCGGCGACTGCGTGCAGCCATGCAGCATCACCAGCAGGGGGAACCGCCGGGAGGCATCGGCCGCGTAGCCGGCCGGCACGTAGACCTTGTAGGCGAGCGTGCCTGCCGGGCCGGCGAAAGACCGGGCCAGGAACTGCCCCTGCGCCTGGCCCGCGGATTCAGGCGCGTCGGCGCGGGCTGCCGGTGCAGCGGCCGCGCGGGGCTGGATCGGCGCATGCACCAGATCGGGCGCGCAGACGGGCCCGCGCAAGCCGGCGCGGGTGAGCGCATCGTCGATGACCGCGGCAATACCGCCGCTCGCCGCCTCGCCGCGGCCCAGCCCCGTGGATGCCAAGGCGTCGTCGATGATCTTGGAGACGCGGGGATCCAGTGGCGACCGGTCCGTTTTGCGGGGGTTTAGGCGTGCCAATTGATCGAGAAACTTCACGGGGAGATGCCTTTGAATGGACAGGGCTGTCACGCTGCAGGATTGCTGCATTGCAGCATAAGCATGCACTATCCCGATTGCCACGTGAGCTCCGGATGACTGTTGCCTCCAGCCCGTCCCGGAGGAACGGGGTCATGTTCACCTACGAACACTCGACAAACGGGCGCACGCCGCGCCAACCTGCTGACGGCCGCATGTCAGGCGATCCCGTCTCACCGCTTCGCGGGAACGGGGTCGGGGGAACGGGGTCGGGTTCCCTTCAATGCATCGCGGTGGACGCCGGACGCCGCACGAACACGCCAGAGTTCGTCGGCAACGCACTGGGCCACACTAGCGCCCATGCCCCTGCTGCTCCTGCCCCTGTTGCTGCTGGTCGTGGTGGCCGCGTGGTTGGTGCTGCTGCCACTGTCGCTGCGCCAGCGCTACCGGTACGGGAGTGCGCGGCGGCGGGCGCGGGGGTGGGTGCTGCGGGTCAACGCCTGGGGACTGCTGCTATCACTGCCGGGCTTTCTCGCCGCGGCCTGGATGGGGGCGGCCTGGAGCGCGCACGCGCCGCGCGATGCGCTCGTCGGTCTCGCGGTCGGGGGCCTGGTCGGTGGTCTGGGCCTGGCACTAACCCGCTTCGAGCACAGTGACGGGCAGTTCCACTACACACCCAACCGCTGGCTGGTGCTGGCGCTGACTGCGCTGCTGGCGCTGCGCATCGCGCTCGGGCTGTGGTGGGCCTGGCGGCGCGCCGGCGGCGAGGCGGGTGGCAACGCACTATGGCAGCACTTCATGGATGTCGGCGGACTCTGGGCGGTCGCTGGCGTGCTGCTCGGCTATGCGGCCGCCTACGGTTGGGGACTGCGCCGGCGTTACGCGCACAGCTTTCGCTAAGGGCGTGGCGAAGCAGTCCGGCACAGGCTATTGGGATCGCGGATTGGCGGGATGGTCGGGTCGGTGGGCTGGCTGGGCACGGGATCGACCGGCTGGTCCGGGACCGGATCGCGCGCGGGATGCGGGATCTGGCCGGGGATGGCGTCGGGTGATGGCTCCTGGCCGGGGTTCGGTGTGTAGTGCATGGGCGGGTCCTTGTCGGCAGGGAATCGCAGGATGCAATGAGGCTTGCTTACACCACGTGAATAACGCGTATCGCGCGGACGTCCCCGGAGAACGCAGGTGAAATTCACGCCATGCGCGCAGGGTCAAAGGTCAAGATGTCGGCTTCATCCCGAAAGCAGAATCGTCATGACCGCACGCCCCCATGTCCTGTCGCTGTTGCACGCATTCGCCGCCGCCGGAATGTTGGCCCTGGCGGCGTGCACGGTGTCGACCACACCGGTAGCCAGCGATGACACCGCGCCGTCCGATGTGCCCCCGGCGCCGGTCGCCGTGGCCGATGCGATGCCGCCCCCGGTCGACACCGGCATGCGCGACGACGGCCCACTCGTGGTCGGCTTGGTGCCGGATACGGCGCCGTTCAATCCCTATGCGCCGTTGCCGGCCGACGCCGACGACGCCATGGCGCTGGCCGCACCGCCGACCGATGCGGACATTGCGACCACGAGCGAGCAGCCCGCGCCCCGCTCCGACAC
>JALZMP010000116.1 GCA_030858145.1 Pseudomonadota bacterium
GCGCGCGTCCGCACGCAGCGCCTGCGCGGCGTCGGCCTCGCGGCCCTGCACCCGGTAGCCGCCGAAACGCAGCACCGATTGTGGGGTCAGCCCGAGATGGGCGCTGACCGGGACCTCGCGCTCGACAAGGTAGCGGATGGCCTCGAGCTTGTGCGACCCCGCGCCCTCCAGCTTGACCATCTGCGCGCCGGCCTGCAGCAGGCGGGTGGCGGCGTCGAGCGCGCGCTGCGGCGTGGCGTCGGCCTGGAACGGCAGGTCGGCGACCAGCAAGGCATGGCCGAGGCCGCGGGCGACGCATGCGGTGTGGTAGGCGATCTCGTCCACGCTCACCGGCAGGGTCGTTTCGTGGCCCTGCACCACCATGCCCAGCGAGTCGCCGACCAGCACCATATCGACCCCCGCCGCGTCGAGCACGCGCGCGAAGCCGGCATCGTAGGCGGTGAGCATCACCAGGCGGCGGCCGGCACGCCGGGCCTCGGCCAGTGCGGGCAGGGTCATCGGCTTGCGGGGCGCGCGGGCTTCGGGAGCGGTCATGCGGCGGACTACGTCGCGGCGGAGGCTCAGAGTAGCGCCTCGATGCCGTCGGTGGCCATGGCCGACAGCGCATCCCGCGCGCTGCCGCGCCCGGGGATCCGCAGGTCCGGCGCGATCTCCAGCAAGGGCACCAGCACGAAGGCGCGCTGGTGCAGGTGCGGGTGCGGCACCCGCAGCCCCGGCGCGTCGATCACGGCATCGCCATGGAGCAGCAGGTCGAGGTCCAGCGTGCGCGGACCCCAGCGCACCGGCTCCGTCTCGCGGTCGCGGCCGAAGGCGCGCTCCACGCCGAGCATGGCATCGAGCAGGTCACGTGCCGACAACCCCGTTTCCAGCGCCGCCACCGCGTTGATGAAGTCGGGCTGGTCGTGCAGGCCCCAGGCCGGCGTGCGGTAGAGGCGCGAGGCCCGCAGCAGTTGCGTGTCAGGCAGATCGTCGAGGGCGTCCAGGGCCGCGCGTACGCTCGCGGAGGCATCGCCGACGTTGCCGCCGAGGCCGACGTAGGCAATGGCGGGGCGGATCATTCCGCGGCCGTGGTGCCGCGCCGGCGCCGGCGCCGACGCTTGCGCGGCGCGGCGCTGTCGCCGTCCTCCGCGTCCCCCGGCACGTGCACGGGATGCTCGGCGAGGGCATTGTCGGGATCGTCCTGCGCCTCGCGCCAGAACGCCACGTCCGCGGCATGGTCGTCCGACGCGGACTGGCGCAGCACCAGGAAATCGAATGCGGCGCGAAAACGCGGATGCGCGAGGGTCCGCATCACCCGCTTGCGCTGGCGCTGCGGGGACTGCGCCGACGACAGCCGCGCCTGCAGCAGCCAGATCTCCTGCATCGGCAGCGAGAAGCGCCGTGGCAGCGCCACGGTCTGCAGCTGGTGCACGGTGACCCGGTCGGCGGCGCGGCGCTGGGCCTCGGCCGCGTGCACACCCTGCGCCTCGAGCGCGATCAGGGTGCGGCAATATCCCGGCCACAGCAGCAGGGCAAACAGGAAGCCCGGCGACACCGGCTCCTCCGCCGCGACCCGGGCATCGGTGCCGCGCAGGCCATCGAGCAACATCCTGCGCAGCGCCCCGCTGCGGTTGGCGGCGAGCGCGGCTGCAGACTCCGGCAGCAGTGCCGGCAGCAGCCCATGCCGCTCCAGGCCCTCGAAACTGGCCACGGCATTACCGGACAGGAACAGCTTCAGGCATTCCTCGAACAGCCGCGCCGGTGCGGCCTCGGCCAGCAGTGGTGCAAGCCCGGGGAGCAGCGCGGCGCTGGCGGGCTCGATCTCGAAATCGAGCTTGGCAGCCAGCCGCACCGCGCGCAGCATGCGCACCGGATCCTCGCGGTAGCGGGTTTCTGGATCGCCGATCAACCTCAGCACCCGGTTCTGCACGTCGTCGAAGCCGCCGACGTAGTCGTGCACGGAGAAATCGTCGACCGTGTAGTACAGCGCGTTGGCGGTGAAGTCGCGGCGCACCGCGTCGTCCTCGATGCTGCCGTAGACGTTGTCGCGCAGCAGTCGCCCGCCCTCGTGCAGCTGGCGGTCGCCGCTGCCGTCGTCGGCGTTGGCGCGGAAGGTTGCGACCTCGATGATCTCGCGGCCGAACACCACATGCGCCAGCCGGAACCGGCGCCCGATCAGCCGGCAGTTGCGGAACAGGTGCTTGACCTGCTCCGGGCTGGCGTCGGTGGCAACATCGAAATCCTTGGGGTGGCCGCCGACCAGCAGGTCGCGCACCGCACCGCCGACCAGGAACGCGGCATGGCCGCCCTCACGCAGGCGGTACAGCACCCGCAGCGCATTCGGGCTGATGCCCTTGCGCGAGATCGGATGTTGGTCGCGGGGAATGACCCGCAGGGCGGTGTGCACAGATGGGGTGTGGTTCGGCATCGGCCAGGAAAACTCGCGTCGGCGTGCCCGTTCGGCATCCGTTTCCGTTGCTATACTAGCAAGCTGCGCGGCGCTCGAAGGGCCCGCGCGGCCGGTCGTCCAACCGGCGTCGCCCACGGCGGCAATCCCCGCTCCCTTCGTCTAGAGGCCTAGGACGTGGCCCTCTCAAGGCTAAAACACGGGTTCGAATCCCGTAGGGAGCGCCAAACAATCCGTCGTCTCCGAAGCCGGAGGCGATCTGCAGCCGCGATGCGGCGCAAGCGGCTCCCGCATGGCACCGACTCGCCCTCTCCCGCTTGCGGGAGAGGGATGGGGCGAGGGTGTGTGTCGGCGTAAACTATCGGCGCCAATGCGGGAAAGGAACGCCATGCCCTTCGTCGTCACCGAGAACTGCATCAAGTGCAAGTACACCGACTGCGTCGAGGTGTGCCCGGTGGACTGTTTCCACGAGGGGCCCAACTTCCTGGTGATCGACCCGGACGAATGCATCGACTGCACCCTGTGCGAGCCGGAGTGCCCGATCAATGCGATCTACCCGGAGGACGACGTGCCCGCCGGGCAGGAAGCCTTCGTCGCGCTCAATGCCGAATTGGCGAAGGACTGGCCGGTGATCACCGCGCGCAAGGAAGGCCCACCCGACGCCAAGCAGTGGGAAGGCGTCGCGGACAAGCTGCCGCTGCTGGAGCGTTAGTCCCAGACGCAGCCACTGGCGCAATCGCGCCGGGCGTCAGCCGCCGAGCGCAGCCCTCAACCGGGACATCAGCTGCGCCGCCGCACTGCTCGCAGCCGGCTGGCCGCGCGGATCCACCGCGGAGACCTGGCTGCCCGCCGCGGTCGCAGCGACCCGGACCAGGAACTTGCTGCCCTGATAATCCAGGTCATAGGTGCCGAGCAGCGGCGCGCGGCTGACGACGCTGACACCATCGATCGCCGCCAGCGCTGCGCCGACGCGATCGAACACGGCATCGCGCTCGCCGGCCACGGCGAAACCCGGCGCTCCCGCCACCGGCGTGCCGGGCGCAGGCAGTGAGGACCGCGTCACCGACCCGGCCGCCGGCGGCATCTTCATCGCGCCCTCGGTATTGGGGCGGTCGAGGTCGGGCGGCACTTCCAGCGGCCGGCTCTCCGGGCTCTGGGCGTAGAGATCGTTGCCCTTGCGCAGCCAGCGGCAGCCGGAAGCACCAGCGACCGCCACGACCAGCGCGGCAATGAGCACGGAACGGAACACGGGGAAGTTGGACGGCATGGTGGTCTCCTGCGGGAAGGGGCGTTCAGGCTGCGGCGGTTTCGCGGCAGGATCGTTCGAGTTCAAGGATAACGGGTACCAGGGCATCGGCGCTGGCGGCATGCGCGGCGTCGAGCGCGGTCAGCGGCAGGCGCAGGCCATGGCCCAAGCCCAGCCGCGCCAGCAGCGCCTTGACCGGGATCGGATTCGGCTCAATGCCGGCGAAATCGTACAGCGATTGCAGGCGCGCGTCCCAGGCCGTGCTTTGCTCGGCCCCGCCGGCGCGGGCCAGGTCGCACAGGCGGCGGAAGGCAGCCGGGACGACGTTGGACACCACCGAGATCACGCCATCGGCGCCGGCCAGCAGGGCGCGCGCCGCGGTCGGGTCGTCGCCGCTGAGCACCGTGAACCCTTCGGCGCGCAGCGCCAGCAGGGCCTGCATCCGCTGCGGCTCGTTGCGCGCCTCCTTGATCGCGACGATGCGCGGGTGCGTGGCCAGTGCCGCGGTCGATTCCGGCAGCAGGTCGCAGCCGGTGCGGCCGGGGACGTTGTACAGCACCAGCGGCAGCGCGCCGTCGTCGGCGATGGCGCGGTAGTGGGCGAGCAGCCCGGCCTGGGTTGGCCGCACGTAGGGCGGCGTGACGACCAGCGCGGCATCCGCACCCAGGGCCGCGGCGCGGCGGGTCTGTTCGATGGTCTTGGCCGTGTTCGACAGGCCGGTGCCGGCCAGCACCGGGATGCGGCCACCCAGGAGTTCCACGGCCGTGCGCAGCAGGCTCTCGTATTCGGGGTCGTACAGGGCCGCGGCTTCGCCGGTGGAACCGGCCACCACCACGCCCTGGGTGCCGGCATCCAACTGGGCGGCGAGCAGCCGCCGCCAGCCGTCATGGTCGAGTTCGCCGGCGGCCGTAAACGGTGTCGCCAGCGCGGTGATGCTGCCGGTCAGTTGCAAGCGGGTCTTCCGTAACAGTGGGAAGGCGGATCCGGCCAGCCTGGAGGCCCTGGTCCGCATGCAACGGACGGGCGGGTGCCGGGATCCGCCGGGATCGCCCACGATCTTACTTGCGGGCGCGAAGCACGGGCAAGTATGCTGGACATACGACGGGTGCGTGGCCCGGACGCCGTTCAGATGCCGCCGACGACGTCCTCCACATTCGATGCCGTCGATGCACACCCGGGTTCCAGCCCGATACTCTCGCCGCGGACGCTGCCTTGACCGACTCCCCAGCCTCTCCCGACAACGGCGCCCGCCCGGCGCCGAACGAGAACTACCTGCTGATCAACGCCTACACCACGCACCCGGCCTCGCCGCTGCTGGCGGTGTCGCGGCGGATCGCCGACAGCGGCTGCAACCTCGTCGACACCCGACTGTCCACGGTGGGCCGCGACGTGTCGGTATCGGCGCTGGCCACCGGCTCCTGGGACGCGGTCGCCAAGCTGGAGGCGATGCTGACCCGGCTGGAGCGCGAGGAAGGCCTGAAGCTGATCTGGTACCGCACCGGGCCGAAGCCGATCCAGTCCAACCTGCTGCCCTACGTGGTCGAGGTGGTGGCCGCGGACAAGCCCGGCATCCTGTTCCAGCTCGCGGACTTCTTCGACCGCCAGGGCATCACCATCGAAAGCCTGCACTGCTCGCGCTACCGCGCCATGCAGACCGGCGCGGAGATGTTCTCGGCGCAGGTCACCATCGGCGTGCCTTCGGAAATGCACATCGCCGCGCTGCGCGACGACTTCCTCGAATTCTGCGACCACCTCAATCTCGACGCCATCATGGATCCGATGAAGTTCTGAGCATGGTCGAGACTGGCAAGCCGCTCGCGAAGTCCACGCTCGCGCTGCCGCTGGCGTTGTCCGGCGGCAAGACCGCGAAGCTGTCCGACCACGCCGGCCGCTGGCTGGTGCTCTACTTCTATCCGAAGGATTCCACCCCCGGCTGCACCACCGAAGGGCTCGAATTCAATGCACTGCTGCCGAAGTTCCGCAAGCTGGGCGCCGAGGTGCTGGGCGTGTCGCGCGATTCGGTGAAGTCCCACGACAACTTCTGCGCCGGACAGGGATTTGCGTTCGACCTGGTCAGCGACGTCGACGAAGCGCTGTGCGCCGCGTTTGACGTAATCAAGGAAAAGAACCTGTACGGTCGCAAGGTGCTCGGCATCGAGCGCAGCACCTTCCTGCTCGATCCCGGCGGCCGCATCGCCGCGGCCTGGCGCAAGGTCAAGGTCCCTGGTCATGCCCAGGCCGTGCTGGACGCGCTGAAGGCGGCCCAGGCGCAGTGAGTTCCCTCGATTCCTTTCCCAACACCGGGCCGCTTGGCGGGCCGCGGTGGCCAGCCGCTGCCCGACCATGACCAATATGACCGCTGCATTGCACAGGACCCCAAGATGACCAAAGGCAAGCGTATCTACGTGCTCGACACCAACGTGCTGATGCACGACCCGACCGCGTTGTTCAAGTTCGAGGAGCACGACGTGTTCCTGCCGATGCAGGTCATCGAGGAGCTGGACAACGGCAAGAAGGGCACGTCGGAGGCTAGCCGCAATGCGCGTCAAGTCAGCCGCTTCATCAACGAACTCATCGAGGCCCAGGGTGCGGACCGCATCGCCTCCGGCCTCACCCTCACCCGCCCCGGCGGCCTGCAGCTGCGCGGCGTGGAGAGCATCGGCAGGCTGCAGTTCCAGACCGCGGCGCTTGACAGCAGAAGGCGTGGCGACGACCACCTGCCCGACAACGACATCGTGCAGGCGATCCTCGCGCTCAAGGCCGCGGAGCCTGGCGCGCCGGTGGTGTTCGTGTCCAAGGACATCAACCTGCGGATCAAGGCGGCGATCGCGGGCATCGCCAGCGAGGACTACGAGAACGACCGCGCACTCGACGATTTCAGCCTGCTCTACACCGGCGCCACCGCACTGCCGGAGGATTTCTGGCAGCGCCACGGCAAGGACCTCAAGTCCTGGACCGACAAGGGCCGCACCTACTACGAGATCGACCGCGCCGAGGACGAGGAACTGTTCCCCAACCAGTTCCTGCATCTGCCCGGCGACGAGGAGTCGCAGCTGCGCGTGGTCAAGGTCGAAGGCGACCGCGCCACCCTGCAGATCGTCGACGACTACCGCAGCAACCAGCACGCGGTGTGGGGCATCCTGGCGCGCAACCGCGAGCAGAACTTCGCGCTCAACGCGCTGATGGACCCGGAGATCGACTTCGTCACCCTGCTCGGCACCGCCGGCACCGGCAAGACCCTGCTGGCGCTGGCCGCGGGCCTGGCGCAGACCATGGACGCGCAGCGATACCGGGAAATCATCATGACCCGCGCCACGGTCAGCGTCGGCGAAGACATCGGCTTCCTGCCCGGCACGGAAGAGGAAAAGATGACGCCGTGGATGGGCGCCCTGACCGACAACCTCGAGGTCCTGATGCCGAGCAACAAGGAAGGCGGGAGCTGGGGGCGCGCGGCGACCAACGACCTGCTCGCCTCGCGGATCAAGATCCGCTCGATGAACTTCATGCGCGGCCGCACCTTTCTCAGCCGCTACCTGATCCTCGACGAGGCACAGAACCTGACCCCGAAGCAGATGAAGACCCTGGTCACCCGCGCCGGCCCCGGTACCAAGATCGTCTGCCTGGGCAACGTCGAGCAGATCGACACGCCGTACCTGACCGAAACCACCTCGGGCCTGACCTACGCCGTTGACCGCTTCAAGGCCTGGGCGCACAGCGCACACGTCACCCTGCGCCGCGGCGAACGCTCGCGACTGGCCGACTATGCCTCCGAGGTCCTCTGACGCGCGGCCAGGCTTCGGGCGCGTGGTGCGCAACGCCGGGCGGGACCTTCGGCGACATGGATGTCGCCGATGAGCCTGCATGGACGTATTCACGGCGTATCCCGCGCGGCGTTGCGCGCCACGCAACCGCTCGACCCAGCGAGCGTCCCCGCATCCACTCCGCCTGCCGGGCTTTTTCCACGACCATCCCGCCAGCTGCGAGAATTGGCGACATGACCACCAAAGCGAACTGCGCCCTGACCATTGCCGGCTCCGACTCCGGCGGCGGCGCCGGCATCCAGGCCGACCTCAAGACCTTTGCCGCGCATGGCGTGCATGGGCTGTCCGCGATCACCGCGCTGACCGCGCAGCACACCCGCGGGGTGACCGCCGTGCACGTGCCGCCGGTGGCCTTCCTGCGCGCGCAGATCGATGCCTGTTTCGATGATTTCGACATTCATGCGGTCAAGCTCGGCATGCTGGCCAACGCCGAGGTCATCCACGCGGTCGCCGATGCGCTGCAGGCGCACCGTCCGGCCCATGTCGTGCTCGACCCGGTGATGGTCGCCACCTCCGGCGCGAAGCTGCTGGCCGACGACGCCCTCGGTGCGCTGCGCACGCGGCTGCTGCCGCTGGCGACCCTGCTCACGCCCAACATCCCCGAGGCGGAACTGCTGCTGGGGCGAACGATCGACGACGCCGAGGCGGCGGATGCTGCGCTTGCCGCACTGCGCGGACTCGGCGCAAGCGCGGTGCTGCTCAAGGGTGGCCATCTGCACGAAGGCGACCGCGTCGTCGACCGCTACCACGATGGTCTTGCCGATGCCGCGTTCGTCCACGACAGGCTCGCGCTCACCGCCCACGGCACCGGCTGCACCCTCGCTGCCGCCATCGCCGCCAACCTCTGCCGCGGCCTCGACCTGGCCTCAGCCTGCGCCGCGGCCACCGACTACGTGCATCGTGCACTCGCTCGCGGATACGCCCCCGGACGCGGCGCGGTGCGGGTGCTCGATCACGTCACTGTGGAGCGACCATGACCGTCAGGCTTCAGGCCCACCCAGCTCAACGCCAGACAGCCCGGGATCTACACGCTTGGATACACTGCGCGCTGCAGCGCATGGACAATGCCCGCCGATGACCGCCTCCCTTCCCGCCCTGGACAACATCCGCATCGCGGTCATCGGCCTCGGTTACGTCGGCCTGCCGCTGGCCGTTGCCTTCGCCCGCCGCCATCCGACGCTCGGCTTCGACATCGATCCCGCACGCATCGCCGCCTTGCACCGCGGCGACGACGCCACCCGCGAAGTGGACGCGGACGAACTACGCAACGCCGGCGACCTGCGATTCAGCAACGATCCCGCGGCGCTGGGCGAATGCAATGTCTTCATCGTCACCGTGCCGACGCCGATCGACGCCTTCAAGCGGCCGGACCTGCGCCCGCTGGAGGCGGCCAGCCGCACCGTCGGCCGGGCGATCACGCGCGGTGGCGTGGTGATCTACGAATCGACCGTCTATCCCGGCGCGACCGAGGAGGTCTGCGTGCCGATCGTGGGGCGCGAATCCGGCCTGGCCTATCACCAGGACTTCAGCGCCGGCTACAGCCCGGAGCGGATCAACCCCGGCGACAAGGAGCATCGGCTGGAAAACATCCTCAAGGTGACTTCCGGGTCGAGTCCGGAGGCGGCGGACTTCGTCGATGCCCTCTACCGCGGCATCATCACCGCCGGCACCCACAAGACTTCCAGCATCCGCGTGGCCGAGGCCGCCAAGGTCATCGAAAACACCCAGCGCGACCTCAACATCGCCCTGGTCAACGAACTGGCGATGATCTTCAACCGCCTCGGGATCGATACCCACGAAGTACTCGAGGCCGCAGGCACCAAGTGGAACTTCCTGCCCTTCCGTCCCGGACTGGTCGGTGGCCACTGCATCGGCGTGGACCCCTACTACCTGACCCACAAGGCGCAGGAGATTGGCTACCACCCCGACGTGATCCTTGCCGGACGCCGCATCAACGATGGCATGGGTAGCCACGTCGGGCAACGCCTGGTGAAGCTGATGCATGAGCGCGCCATCCCGACCGCGCGCTCGCGGGTGTTGATGCTCGGACTTGCGTTCAAGGAAAACTGCCCGGACCTGCGCAACACGCGCGTTGTGGACATCGTCCACGAACTGCAGAGCTACAGTGTTGTCGTCGACGTGCACGATCCATGGGTCGATGCCGACGAGGCCCGCGCCGAGTACGGCATCGAGCTGGTCGCCGACCCCGCGCGCGGCCACTACGACGCGATCGTGCTCGCGGTGTCGCACCGCGAATTCGTCGCCCTGGGCGAAGGCGGCATTCGTGCGTTCGGCAAGCCCGGAGCGGTGCTGTTCGACGTCAAGCGCGCATTGCCGCGCGCCAGCGCCGACGCCTGGCTATAGGGCACGGACGATGGCCCGCATTCTTGTCACCGGCGCCGCCGGGTTCATCGGTTCGAGGCTGAGCGAGCGCCTGCTTGCCCGGGGCGACGAGGTGCTCGGCTACGACAACCTCAACGCCTACTACGATCCGCAGCTGAAACAGGCGCGGTTGGCGCGGCTGACCCCGCACGCCAACTTCCGATTCCAACAAGCCTCGCTGGAGGACCGCGCCGCGGTCGAACTCGCCTTCGCCGACTTCGCCCCGCAGCGCGTGGTCAACCTCGCAGCGCAGGCCGGCGTGCGTTACTCGCTGGAAAATCCGCGCGCCTACGTCGACAGCAACATCGTCGGTTTCCTGAACATCCTCGAAGCGTGCCGGCATGGCAATGTCGAGCACCTGGTCTACGCCTCGTCGAGTTCGGTCTATGGCGC
Source organism: Pseudomonadota bacterium (assembly GCA_030858145.1). Lineage (GTDB taxonomy): Bacteria > Pseudomonadota > Gammaproteobacteria > Xanthomonadales > Xanthomonadaceae > Luteimonas. The sequence goes on from JALZMP010000116.1 coordinate 10,229, forward strand.
CAACCGCAAGCTGCCGTTCGCGGTCGAGGACAGCGTCGACCACCCGGTCAGCATGTACGCGGCGACCAAGAAGGCCAATGAGCTGATGGCGCACACCTACAGCCACCTCTTCGGCCTGCCGACCACCGGGCTGCGCTTCTTCACCGTCTATGGCCCCTGGGGCCGGCCGGACATGGCGCTGTTCCTGTTCACCCGCAGGATCCTCGCCGGCGAGCCGATCGATGTCTTCAACCACGGCCACCACAGCCGTGACTTCACCTACATCGACGACATCGTCGAAGGCGTGATCCGCACCCTCGACCGCGTCCCCGACCCGGACCCCGGCCACAACCCGCTGGCGCCCACGCCCGCCACCTCCTCGGCGCCGTATCGGGTCTACAACATCGGCAACGACCGACCGGTACAGTTGCTGGATTACATCCATGTGCTGGAGGCGTGCCTGGGACGCAAGGCGGAGATGCGCCTGCTGCCGCTGCAGCCGGGGGACGTGCCCGACACCCATGCCGACGTTTCGGCACTGCGCAACGACACCGGCTACGCCCCGTCGACGCCCATCGAGACCGGCGTGCGGCACTTCGTGGACTGGTATCGCCGGTACTACGGCGCCTGACCTCGCGTGCGCTCGGGAAACAGACTGCCTCGCGATCACGTACGAAAAAGCCGGCGCTAGCCGGCTTTTCGTTGTGACAGATGGCGCGCCCGGAAGGATTCGAACCTCCGACCCCCAAGTTCGTAGCCTGGTGCTCTATCCAACTGAGCTACGGGCGCGCAGAAGCGGAATTGTGCCGAATCGACCGGGAATCCGTCAATCGGCAACAAGCTCAATTGGCGGAGAGTGAGGGGTGAGCATCGGCCGCCCATGCGGCCATGGCGCGTGGCCGATGCGAACGCCCGGCGCACTGCGCCGCGCGGGGAATCCCGAACTCGTAGCCATTCATCAATGGCGGAGAGTGAGGGATTCGAACCCTCGATAGAGCTATAAACCCTATACTCCCTTAGCAGGGGAGCCCCTTCAGCCACTCGGGCAACTCTCCGGAACCTCCGCGCGGCGGCATTGCCCGCGACGGACGCGCAGGATACCGGCTCACCTGGGTTGCGGCAAACCTTCCACCGGCGCGTCGCTGCCTTGGGGCGCCTCGACGCCTTCGCCACGGTGGATGCGCTGGTAGATCTCCTCGCGATGGACGGCGACATCCTTCGGCGCGGTGATGCCGATGCGCACCTGGTTGCCCTTGACGCCGAGCACGGTCACGTTGACCGAATCGCCGATCATCAGGGTTTCGCCGACCCGCCTGGTCAGTATCAACATGTGGGACTCTCCATGAACCGGCAGCAGCCTGCTTCCGGGCGATCCGCAGGAGGCGCTGGCCTCGGCGCGCCTTCCCCCGGTCCTTCACAAACGTGAAACATCATACCCGCCGAAAGCCGGCCCGGGCCAGATCCTGAACGCTTGACGCCCAGCCTTCAACGCCGTGCACGCAGCCAGTCGGGAATACCGGCCAGCGCATCGCGCAACGCCGGGCCATCATCACCGCCGCCCTGGGCCAGGTCGGCACGGCCGCCTCCCTTGCCGCCGGTCAGACCGGCGACATGCGCGATCAGTTCCCCGGCCTTGGCCCGGCCCGCGGCCTGGCCGCTGACCCCGGCGACCAGGGCCGCCTTGCCGTCCCGCGTCCCGGCCAGGACCACGACGGCATCGCCGAGCTGTTGCTTGAGCCGGTCCACCGCCTCGCGCAGCGCCCTGGCGTCGAAGCCCTCCAGCCGCGCGGCGAGCACCTTGATGCCGTCGACGTCGACGGCGCCCGACGCCAAGTCGGCGGTGGCGCCGGAGGCCGCGCTCGCCTTGAGGGCATCGAGCTGCCGCTCCAGTGACTTCTGCCGCTCGAGCAGCGCGCGCAACTTGTCGCCGGCCTCGCCCACGGGCGCGCCTAGCAGGCGCGCGACTTCCTCGGCCTGCGCTTCCAGGCGCGCGACATGGGCCATCGCCCCCTGCCCGGTGACCGCCTCGATCCGGCGCACGCCGGCGGAGATGCCGCCCTCCGACACGATCTTGAACAGGCCGATGTCGCCGGTACGGGCCACGTGGGTCCCGCCGCAGAGCTCGACCGAGGTCTCACCCATGCGCAGCACCCGCACGCGCTCGCCGTACTTCTCGCCGAACAGGGCCATGGCGCCGGCATCGAGCGCCTCCTGCATGCCCATGTGCCGGATCTCGACGGCGTGGTTGGCGCGGATCTCGGCATTGACCCGGCACTCGACCTCGCCCAGTTCACCGGCAGTGACCGGATGGAAGTGCGAAAAGTCGAAGCGCAAACGGTCCGGCGCCACCAGCGAGCCCTTCTGCGCAACATGGGTCCCCAGCACCTGGCGCAGGGCCGCGTGCAGCAGGTGGGTGGCGCTGTGGTTGAGCACCGTGGCGGCCCTGCGGGTGGTGTCGATCGACGCGAGCACGTGGTCGCCTTTGCGCAGGGTGCCGGTGTCGAGCCGGCCGACGTGGCCGTGGAACTGGCCGGCAACCTTGCGCGTGTCCACCACCGTGAAGCGTGTGCCCTGCTCCGCCAGTGCGCCGGTATCGCCGACCTGGCCGCCGGACTCGGCATAGAACGGGGTGCGGTCGAGCAGCACCACCGCCTCCTCGCCGGCCTCGATCGCATCGACCGGGCGACCCTCGCGCAGCAGCGCGACCACTTCCAGCCCGCCGGCCTGCAGCTGGTCGTAGCCGAGGAATCCGGTCGGCTCCAGCTGCGCGACCAGGTCGGCCGGCATCTGCGTGCCGCCGCCGAACTTGCCGGCGGCGCGCGCGGTCTCGCGCTGCCGTGCCATGGCCTTGTCGAAGCCTGTGGTGTCCACCTCGAGCCCGCGCTCGCGCGCGATGTCTGCGGTGAGGTCGAGCGGAAAGCCGTAGGTGTCGTAGAGGCGGAAGGCGTCCTCGCCGGGAATGGTGCCGCCGCTGCGCGCGGCCACCTCGTCGAAGATCCGCATGCCGGCGTCGAGGGTTTCGGCGAAGCGCTCCTCCTCGGCCTGCAGCGCACGCTCCACCAGCGCCTGTTGGCGCGCGAGTTCCGGGTAGGCCTCGCCCATCTGAGCCACCAGTGTCTCCACCATGCGGTGGAAGAACGGCCCACGCACGCCCAGCATCCAGCCGTGGCGAAGCGCGCGGCGAATGATCCTGCGCAGTACGTAGCCGCGGCCCTCGTTGGACGGCAACACGCCATCGACGATCAGGAAGCTGCAGGCACGGCTGTGGTCGGCGATCACCCGCAGCGACTTGTGCTCGCGGTCGTCGGTCGCAGTCAGTTCCGCTGCCTTCGCGATCAAGGCCTGGAACAGGTCGATCTCGTAGTTGCTGTGCGCATGCTGCAGCACCGCGGCCAGACGCTCCAGGCCCATGCCGGTATCCACGCAGGGCGCCGGCAGCGGCAGCAGCGTGCCGTCGAGCTGGCGGTCGAACTGCATGAACACCAGGTTCCAGATCTCGATGTAGCGGTCGCCATCCTCGTCAGGCGAACCGGGTGGTCCACCGGCGTGGGCTGGCCCATGGTCGTAGAAGATCTCCGTGGACGGGCCGCAAGGGCCGGTGTCGGCCATCTGCCAGAAATTGTCGCTGGCGTACGGGCCACCCTGGTTGTCGCCGATGCGAATGATGCGCTCGGGCGGCAGACCGATCATCGTGTGCCACAGGTCATAGGCGTCGTCGTCGGTGTGATAGACGGTGACCAGCAGGCGCTCGGCCGGCAGCTTCCAGACTTCGGTCAACAGTTCCCAGGCCCAGGCGATGGCCTCCTTCTTGAAATAGTCGCCGAACGACCAGTTGCCCAGCATCTCGAAGAAGGTGTGGTGGCGCGCGGTGTAGCCGACCGAGTCGAGGTCGTTGTGCTTGCCGCCAGCGCGCAGACAGCGCTGCACGTCGGCCGCGCGCACGTAGCTACGCTTCTCGGCGCCGAGGAACACGTCCTTGAACTGCACCATGCCCGAGTTGGTGAACAGCAGGGTCGGGTCATTGCCCGGCACCAGCGGTGCCGAGGGCACGATGGTGTGGCCCTTGTCGCGGAAAAAGGCGAGGAAATCGCGACGGATGTCGGATGTGGACGGCGCGGGGAGTTTGGGCATGCGGGCGTGGAGGCTGGTCGGGCGGCTGCAGCACGGCGGCCGCGAGCCCACAGGATGCGGGCGCGGAAGCGGACAGACAAGCCAGACCAGCTAGGTTAACAGGCGCGGAAGCGGCGAAGGATAAGTACTGAACAATTCCATCCATGGGCTTTTCAGACGCCATCCTTGGCGCGCGGAACCCATGAACTGATCAGACGTTCCCTAGCCGCCGTCACCTGCGAGCCGTGCGCAGTGGCGCACGGTGTCGGCGTCGAATCCCCGCCTCGCCAGCAGGTCCGCTACCCTGCGGCGGGCGGCAAGGCCACCCGGGAACCCGCCGAAGCGCCGCTCGACCAAGCCGGCAGCGCGCGCCTGCCAGTCGTCCTCGCCTGACTCGGCCAGCGCCTGAAATGCACGCGCGATGGCGTCTTCCGGGATCCCGTGCATCGCCAGCTCTGCACGGATGCGCAGGGGGCCGTAGCCGTTGATCGCGCGCGACCGCGCCAGCGCCAGCGCGAAGCGGCTGTCATCCTGCCAGCCCTCGCGGGCCATGCGCTCGACCGCGGCGGCGGCCTCCGTCGCCTCCACGCCGCGCGCGGCCAGCTTGCGGGTCAACTCCTGGCGTGAATGCTCGCGGCGGACCAGTAGCGCCAGCGCGCGCTGGGCCGGCGTCGGCTCCGGGCGCCGGTGCGACGCGCCGGGAATCGTCTGGTTGTCCGCGGTCGAACGCCGAGGGACTCGCATGGCGCCGGTCAGGGACCGCCCGGTCAGGTCCCGGCCTCCTCCGGGGCAGCCTCGTCCTGCGGCCCGAGCACCACCGCCGGGGCGAACTGGGCGCGCAGGCTGGCCTCGAGCTTGCTCGCGGTCTCCGGATTCTCCTTGAGGTACTGGCGCGCGTTCTCCTTGCCCTGGCCGATGCGCTCGTCGTCGTAGCTGTACCAGGCGCCAGCCTTCTCGACCAGTTTGGCGTCCACGCCCATGTCGATCAGTTCGCCCTCGCGGCTGATGCCCTCGCCGTAGAGGATCTCGGTGATCACCTGCTTGAACGGCGGCGCCATCTTGTTCTTGACCACCTTGATCCGGGTCTGGTTGCCGATGATCTCGTCGCCCTTCTTGATCGCGCCGATGCGGCGGATGTCGAGGCGGACCGAGGCATAGAACTTCAACGCGTTGCCGCCGGTGGTGGTCTCCGGGCTCTGCCCCGGCATCATGATGCCGATCTTGTGGCGCAGCTGGTTGATGAAGATCACCATGCAGTTGCTGCGCTTGATGTTGCCGGTGAGCTTGCGCAGGGCCTGGCTCATGAGGCGGGCCTGCAGGCCGGGCAACTGGTCGCCCATCTCGCCGGAGATCTCCGCGCGCGGGGTCAGCGCGGCGACGGAGTCGATCACCACCATGTCGACCGCGTTGGAGCGCACCAGCATGTCGGCGATCTCCAGCGCCTGCTCGCCGTTGTCCGGCTGCGACACCAGCAGATCGTCGACGTTGACCCCGAGCTTCTGCGCATAGGTGGGGTCGAGCGCGTGCTCGGCATCGATGAAGGCGGCGGTGCCGCCGAGCTTCTGGCACTGGGCGATGGTCTGCAGGGTGAGGGTGGTCTTGCCCGAGGATTCCGGACCGTAGACCTCGACCACCCGGCCGCGCGGCAGGCCGCCGATGCCCAGCGCGATGTCGAGCAGCAGAGAGCCGGTGGGCACCACCGGGATCACCTCGGCGACCCGGTCGCCCATGCGCATCACCGAGCCCTTGCCGTACTGCTTCTCGATCTGGGTCAGTGCCGCGGACAGCGCGCGCTTCTTGTTCTCGTCCATCGTGGTGGTCCTTTCAGTCTGAAGGGGTGTGGGGCGCATCCTTGCAGGCGCGGGTCGCAGGGGCTGCGACCGTGCTGCAGGCATTCGAAATTAACCAAGGTCGCGGCGCCTGCGTAGTCGGCGGGTGCCGAAACGGGGGTCGGGAAATGCCCCGCCCGCCCGTGGGGGCGGCTGCTGCAGCCGGGCTGGAAGGCGGCCCCACACTGGCGCGCACGGGTCGTCCGGCTCACCGGTTGGGCCTCACCAGGCCGCAGTACAGCCCCTCGATGGCGAAGTCCTGGCTGGGCAGCACATCGATCGGAGGGTAGTCGGGGTTGCGCGGCAGCAGGCGGATGCGGTCACTGCCCAGGCGCAACAGCTTGACGGTGATCTCGTCGTCGACCCGCGCAATCACGACCTGGCCACTGCGGGCATCGCGGGTGCGGTGCACGCCGATCAGGTCGCCGTCGAAGATGCCCTCGTCGCGCATCGAGTCGCCCTTCACCCTGAGCAGGTAATCAGGCGCGGGTGAGAACAACGCACGATCCATCAGCACGGTCTGGTCCGAACCAATGTCGGCGCCGATCGGTGCGCCCGCCGCGACTTGCCCTAGCACGGGCAGCTGCAGGACGTCCTCACTGGCCGCGTCGAGCGCCAGTCGCTGCTGCGGGGGTTCCGGCGCCTTGAGCAGCCGGATCCCGCGCGCGCGCCCCGGCACCCGTTCGATGGCGCCCGCCGCCTCCAGGGCTTCGAGGTGGTATTGCGCCGCGCGTACACCCTTGAAACCGAAGGCGCGCGCAATCTCGGCCTGTGAGGGCGGCATGCCGTCGCTGCCGATGCGTTCGGCAATATGGCCGAGGATGGCCTGCTGGGTGTCGGTGAGGGGCATGGTTAGCAGTAATACTACTAACGGCGCCGGGCGTCAACATCTGCAGGCGGATCGACCCGCCCCCGGATCGCCGTGCCGAACCACTCTCCCCGTGGGGCGCGGTGGCAACCGCCGGACCCGTAGGGTGGGCATCGGCCCACCCTAGAGGCCGATCAGCACCTCAAGGCCCTGCAGGGCCTGCGCGACGGTCTGTCGCCGGACCGCATCGCGGTCGCCGTCGAAATGGAACAGCTCCGCGTTCGGATAGCCGCCGCGGCGCTTCCAGGCGATCCATACCGTGCCGACCGGCTTGTCGTCGGTGCCGCCGCCCGGCCCGGCGATGCCGGTCACCGCCACGGCCGCGCCCGCCCCCGAGGTCACCAAGGCGCCGGAAACCATCGCGAGCGCAGTCTCGCGACTGACCGCGCCATGTTCCTCCAGCGTCTGCGGGCGCACCCCCAGCAGCGCCTGCTTGGCTTCGTAGCTGTACGCGGCCAAGCCGCAGTCGAACCACGCCGACGACCCGGCGATGTCGGTGATGGTCTTGGCGATCCAGCCGCCGGTGCAGCTCTCGGCGGTCACCAGGGTCAGGTGGGCGGCCTGCAGTTGCGCGCCGAGCGCCTGGCCGAGCTGGTGGAGGTCACTGTCGCTCGGAATTGGCATGCTCAGGCCTCCAAGGCTGGGGCGCCCACGCTATACGAAGTGCGGCGGGTACGGAAAAAATCGGACTAAACCCATCCGGAAAAAAAACGGCCCGCAGTGCGGGCCGTTGCGTTGGCGCATGACCCTGGTTCCCGTGTCAGAAGTAGTTGTAGCGGAAGGTCACGCCATAGGTGCGCGGCGCGCCGAGGAAGGCGTTGAAGGAGTTGAAGGGATTGCCCGGCAGCGGCGAGACGTTCTGCAGCGGCGAGTCGAAGCCGACCTGCACGTACTCCTCGTCGAAGATGTTCTGCCCCCAAAGCTCCACCATCCAGCGCTTGTTGCGCGCGCCCAGGCCGAGCCTGGCATTGACCACGGTGTAGGCGTCCTGCACCTTCTCCACGTCCAGGTCCGAGCCGGTGTTGAAGTCGGACATGTACTTGCCGCCGATGTTGAAACGGCCGATCAGGTCGTTGCCCATGTTCCACTGGTAGGTGACCGAGGCCGAACCCGACCAGTACGGCGCGAAGCTGACCCGGCTGCCGGGCAGCTTGTACAACGCGCCCGTCGGGAACACGAAGTCGCCACCGGGGATGCTGTCGCCGTAGCGCGTATCGGCGTAGGTCAGGCCGCCCTGCAGCATCAGCCCGCGCACCGCCGCCGGCTGCCAAAGCAGTTCGGTGTCGATGCCCTGCGACACCACCTCGGGGATCGAGCGCACCACGAAACTGGTGCCCAGGAAGCTGTTGAGCTGGAAGTCGTCGTAGGTCTGGTGGAACAGGGTGGCGTTGAGCAGCAGGTTGCCGCCGGCCCAGGTGGTCTTGGCGCCGAGCTCATAGCTGTCGACGAACTCGCCCGGGAACGAGGTGTCGTTGACCGGTACGATGCCCGCGCCGCCGCTGGACAGACCGGTGTTGGATTGCACGCGGTCGAGATTAAACCCGCCGGCCTTGTAGCCACGCGCGGCCGAGCCGTAGGTCATCACGTGCTCGTTCCAGCGATAGGCCGCCTTCAGCGTACCGGACCACTCCTTCTCCTCGCGCTCCTGGCGGGTGACCCGACCGTTGTGCAGCACATTGGCCCAGGGCAGGCAGCCGAAGCCGATGACCTGGGGGATGACCTGCGGGAAGGCGGCTGCAGGCACGCCGCGCGCGGCCAGTGCCGCCGCGATCCGGGCCTGCCCACCGGGCGCCAGCAGCGACGCACAGCCTGGGCTGCCGTTGGGATTGCTGTACACCGAGGTCAGCTGCTTGTCCTCGCGGGTGTAGCGCAGGCCCAGGGTCAGGTCGAACGCATCGGTGGCATGCCAGGTGTTGTTGGTGAACAGCGCCAGACTCTTGGCATTCTGCTCGTGACGGTCCTGGGCGGCATAGCCGGCAAAGACGGTGCCCGGGGCACGACCGGTGGCGTCGGCGTAGAACGTGGCCGCGTTGGGCCGCTGGCCCAGGGCGGGGTTGACCAGCGACAGGATCGCGATCGACAGGTAGGGCTCGTAGGCATTGCCGACCCGGTAGGACTCGTTGCGGTCGAGGTCCTCGTCGGCATAGAACAGGCCGACCAGCCAGTCGAAGCGATCGGTGGAACCGGCCAGACGGTATTCCGAGGTGGTGGTCTCGAACGCGGTCAGCGACTCGTCGCGCTGGGCGTTGCGATACAGCAGGTCGGCGGTGGTGAAGTCGAAGTCGAGGCCGTTGATTGAATCCCATTTCCGGAACGCGGTGACCGAGGTCAGGGTCGCGTTGCCGAACCAGCCGGTGTTCAAGTCGGACTGGATCGAGATGCCCTTGTCCTTGATGTCCTGGGTGGTCGGGCGGTTGCTGTAGGCCACGCGGGCGAAGGGATCGCCGGCGGTCGGGAACGCGGGGCCGCCTGGCGTGGTGCCCCTGCCGCCGGTCAGCGCATTGATGATGTTCGAGGTCGCGCCGACCACGGTCTGCACCGCCGCGCAGCAGTTCTCCTCGCGGCTGGTGTAGTCGCCGATGATGTTGATGGCCCAGTTCTCATTGGGCTCCAGCAGCAGCTGGCCACGCAGCGAGTGGAAGTTCTGGTCGTTGTCCTCGTCCAAGGTCCGCGGGCCGGCACCGGTGCGCACGTCCATGAAGCCGTCGCGCTTGCGCTTGGCGGCGTAGATGCGGAAGGCGGCGTTGTCGCTGAGCGCGTCGTTGTAGGACGCGGAAACCCCGAGCGCGCCGTAGTTGCCGACCGTCACCTCGCCCTCAACCGCCTGGCCATAGCTCGGGCGGCGGGTGATGACGTTGATCACGCCGGCCGAGGTGTTCTTGCCAAACAGGGTGCCCTGCGGGCCCTTGAGCACCTCGATGCGCTCGATCTCGCCCAGGTCGCCGAAGCCGACGCCGTTGCGCGGCCGGTAGACGCCGTCGATGACCACGCCGACGGAGGACTCCAGGCCGGCGTTGTCGCCGACGGTGCCGATGCCGCGGATGCGCGCAGTGGTCTGTGCCTCGCTCTGGGTGCTGGTGACGGTCAGGCCCGGCACCAGCAGCTGCAGGTCCTTGACATCGCGCACGCCGGTGTCCTGCAGGATCTGCTCGTTGAGCGCGGTGACCGAGATCGGCACGTCCTGCAGCGCTTCCTCGCGCTTCTGCGCGGTGACGGTGATCGCCGAGAGCGTGGTGGGCTCGTCCTCGGCAGGATCGGCCGGCGCCGCCTGTGCGTGCGCCCCGGGCGACAGGGACATCGAGACCAGCGCCACGAACACGGCGGCGGCGAGCGGATTGCGATACGGGTCGGCTAACAACATGACGTCCCCCTGGCGGATGGATGGGAAGGCGGAATTGTCTCGACAGCGCTACGCGTGGCCCGTGCACGAACCACCACGCACCTCCGGCGTGGCGCACATGGACCCAGCGTGGAAGACGGGTCCAGCGCGTTCAGCTCACTGCGTTGAACGGAAAGCTAACACAATTCCGGACGGTCGCGTATGTCACTTCCGGCAGGCGGCAGGCCGGCCAAGCGCCTAGGAGGCGCAGCGGTTTCGGGCACACTATCCCGCCCCCGTTCCGCGCCCGAGCGATGCCCGCCGAGTCCCCGCCGCACACCCCGCTGATGAAGCAGTTCCTCGCCGCCAAGGCGGAACATCCGCACGTGCTGCTGTTCTTCCGCATGGGCGATTTCTACGAGCTGTTCCATGACGACGCCCGCAAGGCCGCGCGCCTGCTCGACATCACCCTGACCCAGCGCGGCAGTTCGGGTGGGCAGCCGATCCCGATGGCCGGCGTGCCCCACCACTCCGCCGAGGGCTACCTTGCGCGGCTGGTGGCGCTGGGCGAGTCGGTGGCGATCTGCGAGCAGATCGGCGACCCGGCGACGAGCAAGGGCCTGGTCGAACGAAGGGTGGTGCGGATCGTCACCCCGGGCACGCTGACCGACGAGGCCCTGCTCGACCAGCGTCGCGACACCCTGCTGATGGCGCTGGCGCGCTGCGGCACGGCGGCAAAGGGCTACCGCTATGGCCTGGCCTGGGCCGACCTCGCCGGCGGCCGCTTCCTGGTCAACGAGGTCGAAGGCGACGACGCGCTAGAGGCGGAACTGGCGCGGCTGGAGCCGGCGGAACTGCTGCTGCCCGACGAGGAAGGCTGGCCCGCGTTCTTGCAGGCACGCCCCGGCCTGCGCCGGCGTGCGCCGTGGCTGTTCGACGCCGACAGTGGTCGCCGCGCGCTGACCGCCTTTTTTGACATGCACGACCTCGCCGCGTTCGGGATCGAGGACCGGCCGCTGGCGATCGCCGCGGCCAGTGCGCTGCTGGGCTACGTCGAGGAAACCCAGAAGCAGCGCCTGCCGCACCTGGCCGCGATCACCGTGGAATCCGGCGACGAGGCAATCGCGATGAACGCCGCCACCCGCCGCCATCTCGAACTCGACAGCCGCGTCGACGGCGAGTTGAGGCACACCCTGCTCGGCGTGCTCGACAGCACCATTACCCCGATGGGCGGCCGCCTGCTGCGGCGCTGGCTGCACCGGCCGCTGCGCGATCGCGCGCTACTGACGCAGCGCCACCACGCCGTCGCCACGCTCATCGACGCCGGCGCCGACATCCCGCTGCGCGAGGCCTTCCGCGGCCTCGGCGACCTCGAGCGCATCCTTGCCC
>JALZMP010000127.1 GCA_030858145.1 Pseudomonadota bacterium
AGCTCAACGGCTTCGCCGCCGAGGTCACACGCGTGGCGCGCGAAGTCGGCACCGAAGGCAAGCTCGGCGGCCAGGCGCAGGTGCCCGGCGTGGCCGGCACCTGGAAGGACCTGACTGACAACGTCAACTCGATGGCGACCAACCTCACCACCCAGGTGCGCGGCATCGCCGAGGTCACCACCGCCGTGGCGCGCGGCGACCTGTCGCGCAAGATCGCCGTCGATGCCCAGGGCGAGATCCAGCAGCTCAAGGACACCATCAACACCATGGTCGACCAGCTCAACGGCTTCGCCGCCGAGGTCACTCGCGTGGCGCGCGAGGTCGGCACCGAGGGCAAGCTCGGCGGCCAGGCCGACGTGCCCGGCGTTGCCGGCACCTGGAAGGACCTGACCGACAACGTCAACTCGATGGCGACCAACCTCACCACCCAGGTGCGCGGCATCGCCAGGGTGGTGACCGCAGTGGCGACCGGCGACCTCGACAAGAAACTGACAGTAGAAGCCAAGGGCGAGATCGCCGAACTGGCCGACACCATCAACGGCATGACCGAAACCCTGGCGATCTTCGCCGACCAGGTCACCACGGTGGCGCGCGAGGTCGGGGTCGAAGGACGCCTCGGCGGCCAGGCGCACGTGCCGGGCACCGCCGGCATCTGGAAGGATCTCACCGCCAACGTCAACCAGCTCGCCGCCAACCTCACCACCCAGGTGCGCGCGATCGCCGAGGTCGCCACCGCCGTGACCCAGGGCGACCTGACCCGCTCGATCACCGTGGACGTAAGCGGCGAACTGGCCGACCTCAAGGACAACATGAACTCGATGATCGGCACCCTGCGTGCCACCACCGAGTCCAGCAGCGAGCAGGACTGGCTGAAGACCAACCTGGCCAAGTTCAGCGGCATGATGCAGGGCCAGCGCGACCTGGTCACCCTCGGTCAGATGCTGCTGTCCGAGCTGGCACCGCTGGTGAACGCCCAACAGGGCCTGATGTACGTGGTCGAGACAGACGACAGCGGCAGCCACAATCAGCTGCGGCAACTGGCCGGCTACGCTGAAACCTCGCGCGAGCCCGGTGAGCGCACACTGCAGCTCGGCGAGGGCCTGATCGGCCAATGCGCCGCCGAGGGCCGCCTGATCCTGCTGGAGGACGTACCCGCCAGTACCGTGCAGACCGGTCGCGTTCAGATCGAATCCGGTCTGTTGAGCGCGGTGCCGCGCAGCGTGATCGTGCTGCCGGTGCTGTTCGAGAAACAGGTCAAGGCGGTACTGGAACTGGCGTCGTTGACCGAGTTCAGCCCGTCGCAGCGGGCCTTCCTGGAACAGTTGTCGGGCAGCATCGGCATCGTCCTCAATACCATTGAGGCGACCATGCGCACCGAGCGCCTGCTGTCGCAGTCGCAGCAGCTCGCCGGCGAACTGCAGTCGCAGCAGAAGGAACTGCAGCAGACCAACGAGGAGATCGCGCTCAAGGCGCAACTGCTGGCTGAGCAGAAGACCGAGGTCGAGGCCAAGAACCAGCAGATCGAGCACGCCCGCCGCGCGCTCGAGGAAAAGGCCGCGGAACTGGCGCTGACCTCGCGCTACAAGTCTGAGTTCCTCGCCAACATGTCGCACGAGTTGCGCACGCCGCTGAACTCGATCCTGATCCTCGGCCAGCAGCTGGCCGAGAACGCCGACAGCAATCTCAACCCGCGTCAGGTCGAGTTCGCCAAGACCATCCATGCCGCCGGCACCGACCTGCTGCACCTGATCAGCGACATCCTGGATTTGTCGAAGATCGAATCCGGCACCGTCACCGTCGACAGCGAGCCGCTGAAGTTCGCCCACCTGCGCGAGAACCTGGTGCGCGGCTTCCGCCATGAAGCCGAACGCCGCAACCTGGACTTCAGTGTCGATGTCGCCGCCGACCTCGGCCCCGCGCTGAGCACCGACCCCAAGCGCCTGCAGCAGATCCTCAAGAATCTGCTGTCGAACGCGTTCAAGTTCACCGAACACGGCAGTGTGCGCCTGCGTGCGCAGCGGGCGGTCAGCGGCTGGACGCTGGGTCACGATGTCCTCGACAACGCACCGACCGTGGTCGCATTCGAGGTCGCCGACACCGGTATCGGCATATCCCCGGACAAGCAGAAGATCGTGTTCGAGGCGTTCCAGCAGGCCGATGCCGGTACCGCGCGTCAATTCGGCGGCACCGGCCTGGGCCTTGCAATCAGCCGCGAGATCGCCGGCCTGCTTGGCGGCGAACTGCGTCTGCAAAGCACCGTCGGCGAGGGCAGCACGTTCACCCTGTACCTGCCGCTGCACTATGTCGGCGCCGATCACGCGCACAGCGCGCGCGCCGCGCAGGCGATGCCGCAGTCATCCGCCGCCTACCAGGAAATGAAGACACCGCCGCTGGAAACGGTAGCCGACGACCGCGACCAGCTGGAACCGGGCGACCCCATCCTGCTGCTGGTCGAGGACGACGCCCGCTACGCCACCGTTCTGCGCGACCTGGCTCGCTCGCAGGGCTTCCGCGTGCTCTGCGCCAACACCGGCAGCGAGGCGCTGCGACTGGTCACCCACTACAAACCGACCGCCATCTCGCTCGACATCTTCCTGCCTGACATGCTCGGATGGACGGTGCTGGCGCGGCTCAAGCAGGACTCCGACACCCGCCACATCCCGGTTCAGATCATCACCGTCGAGGAAGAGCGTCACCACAGCATCGAGCGCGGCGCGTTCGCCTACCTCGCCAAGCCGGCCACCACGGAAACCATCGGTGCCGCGCTGCAGCGGATCAGGGACTACACCGTGCCGCGGACCAAGCACCTGCTGATCGTCGAGGATGACGCCAACGAGCGCATGAGCGTGGAGGAGCTCATCCGCCACGATGACATCGCCATCGACACCGTCGGCAGTGGTGCGGAGGCAATGACGGCACTGAAGGAAAGAAACTACGACTGCGCGGTCCTCGACCTGCGGCTGCCGGACATGACCGGTTTCGAACTGATCGAACGCATCCAGGCCATGCCCGAGCTGCGCGACCTGCCGATCGTGGTGTTCACCGGCAAGGAACTCACCGCCGACGAAGACCAGCAACTCAAGAAGGCCGCCCGTAGCGTCGTCATCAAGGGTGTGGAATCGCCCGAGCGCCTGCTCGATGAAACCGCGCTGTTCCTGCACCGGGTCATTGCCGACCTGCCGCCGGCAAAGCAGCGCATGGTGCAGAGCCTGCATGAGTCGAACGATGCGCTGCGCGACAAGCGTGTGCTGGTGGTCGACGACGACGTGCGCAACATCTTCGCACTGTCCAGCGTGCTCGAGCGCCACGGCATGGACGTGATCACCGCCGGCACCGGCCAGGAAGCGATCGACAAGGTCAGCGACGACGACGAGATCGCGCTGGTGCTGATGGATATCATGATGCCGGGCATGGACGGCTATGAAACCATGCGCGCGATCCGCGAGAGGCCCGATTCGCGCACGCTGCCGATCGTCGCGCTCACCGCCAAGGCGATGAAGGGCGACCGCGAGAAGTGTCTTGAAGCCGGCGCGTCGGATTATCTCGCCAAGCCGGTGGTCACCGACCAGTTGCTGGGAGTACTGCGGCAGTGGCTGCATCGTTGACATCGCCGAGCGCGCAAGCTTCGCCCGGCGCCACGATCGCCAGCGAGCCGGTGAAGATCCTGCTGGTCGACGACCAGCCCGGCCGGCTGCTGACCTATCGCGCCATCCTTGAGCCCCTGGGCGAGGAGTTGATCGATGCCAGTTCGGGCATGGAGGCGCTCAAGCGGCTGATGGAAAGCGATTTCGCGGTGATCCTGCTGGACGTCAACATGCCCGGCATGGACGGCTTCGAGACCGCCAGCATGATCCACCAGCATCCGCGCTTCGAGAAGACGCCGATCATCTTCGTCACCGCGGTCAACGTGTCCGACATGGACCGTCTGCAAGGATACCAGTTGGGCGCGGTCGACTACGTCACGGTGCCGGTGATTGCGGAGATCCTGCGCAGCAAGGTCGAAGTGCTGGCCGAACTGCACCGCAAGCGCCGCGAGCTGCAGCTGCTCAACGACAGCCTGGCGGCGGAAAACCAGGCCCTGCAGCTGGAGAAGGCGCGCGAGCTAGAAGCGCTCAACGACTCGCTGCGGCGGGCCAACGAGGCCCTGGTGGCGCGCTACGAGGAGCTGCAGGGCGAGGTCTCCGAGCGTGCCAGGGTGGAGCAGCGGCTGCGAGACGCCGACCGCCGCAAGGACGAGTTCCTGGCCACCCTGGCGCACGAGCTGCGCAATCCGCTGGCGCCGCTGCAGAACGCGCTCAGCATACGGCGACTATCGATGGGCAGCGAGTCCGATCCACTACAAGACACCATGGAGCGGCAGCTGGCGCTGCTGGTGCGGCTGATCGATGATCTGCTCGACATCGCCCGCATCACCCAGGGCAAACTGACCCTGCGCGAAGCCGACACCAGCCTGGAGGAAGTCCTCCACGCTGCCGTCGAGATTGCGAAGCCCCTGCTCGATGCCGGTGAGCACCACTTCACCCTGCATCTGCCGGATCAGGCGGTGCGGCTGCATGCCGACCGCATCCGGCTTGCACAGGTGTTCGCCAACCTGCTCAACAACGCCGCCAAGTATTCCGACCCAGGCAGTCGGGTCGACCTCCACGCCTGCCTTGACGACGACGGCATCTGCGTGAGCGTCCGCGACACCGGCATCGGCTTGGCCGACGACCAACTGGACGGCGTGTTCGACGTGTTCCGACAAGTCGACACCGCCATCGAACGCTCGCGCGGCGGGCTCGGCGTGGGCTTGACACTGGTGCAGAAGATCACCGAGATGCACCACGGGCGGGTCGAGGTGGAAAGTGCGGGCCTCGGCTCGGGCTGTACTTTCCGCGTCCACCTGCCTTTGCACCGGATCAGTGGCGAACCGGCCGGGGCACCATTGCAAGCCGCAGTCGTCGGCGTCGACGCCGCAGGCGCACGCGTGGCACGGGTGCTGGTGGTGGATGACAACCGCGACGCCGCAGACACCTTGGCGATGATGGTGCGCATGCTCGGCCATGAGGTCAAGCAGATCTACGACCCACAGCAGGTCGAGGCCGAGGTCGAACGCTTCGACCCCACGGTGATCTTCCTTGATGTCGGCATGCCTGGACGCAGCGGTTATGACATCGCGAGCAGCTTGCGACGCAGGCACGGCGGCCGTGCCCTGGAGATCGTCGCCGTCACCGGCTGGGGCCAGCCGGAAGACCGTGAGCGCACGCGCGATGCCGGCTTCGACGAACATCTGGTCAAGCCGCCGCAACTCGAAGCGATCCGCCGCATCTGCGCCGCGGCTCCACGGCAGACACGCGGCGGATGAGTGCGCCGCCGGCAAGCTCGTGGATGGATCGCCTCGCCCACGACCTGCGTGGACCGCTGTCGCCGATGCAGACCGCTGTCTACCTCCTGCGCGACCCGGAGGTGGGCGAGACCGAGCGCGCCGAGTTGCTCGCGGTCATGGATCGGCAGCTCCACCGCCTGGGCAACATGATCGACGAGGTCAGCGACCTGGGACGGGCGGAGAACGACCGCCTGGTCGGGCGCCGGGAGCCGATCGAACTCGAACTGCTGGTCAACGACCTGATGACGCGGCTGCAGGCGCAGCCGCCAGTGGTGACCTTCGCCGCCGACGCGCAGGCCGTGGAGCTCGACGGCGACGTGCACCGGCTCGGGCAGATGCTGCAGACCCTGCTTGGACTGCAGCTCTCGCGCACCCATCCCGCGCCGGTGCACGCGCACATCGAATGGGCCGAACCCGCGCATCTGCGGATCGCCTGCACGGTGCCGTGCCGCGACGCCTCCGACGCCCTGGTCGAGGCGCTGCTCACCGCGCCCCACCCCGACCCGCCAGATGAAGGTCTCGGACTTAGCGTGCTGATCGCGTGCGCGATCGCCGAGGCCCACGGCGGCAGCCTGCGCGGCCACGCGCGCACGCCGGACAGCGTCGAACTGGTGCTGGAACTGCCTGCCCGCCCGTTGGCCTGAGCGCCCTGCACGCGGCGCCGGCAGCGGCGATACTGCGACCATGCAAGTCCACGACACCGACAGCGCCGACGACCTGACAGCGCAGCCGCCGGGCCGTGCCACCGCGCTGCCCGCGCGCTACCACACCGACCCGGCCATCGTCGCGCTCGACCGCCTTACCATTTTTGATCGCAGCTGGCACCTGGTGGCGCACACCTGCCAGCTGCGCGAGCCGGGCGACCACGTGGTCGCTGACCTCTGCGGCCTGCCGGTGCTCGCGGTGCACGGCGACGATGGTGCGCTCCGGGTGATGCACAACGTCTGCCGCCATCGCGCCGGCCCGCTTGCCGTCTGCGACGGCCGCGGCGCCAAGGCGCTGCGCTGCCGCTACCACGGCTGGACGTATGGCCTCGACGGCGCCCTGAAATCGGCCCCGGAGATGTCCACGGCGGAAAACTTCGACCCCGGCTCGATCCGCCTGCCACAGCTGCAGGTACGGGTCTGGCAGGGGCTGGTGTTTGCGGCGGGCGAAGACGCCATGGATTTCGACGCCCTGGTCGCCGGCATCGACGCGCGCATCGGCGATGACCGCGCACTGGCGGCGTACGGCCACCACCAGCGCGTGGCCTACGACATCGCCTGCCACTGGAAGGTCTACGTCGACAACTTCCTCGAGGGCTACCACCTGCCGCACGTGCACCCGGCACTCAACCGCATGCTCGACTACCGCAGCTACGTCACCGAACTGTCGGGCTGGAGTTCGCTGCAGTGCAGTCCGCTGGAGAGCTCGGACACGCTGTATGGCAGCGGTGACGCGCTGTACTACTGGCTGTGGCCCAACACCATGCTCAACCTCCTGCCCGGCCGGCTGCAGACCAACCGGGTGGTGCCGCAGGGCGTGGACCGCTGCCGGGTCGAGTTCGATTTCTACTATCCCATGGACGATTCCAGTGCCGCGCGCGCCAGGCGGGATGCGGACCGCGACTTCAGCGATGTGGTGCAGCTGGAGGACCTGGACATCTGCGAGCAGGTGCAGCGTGGGCTGGCTTCGGGCGGGTATGTCCCCGGCCGCCTGAACCCGCTGCGCGAAAGCGGCGTGCACCATTTCCACGAGCTTGTCCGCGCCGCCTACCGGGCCAATCGCGACGCCTGATCCGCGTCTGCGTCATCGGCATCACGGCAGCGGCCGCCCTCACCCGTCGCGCTGCGCGCGCCGACCCCTCCCGCCAGCGGGAGAGGTGTTGCCGGCGCCTATCATCGGCACTATCCCGCGCCCGACCAGCAACGCAGGTGTCGCCCGCCAGAGCCGGGGCGCGACAAAGGCCGTTGGCGGGCGTCGGCTAGACGTGTTCCGTAGGCTCCGGCGCCCCCGGCTGCGGCGGTCCTGGCGGCAGGTAGTGCGTGCGCGCCTGCTCCCATTGCCAGAACAGCCATCCTGCAAGCGCGAACACCGCGCCGGCCACGGCCAGCAGCAGGCCGCTGTGGCTGAGCAGCGGCGACAGCACGCCGGCAACCACTGCATTGAGCACCAGGCTGGTGAAGGCTTGCAGCGACGACGCCGCGCCGCGCTGTCGCGGGTACATGTCGAGGATGGCCAGGGTCAGGATCGGGAATACCAGCGCCACGCCAAAGGCGGTCAGCGCCATCGGCAGCACCGCCCAGGGCACCGACAGCTCCGGCGCCAGCGCGTTGTAGGCGATGTTGCCCAGCGCCGCCACGCCGCAGCATGCAAAGCCGATCCCGACCTGCTGCACCGCACTGATCCGGCCGGCCGCACGCCCCGACAGGAAGGCACCCAGCATCATGCCGCCGATCATCGGTACGAAGAACCACGCGAACTGGCGCTCGTTGAGCCGCAGCAGCTCCAGCACAAAGGCCGGCGCCGAGGCGATGTACAGGAACAGGCCAGCGAAGTTCATCGCTCCGCACGCCGCCAGGCGCTGGAAGCGAGGATTGCGGAAGATGGCGGTGTAATTGCGCAGCAGGCGCCGCGGCGACAGCCCCATGCGCGCAGCCGGTGGCCAGGTCTCCGGCAACCACAGGTAAGTGGCTGCCAGCAGCGCCAGCGAGAACCCGACCAGGAACCAGTAGATCCCGGGCCAGTCGGTCCAGCCCAGGATCCAGCCGCCGATGATCGGCGCGATCGCTGGCGCGATGCCGAAGATCATCGACACCTGGCTCATCAGTCGTTGCGCGTCGTCGCCGTCGAGGACGTCGCGGATCACCGCGCGGCCGACGATCAATCCCACGCCCGCCGACAGCCCCTGCAGGGCGCGGAAGGCCAGCATCGTCGGCAGGTCGCGCGCCAGCGCGCAGCCGACCGAGGCCAGCGCGAACACCGCCAGTCCGGCGAGGATCACCTTGCGCCGGCCGATCGCATCCGACAGCGGGCCGTGCACCAGGCTCATCAATGCATAGGCAATCAGGTAGACGCTGATCGTCTGCTGCATCGCCAGCTTGTCCGCGCCCAGGCTGGCGCCCATCACCGGAAACGCCGGGAAGATGGTGTCGATCGAGAACGGCCCGAACATTGCCAGGCCGCCCAGCAGCAGCGCCAGGCGGCCCAGCGGCAGCGGGCGGGTGATCGGTTCCATGCGGGGTTTCGGCCTTGGCAAACCAAGGGCCATGGTACGGAACGCACGCGGTGGCCGGGCTATAATCGACCTCGCAACACGCGGTGGGAGAAGCGGGCCGGCCTTCAACGAGGCGGGGCCGCTGCCGAAGGCGCAACAGCCCGTAATCGCTCAGGCCAGTGACCGCCGCGTGGCACAACACTCTGGAGAGTCCGCCCCGCCTTCACCGGCGGGAACCGGCGCCGAAGGGGCAAGAAGCGTTCAAGGGGGTTTCCCCGCCGCCCCGCGCGGCACGCTTCCAAACTCTCAGGCAAAAGGACAGAGGGGCGCCCCTTCCGCGGCCAGTCCGCATCTGCCGGCGCCCCTGTCATGACCCAACCTGCCCTGCCTGCTTCCAGCCTGCGCGACCTCGAGCACCACGGTGCCTTCGTCGACCGCCACATCGGACCCAACGACGACGAGATCGCGCAGATGCTGCGCGCGATCGGCTTCGACTCGCTCGAGGCGATGACCGACGCCATCGTCCCGGGAAAGATCAAGTCCACCGCGGCGCTGGCCTTGCCCGCGGCGGTCACCGAGGAGGAGGCGCTGGCGCAGATCCGCGCGATCGCCGATCGCAACCAGGTCTTGCGCAGCTTCATCGGCCAGGGCTACTACGGCACCCACACGCCCAAGGTCATCCTGCGCAACATCCTCGAGAACCCGGCCTGGTACACCGCCTACATCCCGTACCAGGCCGAGATCTCGCAGGGCCGGATGGAGGCACTGATCAACTTCCAGACCCTGTGCGCCGACCTCACCGGCATGGAGATCGCCAACGCCTCCCTGCTCGACGAGGCCACCGCCGCGGCCGAGGCGATGACCCTGGCCAGGCGCTCGGGCAAGTCGAAGTCCAACGTCTTCTTCGCCTCGCGCCACCTGCACCCGCAGACACTGGAGGTGCTGCGCACCCGCGCCGATGGCCTCGGCATCGCGCTGCACATCGGCGAGGATGACGAAGCGGCCGATGCCGACAGCTTCGGCGTGCTGCTGCAATATCCCGACACCTTCGGCCGCATCCTGGACCACCGCGCGCTGGCCGAAGCCGTGCACG
>JALZMP010000136.1 GCA_030858145.1 Pseudomonadota bacterium
GGCCCAGGCTGCGGGCGATGGACATGGCGCTCAGCGTGTTGCCGTGAGGGCATCGGGCAGTCGCGCGCGCCGAGCTGGCAGCGCCACGCGCCAACGCGGGCTCAGTCCTGCTCCGCGGCCTCGTCGCGCCCCTGCTGCCGGATCAAGGCGACCTGGCGGGCGTCCTCCACCGCCGCGAGCACGGCCCTGGTGTCGGCACTGCGCTCGTCAAAGACGAACGCGCCGGCCAGAACCTGGTCCGGCTGCAGCTTGCCGCGCTCGTACAGTGCCCACATTTCTTCGCCGTAGTGGGTGGCCGCCAGCTCCGGCGCGAAGCGCGACAGGCTGTCGCGCAGGTTGTGCACGTCGCGCAGCAGCATGGCGCGCGCGGCGTTGTTGCCGGCGGCGCTGACGACCTGCGGCAGGTCGATGATCACCGGGCCGTCCTGCGCGACCAGCACGTTGTACTCGGACAGGTCGCCGTGGATCAGGCCCAGGCAGAGCATCCGCACCACGTCGGCCACCAGCCGGGCATGAAAGTCGCGCGCCTGCCCTGGCTCCAGTTCCACCTCGCCCAGGCGCGGCGCGCTGTGGCCGTCGGCATCGGTGACCAGCTCCATCAGCAGCACGCCATGGAAGAACCCGTGCGGCTGCGGCACGCGCACGCCGGCGTCGGACAGCTGGTAGAGGGCGTCGACCTCGGTGTGCTTCCAAGCGGTTTCCTGCTCGCGGCGGCCGAACTTCGTCGCCTTGCCCATCGCCCGCGCCTGGCGGCTGCCGCGCACCTTGCGGCCTTCCTGGTACTGCACCCGCTGCTGGAAGCTGCGTTGCGCCATGTCCTTGTAGACCTTGGCGCAGCGGACATCGTCGCCGCTGCGCACCACGTACACCGACGCTTCCTTGCCGCTCTTGAGCGGTCGCAGCACGGCATCGATCACGCCGTCGTCGACGAGCGGCTGCAGGTCCTTGGGGGTTTTCATCAGCAAGCACGGGCTATGAACAGCTGCCATTGTCGTCGATCGCGACTGCATCGCGGGATTCGGCCTTGTGGGCCATCGCGCTGCCGCGGCGATCGATCCACGCCCGGCAACGCCGCGCAGGCCGTCTTTACAGGATCTCTCGCCCCATTCATGGATGCTGCGATCTGACTTTGGAAGCCGCGCGTCATGGGCGTCTTCCCTGTAGCGCGGAACGTCATGTCGCAGTGATGTTCGAGCGCAGACATTGGCCCGGCGCCTTCCGCATGCGCCGACGATGGCCGCAACCGACGGGAGTTTCGATGGGGGACGACAACGCAGTGTTCGATGAAATGGGCTGGCCGGACGGGATCCGTGCCCCCTATGCCCTGATCGACGACTGGCTGAAGTCCCTGCCCGCCGACCAGCTGGCGCTCAAGCGCCGCGAGGCCGAGGTGCTGTTCCGGCGCATCGGCATCACCTTCGCCGTGTACACCGAAGGCGGCGACCCGGAACGCCTGATCCCGTTCGATTTCATCCCGCGCGTACTGGCGCAGACGGAATGGCAGCGCCTGCGCAAGGGGCTTGAACAGCGCGCCCGTGCGCTCAACGCCTTCATCCACGACGTCTACCACGACCGCGGGATCATCCGCGCCGGCAAGATCCCCGAAAAAACTGGTGCTGCACAACAGCGAGTACCGCCCCGAGATGGCCGGCCTCGACCTGCCCGGGCAGATGTATTCGCACATCGCCGGCATCGACATGGTGCGCACCGGGCCGGACGACTACTACGTGCTGGAGGCTGCCGCACGCCGTCCGGCGTGTCGTACACGATGGAGAACCGCGAGGTGATGCAGCGGCTGTTCCCCGAGCTGTTCCGCCGCAACCGCGTCGCGCCGGTGGCGCACTATCCCGACGAGCTGCTCGCCACCCTGTGCTCACTGGCACCGCCGAACTGCCCGGGCGAGCCGACCGTGGTGCTGCTGACGCCAGGCATCTACAACAGCGCCTATTACGAACACGCCTTCCTCGCCGACGAGATGGGCATCGACCTGGTCGAGGGCGCCGACCTGGTGGTCAGCAAGGACGTCTGCTACCAGCGCACCACTGCCGGGCTGGCGCGCGTGGACGTCATCTATCGCCGCATCGACCACGAGTACCTCGACCCGCTGGTGTTCAAGCCCGACTCGATGCTCGGCGTGCAGGTCGCCGGGCACATGAATGCCGTGCGCGTCGACGACGATCGCAACAGCGAATGGGAGTCCGCCATCGTCGCCGCCGGCGATGGCGACGCCTTCTTCGCCAAGCACGATGCCGCGGACGAGGCGGCTGTGGTCGACTTCATCGCCTTCGACACCGACAACCCCTCGTCCATCGTCAACTGCATCGAAACCGCACGTCGCAACGCGCGTGCGGTGAGAATGGCGCTCACCGCCGACATGTGGGAGGCGGTCAACGCGACCTGGCAGGAACTGGGCAGCTACCGCGCCATGCCGCTGGACGAGGACAAGCGCACCGAGTTCCTCGACTGGGTAAAGGCGCGCGTCGGGCTGTTCCACGGCGTCTGCTCCAACGCCATGCTGCGCCGCGACGGATTCCACTTCTCCCGCGTCGGCCAGTTCCTCGAGCGCGCCGACAACACCTCTCGCCTGCTCGACGTCAAGTACCACGTGCGCCTGCCGCAGGTCAGCGACGTCGGCGGCGTGATCGACTACTACCAGTGGCTGGCCATCCTGCGCGTGGTCGGCGCCCGCCGCGCGTACCGGGTGCTGTTCAAGGGCCAGGTCGACCCGGCGCGAGTGACCGAACTGCTGGTGATGCGCGAGGAGTTCCCGCGCTCGCTGGCGTTCTGCTACCAACAGATCACCCTGCACCCGGACGCGATCAGCAGCCAGGATCCGCAGCGCTCCGCCGAGGCCAAGCGGCAGGCGAACTCCTTGTACGCCGACCTGCGTTTCTCCAACGTCGAGCGCATCATCGCCAGCGGATTGCACGAATACCTGACCGACCTGATCGACCGCAACGAGACGCTCGGCGCCGAGATCGCGGACGGCCCCCTGTTTCAGGGTCGGTGAGCACACGCTGATGCGCCTGCACATCGTCCACGACACCACCTACCGCTACGGGCGCGCCGCCTACCTCGTCATCCAGGCGCTGCGGATGTGGCCTGCCGCCAGTAGCGGCCAGGTGGTGCGGGACTGGCGGGTGGAGGTCGACGGTCGGCGGCTGGAGTCGACCTGCCTGGACGGCTTCGGCAATCCCGTCGCCAACCACACCATCGACCGCGACGTGGAGGCGGTACGGCTATCGGTCTGTGGCGACGTAGAGACCGAGAACCTGCACGGCGTGCACGGCACAGGCGACGACTCGCTGCCGCCGATGTTCTACCTGTCGCCGACCCTGCTGACCGCAGGCACGCCGGCGATCGAAGAACTCGCGCATCTCGTGTCCGGCGAAGGCAACGACATCGAACGCCTGCACCGCCTGAGCAACGGCGTGCGCGACAAGGTCGACTACCTGCCGCACCAGACCGATGCCGAATCCACCGCGGCCGAGGCCTTCGCGGCCGGCGCAGGTGTCTGCCAGGACCACGTCCACGTGCTGATCGTCGGCGCGCGCGCGCTGGGCTACCCCGCGCGCTACGTCAGCGGCTACCTCTTCCCGGTCGGCGAGGAAGCCGCCGCCAGCCATGCCTGGGCAGAGATCTTCGTCGACGACCTCGGCTGGGTGGGTTTCGACGCCGCCAACCGCCAGTCGCCCGACGAGCGCTATGTGCGCATCGCCTGCGGACGCGACTACCGCGATGCCGCCCCGGTGCGCGGCGTGCGCCTGGGCGGCATCGCCGAGACGCTGGAGGTGGACGTCTCGATCGCCGAAGGCACGCGGGTACAGCGGCAAGACCACTTGCAATAGCCGGCCGCACGGCATCGCGTGCAGCCTCGCCGCATCGACGCTGGACCACCGGCCCCGCGCATCCCCAGCCAGGCAAGCGGGACGCGCCCGCGCGTCGACGCTGGAACGCATCACCGTGGACGATCCCTACTTCGGCATGGTGCGCCAGCGCTGGTCGGCGGCGCTGCAGCAGGCGCACCGCGACATCCCGCCGCCGGACTGGGTTCGTCCCGGAGGCGACGCCCCCGTTGCCGCGAAGGCCTGACCGCAGCGCGCATCCGGCGACCTTCGGTCAGGCGGTTTCGCCGTCGCCGAGCGCGAGCGTGCTGACGAACTCGCGTTGCCTGCCGTCGAGCGGATCGACGAAACTCAGGCGCGTCGCGAGTAGTTGCAGCTGCGTGGGCGGGGCGATGGAGTTCGCATCGCGCAGCGACGGATAGAGCGCATCGCCGAGGATCGGCGCGCCCAGCGCCGCCATGTGCACGCGCAGCTGGTGCTTGCGCCCGGTCACCGGTTGCAGGGCGTAGCGCCAGGCCTGGTCGCCCCGCGCCTGCACCTCGATGCGGGTCTCGCTGTTCGGCTCTCCCGGCACTTCCTGCATGCGGAAGAAGGGCTGGCCGCGCAGCAGCCGGCTGCGGTGCACACAAGGAAAATCCAGTCCTGGCAGCGGCGGCGCCAGCGCTTCGTATTGCTTGCTGATGCTGCGCTGGCGGAACAGTGCGTGGTAGCGGTCGCGCGTACGTGGATCCACCGAAAACAGGACCAGCCCGGCGGTGTCGCGGTCGAGGCGGTGCAGCGGCACGAGACGCGGATTGCCCAGCCGGCGCACCAGCCGCGCCAGCAGGGTGTCCGCGACACGATCGCCTGCCGGCGTCACCGGCAGGCCATGCGGCTTATCCGCTACCACCAGCCGGTCATCGGCATGCAGGACGACTTCCTGCGCGGCGATCCGCGACTCGTCCTCGACCTCACGGAAGTAATAGACCTCGGTGCCTACGCGGTACGGCGTCCCCGACTCCAACATCCGGCCACTTCCGTCGAGCACACGGCCGCGTGCGAAACGCCCCAGCCAGCGTTCGCGCGGGATCGCTGGAAACCGCGCACAGAGGCCATCGAGCAGCGTCGCCCAGTGGCCGGGAGGAAGTTGCAGGCGGCTGGCGCTGACCCCGGCAGGGTCGGGTGGCGGACGGGGCATACCTGAAGCTTAAGTGCTGACGGATGCAGAACCTGTGTCAGAAGCGGACCCCGCCTCATCACGATTAACGCGTCCGCTCCCGGCGCCGTCCGCGGCCTGACTCAGCGCTGCAGCCTGCGCAGGTAGGCGCGGATGCGGGCCGCGTTGGCGCCCACGTCGCTGCCGCCGACGCGCGACACCGAGCGCACGTCGATCCGGCTGCCCTCGCCCTCGGGGCGCACCCGCACCACCACGTCGTCCTTGAAGCCGAACCAAAAGGTGGTATCGGTGGCCTCGATGCGGCCATTGCCGGGATCGGCGGCCACGATCTCCCAGCCCATCTGCTCCGCCGCCTGCAGCGCCCGCGCGAAGGCCGCGTCCGCAGGGAGGTCGAGTGGCAGCGACCGCAGCTCCGGATAGCCGGCGCGCTGCTGCACGGCGATGGCCTCGCCTGCGTGCTCGGCGCTGTTGGGCGCGTCCGCGCGCAGCGGCAGCACGGCGACGAAGGCAGGCGGGTCCAGGGTATCGGTGCTGATGTCGTGGATCGGCGGCAGGCTGCGCGCCTGGCGCAGACCGTTCCAGGGCACCCAGGCCACGATCGCGGCGATCGCCAGCGCCGCCAGCACCAGCCCGCCCTGCGCGCGACGGGTGCGCGGCACTAGCAGCCCCAGCAGCGCCAGCCCGGCCGCGCCCAGACCCAGGTACGCCGCCCAGCGCATCACCGTGAAACCGGTGCGGAAGCTCCACCACTCCAGCCGCGTCCCCGGTCCGGCGATCAACAGCAACAGCGCGGCCAGCACCGCGAGGACGAACACGAAGCGGGCGGCTTTCATGGCGGCTCCTGAAATCATGTAGCGGACAATCCCGGCCATAGTGGCGCGGTAAGCCGGCGCCGTCGAGCGCCCGGCGAGGCAGGAAAGCGGAGGCCGTCCGCTCCGGCACGCTTCCGGCGTTGACTGCTTGCCGGCACCTTGCCCGGCCACTTCAGTGGAGAACAGCATGGAAACGCGTCCTGTTCGGGAGCAGGAGCGACTCCGGCATCCGCCCGTCTCCTGCATCCAGTCGGGGTCATCGCACGCGGCCACGGCTCAGCGGATCCCTACACACCTCGTCAACCGGGTCTGCGCAATAGTGGCGGCCGATGCCTGCCGTGCCGGACGCTTCCGGGGCAAGGGTTGTCGAACAGTCTTCCCATGCAGCAGGCGCGATGGCCCCGAACCCGCCACCTCGAACGCAACACCCGGCGAGCGGCCCTTGGTGGACCATCCAGCGGGGCGACGACCCGATCATCGCCACCGCCATCCACGACGGCACGCAACTTCGGCCTGAGATCAGCGGGCTCATGCGCCTGCCGCAAGCCGACCGGCTGCGCGAGGAGGATCCGCACACCGGCCAGGCCATCGTGGACGTGCCCACGCATGTGATTCCGCACCGCTCGCGCTTCGAGGTCGACCTCAACCGGGCCCGCGAGCAGGCGGTCTACCGCACGCCTGACCAGTGCTGGGGCCTGCAGGTCTGGGACACGCCGCCCTCGGAAACGATGGTGGCGCAATCGCTGCGCCTGCACGACGCCTTCTACGCGATGCTGGGCCAGGTGCTCGACGAGGTGGCCGATGCGCACGGGCGGTTTGTCGTCCTCGACGTGCACAGCTACAACCATCGCCGCGACGGCGCCGACGCGGCCCCGACCCCGCAGGCCGATGCGCCCGACATCAACATCGGCACCTATTCGATGCCGCGCGCGCAATGGGCGTTCCTGATCGAGCCGCTGATGGAGGCGATGCGCGGCTTCGACTTCCTCGGCCGGCGGCTGGACGTGCACGAAAATGTCGCCTTCCAGGGCAAGGGCGAGTTGACCCGGTTCGTGCACCACCGCCACCCTGGCGCCGGCTGCGCGATCGCCATCGAGTTCAAGAAGTTCTTCATGGACGAATGGACCGGTGTCCCCGATCCGCGCGAACTCGCGGCCATGCGCGCACTGATCACCCATACCGCCGATACCGCACGCGCCCTGCTCCATGGCTAATGCTTCCAGCACCAGTGCCAGGCAGAAGGCCCCCGCGCCCGATTTCGGCGGCGCCGGCGCGTACCGCAGCGTGCTCGAGGCCGGCGGCCGGGTGCACATCGATCGTCCGCTGCCCTTCCTGGTGCTCAACCGCCATCCGGAAGCGTCGGTCAGCCTCGCCCGGCGCGTGGCGACCATCAGTGCATCCAACGTGGTCTGGCCCGGTTTGCCCGAGGCCGACCGCGAGGCGATGGCCAGCGTCGCGGCGGTGCTGGACCATCGGCAGGAGGATTTCCCGAAGTTCCTGTTGCTTTCGATCTATGACCTTCCGCGCGACCTCAGCCTCGGCAACGACAGCCCGCGCCTGGAAGAATTCCGCTTCGTGCTGAGTGCGACCAGCGACGAGCCCGCGCAGGCCGCGTCACGAGCGCTGCAGGCGGCCCTGGAAGGGGTCAGCATCGACCTGCGGGAACCGGACTTCGAGCACGTCGACCACGCCCATGCCGAACCGGGACTCGAGGCCCTGGTCGAAGGGATGCGGGGCATCTCGCAACTGTCGATCGGCATCCCGCAGATCTACCGGATTCCAGGCGAGAAAGGCATCTACCCGCAGATTTTCCAGGAACTGGAATCCGGCATCTTCGATGCGGTCCTGCAGGGCATCTCGGCCTTCGTCGCCAGCACCACGCCTGGGCACGACAAGCACTACCGCACGCTCGGGCGCAGCAGCTTCATCGAGGCCGCGCTGACCGTAGACAAGGAACTGGGCCGCATCAGCCGGTCGTTCGACTTCCTGCTCAGTGTCTCGCCGATCAATACCACGCAGGCATTCGAGCAGTTCCAGGCTGTCAAGTGCGGGAAGGCGCCGACGTTCCGTTACCGCCCGCTGACCGTCAATCCCGACGTCTCTAAGCGCCAGCTCTACGCAATCGATATCGGCGCGATCGAGGATCCGGTGCTGGAGTCGCTGTTCCGCGAGAAACGGCGCGAGCTCGACCAGCAACTGACCATGCTGCAGGCGCGCAACACCCCTGCGTTCCGATACGCCTCACAGCTGCAATACGGCGGTGCTGAACCCTGCCTGGTCGAGCAGGCCAACGGGATCCTCTCGCATGTCGGCGTCGGCGATGACGGTCGCGACAACACCATGATCGACTGCCATGCGATCCAGACCGCTGCCGCGAGCCTGGTTGCGCGCTACCGCAGCAAGGTGCCGGAGTTCGAAGCCGAGATCTGCCTGCGCGAGGACATCGCCGCCGGGCTGATGGTCTCCGGCCAGTCGCTGCTGATCTCCACCGCCACCCGCATGACCCGTGGCCGGCTCGACGCGCTGCTGCAGCACGAAGTCAGTGTCCACGTGCTGACCGCTGTCAATGGCAACCAGCAGGGACTGAGCATCTTCGGCGCCGGCCTTGCCGGCTACGAAGGCATCCAGGAAGGCCTGGGCGTGTTCGCCGAATATGCGGTGGATGGCCTCACCAACGCCCGCTTGCGACTGCTGGCCGCACGGGTGCTGGTGGTCGATGCGATGCTCGATGACGCGGCATTCGTCGATTGCCATCGCCTGCTGCACGACGACCACGGTTTCGCCCCGCGGATCGCCTTCAGCATCGTCGCGCGGGTGTTCCGCTCCGGCGGCCTGAGCAAGGACGTGATCTACCTACGCGGGCTCAGACAGGTCTTCGATTTCATCGCCTCTGGTCGTGACCTCGATCCGTTCTGGTTCGGCAAGATCGCCGAGCACCACGTCCCGGTGGTGGACGAACTCATCGCCCGCGGAATGCTGCGCGAACCCGCAGCCATGCCCGAATTCCTCACTCGTCCGTCCGCGCGCGGTCATATCGACCGCATCCGCGCTGGCGGCTCCTTCATTGAACTCATCCGAGGTACGCCCGCATGCTGATCGCCTTCTTCGTCAACGCAATGGATGACGAATATCCGCGCTACACCACCACCCTGCTCGCCTATGAAGCCTCGCAGCGCGGCCACGACGTCTGTTACCTCACCCCAGGCGACTTCGTGATGAGTCCGGACGACGGCATGCAGGTGCATGCGCGGATCGTGCCTGCCGCCAAGACCAAGTCACGCACCGGCGAGGCGTTCTTCAAGGACCTGCAGGCAGTCGAGAAGACCAAGCTGATCGACATCACCGACATCGACGTGCTGATGCTGCGCAACGACCCGTCCAACGATGCCCTCGAGCGTCCTTGGGCCGAGGACGCCGGCATCCAGTTCGGCCGCCGCGCGGCCCAGCGCGGGGTGCTGGTGCTCAACGACCCGGGCGCGCTATCGCAGGCGATGAACAAGCTGTACTTCCAGTCGTTCCCGCGCGAGGTGAGGGCCGAGACACTGATCACCCGCCACGCCGACGACATCAAGAAATTTGCGAAAAAGCACGGCAACAAGGTCGTGCTCAAGCCGCTGCAGGGGTCCGGCGGCCAGGGCGTGTTCCTGGTCGACAGCAAGATCGCCGCCAATCTCAACCAGATGATCGAGGCCATCGGCCGCGACGGCTACATCATCGCCCAGACCTATGTGCCGGAGGCCGACAAGGGCGACATCCGCTTGTTCCTGATGAACGGCGTGCCTCTGGGCGTCGACGGCAAGTACGCCGCGATGCGACGGGTCAGCTCCAAGGACGACATCCGCAGCAACATCCACGCCGGCGGCAAGGCAAAGGCTGTGAAGATCACCGAACGCGAACTGCGCGTGGCCGAGCTGATCCGGCCCAAGCTGATCAAGGACGGCATGTTCCTGGTCGGCATCGACATCATCGGCGACACCATCCTCGAGGTGAACGTGTTCAGTCCCGGCAACCTGCATTCTTGCACCGACATGACCGGAATCAACTTCGCCGCGATGATCATCGCCGCGATCGAACGCAAGGTGGAGATCGCCGCCGAGTTCCCCGGCCATTTCGACAACCGCACCCTGGCGGTGATGTAGCCCGGGGCCGAGCGCCGCTCCGGCAAACAAGGGTCTGCCGGCGCTCGCCGGTCAATGGGTCTGCCACCCGGCTGCGCTCCAGGATCAGGCGCGTGTCGAGGCGGCCGCCTTCCCAGCCCAGTCCTCCCAGAATCAACGTGCCTCTCCACCCCGAACAGGTCGGCGCGGCCGACGTTTTCGGGCGACGCCCCAAACGCGACGATCGGCACCACGTCCACCACATCGTCGATGCACTGCGCGTCCCCGCGCAACGAGGTGCTGCCCGATGCGCCATGCGCCGGGCCATCTCGGTCCCAGGCCAGTGCAACCCTGCCAGCAGTCCTGCGTGAATCGGCGCTCAGCGCAGCTGGCTGTCCTTGCTGCCGCGGCGGTTGTAGCCGCTGGCCCCGGCTTCCTCGCAGTCGTGCCGTTCCTGGCAGGCGACGCACAGGCGCACGCCGGGCACGGCCTTGCGCCGGGCCTCGGGAATCGCGGTGTCGCAAGCCTCGCAATGGGTCAGCCCCGGGCCCTTCCGCAGCTGGCTGCGGGCGCGCCGTACCGCGTCCTCCACGGTCGCGTCAATCTGGTCCTGTACCGCGCCGTCGCCGGCCCATCCGGTCGCCATGGCTGTCTCCTGCCGCTCTGTCGTTGTCGCACGTGCTCCGACCATAACGGCGATTCGCTGAATCGACTCGTGACGCGTCGCCCGCACGCATGGCCGCAGCGGCCTTGACGGCGCCGCCACCGGCACCGACCTATCGTGCGGCCTTCACCGGACCCCAACCCCATGACTGACACCCCGACCGGCCTTGCCCGCACCGCGCAGATCCTGCGTTTCCTGTTCAAGTACCGCAGCGCGGGCGTGTTCACCGGCCTGGACATCGACGCCTCACTGCTGGACCCATCGGATTCCGTCGATGAAGGCGGTGGTCCGGAGCAGTTCGTCAACGATCTGGAGGCCCTGGGCCCGACCTTCATCAAGATCGGCCAGGCGCTGTCGACGCGGCCCGACATGGTGCCGGCGCCCTACCTGGCGGCACTGGAGCGGATGCAGGATGACGTCGCCCCTGTCCCGTTCGATGACATCCGGGCGGTCGCGGAGGAGGAGTTGGGCCTGGACCTGGGCAAGGTGTTCGTCGAGTTCGACGAGACCCCTCTGGGCGGCGCCTCGCTGGCCCAGGTGCATCGCGCCACCCTGCGCGACGGGCGCCAGGTGGCGGTGAAGATCCAGCGTCCCGGGATCACCGAAGGCATCCTCGCCGACCTCGATGCGCTGGCCGCGCTCGCCGACAAGGCCGACCGGGTGACCGACCTCGGGCGACGGCTGCGCTTTGTCGACTGGGTGTACGAGTTCCGCAAGACTCTGCTCGCCGAACTGGACTACCGAGGCGAGGCCGACAATCTCGAACGCTTCGGCGAGCATTTCAGCAAGTATCCAGAGCTGGTCGTGCCGACCCCGATCCGGGACCTGACCCGGCAGCGGGTGCTTACCATGACCCTGGTGTCCGGGACCAAAGCGACCGAGATCTCCGGCCTGCGCCGGACCGAGCAGAAATTCGACGGACTGGCCTCTGCGCTGATGCGCGGTTACCTCGACCAGGTGTTCGTGCACGGCGAGATCCACGCCGACCCGCACCCCGGCAACCTGCTGGTCACCGACGACGGCCGGCTGGCCATCTTCGACCTCGGCATGGTCGCGCACGTCCCGCCTCGCCAGCGCGAACGCCTGCTCAAGCTGCTGTTCGCGGCGGTCGACGGGCGCGGCGAGGAGGTCGCGATCGAGGCGATCGGGCTGGGCACGCGGCTGGAGGACTTCGACGAGGAACAGTTCCTGCGCGAGGTCGGACAGATGGTCGCGCGCTACGCCGCGCACAGCGGTGCGCAGGGACTGTCGGAAGGCCGGCTGATGCTGGAGCTGGTGCGCCTGTCCACCGCCTGCGGCCTGCGCACGCCGCCGGAGATGAGCCTGCTCGGCAAGACCCTGCTCAACCTGGAGCAGGTGGCCGAGGCGCTCGATCCGGCGCTCGACGTCAAGCGCATCGTCGAGAGTCACCTTGAAGATGTCATGCGCGACCGCCTGCTCAAGTCGTTCTCGCCGGCCAACCTCGCCAGCGAGGTGATGGAGGTGCAGGCGCTGGTGCGCGAGGCGCCGCGAAAGCTGACCGACATCCTCTCCCTGCTGGCCGAGAACCGGCTGCAGGTGCGGGTCGCCGGACTGGAGGAGTCGCACCTGCTGGAGAGCCTGCACAAGATCGCCAACCGCATCAGCGCCGGCGTGATCACCGCGGCGCTGATCCTGGCATCCGCGCTGATGATGAGGGTCGAGACCGGCGTCCGGCTACTGGGCTATCCCGCGATCGCCATGGGCTTGTTCCTGGTGGGCGCGGGCCTGGGGCTTGCGATCGTGGTCAGCGCGCTGCGCAGCGACCGCAAGCCGCCACCGAGCGAGGAACGCGGGCCGCGCTGAGCAGCGGCCTGACGTCGAGGACGCGACGGGCGCAACATCTTCTCGGAGATCGCGTGGCAGCCCCGTGATGCGGAGCAGTGACTGGCGCTAGGTGACCTTCTTGAAGATGGTCACGCCAAGCACGAACAACACCACCGCGATGATCAAACCGGCCCAGAACAGGAATTGCGCGACTCCCATCGCCGCCCCCGCCATGCCGCTGAAACCCAGTGCGCCGGCGATCAGGCCGATGACTGCAAAGATGATGGCCCACTTGATCATGCTGTCGTTCCTTGTAAAGACGATTGGAATGAGTGGCCCGCAGCAACCAGAATGAGAAGTGGCCCCAACGGCAGCACGTGCCATCGGGGCGGGATTGCGGTGCGAACCAGGACGCTGTAAAGCCTAGCCCCGGCCGCGTCTTGCGGTCGTGAACACTGCGCAGCGCGCGCTGCGCAGTGTTGTCGCGCCCGCTACCAGATGCGCACGCGGTCGGCGGGCGCGATCCACAGAGGGTCGGCCTGGGTGATGCCGAACGCGTCGTACCAGGCGTCGATGTTGCGCAGTGGCGCAAACGCGCGGATGTGGCCCGGCGAGTGGGTGCCGTTGACAAGTTGCTGGCGAAGCGCGTCGTCGCGCCACAGCGTGCGCCAGACCTGCGCCCAGCCCATGAACAGCCGCTGCTCTCCGCTGAAGCCGTCGATCACCGGTGCCGGCTGGCCGCCCAGCGATCGGCGATAGGCCTCCAAAGCGATGGTCAGTCCACCCAGGTCGCCGATGTTCTCGCCCATCGAGACCTTGCCGTTGATGCTCATGCCAGGCAGCTGCGGGAACTCGTAACCCTCGTACTGTGCGCCCAGCTTGGCGGCCTCGGCCTCGAACCTAGCCGCGTCCTCGGCGGTCCACCAGTCACGCAGCATGCCGGCGCCATCGGACTTGCGGCCCTGGTCGTCGAACCCGTGGATGATCTCATGGCCGATCACGCCGCCGATCGCGCCGTAGTTCACCGCCGGGTCGGCATCGGGATCGAAGAACGGCGGCTGCAGGATCGCCGCCGGGAACACGATCTCGTTCTTCACCGCGGAGTAGTAGGCGTTGACCGTCTGCGGCGTCATCCCCCACTCGCCCTTGTCCACGGGCCCACCAATGCGCGTGCGACGGTAGTCCCATTCGAACTGCCGCGCGCGACGCGCGTTACCGAACACGTCGCCATTGGCCACCCGCAGGCCATTGTAGTCACGCCACTGATCGGGATGGCCGATCTTCAGGCCGAAAGTCTTCAACTTCGCGTGTGCCTCTGCCTTGGTCTCCGGGCCCATCCACTCCAGTGCGTCCAGGCGTGCGCCCATCGCCGCCTTCACGTTGGTCACCAGGTCGTCCATCTTGGCCTTGGCGTCGGGCGGGAAGTACAGCTGCACGTAGTCGCGCCCGATCGCCTCGCCCATCGAGGCTTCGGCCAGCGCGACACCGCGCTTCCAGCGCTCGCGCTGCTCGGGCTGTCCGGAGAGGAACTTCGAGCGGAACTCGAACTCCGCATCCACGAACGGCTTCGACAGCAACGGCGCGGCGTTGTCGGTGGTATGGAACGCCTGCCACGCCTTGAGCGTGTCGAGCGGGGTGTCGGCGAAAATCTTCGCCAGTTTCGGCAGCGCCGTGTTCTGCCGCACCACCGCCTGCGCCGCATGGTCGATCCCCGCGGCGGTGAAATAGCGCGCCCATGCAAACCCGGGCGCGAACGCATCGAACCCGTCCAGCGCCACCGGGTTGTAGGTCTTGTCGCGGTCGCGGCTGTCCGCGCGGGTCCAGTGCGCCTGGGCGATACTGGTTTCCATCACCATGATCGCCGCGGCATGCCTGGCCGGCTGCGACCAGCCGGCCAGGCCCAGCAGCTGTGCGATGTAGGCCTGGTAGCGCTCGCGCTGTGGCGCGAACTTCGGATCCAGGTACATCTCGCGATCGCCCAGTCCCAGGCCACCCTGGCTGAGGTACAGGGCGTAATTGTCCGGATCGCGCTGATCGTCGGATACGCCGGGCGCGAAGAAGCTGCCGGCAAAGCCGCCGCTGCGCTGGCCCATCAACGCCGCGAGCGCGTCCTTGTCGGAAGCGTTGCGGATCGCATCGAGATGCGGTTGCAGCGGACCCTTGCCGAGCGACTCGATGGCGGCCTCGTCCATGAAGCTGCGGTACAGCGCCGCGATCTTGGCCGGATCGCCGGCGGTCGCCGGGTCGCCAACCGCATACCCCTCCACCAGCTGCCGCAACCGTGCCTCGGAGAGGTCGCGCAACAGGATGAAGGCGCCGTACATCGAGCGGTCCGCGGGGATCTCGGTGGAGTCCGCCCAGGTCCCGCTGACATAGCGGAAGAAATCCCCGCCGGGCTGCACGCTGCGATCCATGCCCGCGGTATCGATGCCCCAGGCGCCGAAGCGGGGCGCGGCGACCACCTCACCGCTGCCGCCACCCGACGTGTCATCGGCGATATCAAACAGGGTGCGCAGGTCGCAGCGCTCGTCCATGCAGCGGTGGTCATCGCGCGCATGCAGCGGTCCGGCCAGTGACAGGGCCAGGGCGGTGGCGACGAACAGCAGGGTCTTGTTCAACGGGTCTCTCCTAGGAAGCTGGGGGAACATGCGTGCCCATTGCCGGCCGGGCGCAGGGTCCGAGCATAGCCCGGCAACAGCCACGAGTGCATCGCGCGGCCGGACTGGCAGCCGCAGGCAGTACAACACCGGTTCATAACGCGCGACGAGATCTGCGGTTGACAGGCGCGTACCGCCGCTTTTCCAGGCATTCACGCAGCAACGACGGCCTGAATCCGGATCAAGGATGGCATGCGTGCTCCGCGCGGCAACTGCAAGATCGCCCCCTGCTTTCGCGGTCGACCGCGCGTGGCGTGGTGCATTTAGCCTTCCCCTGCCACCAGTTCGGCGATCTGCACCGCGTTGAGTGCTGCGCCCTTGCGGATGTTGTCGGCGACAATCCACAGGTTGAGGGCGCGGGGGTGTGAGAGGTCGTCGCGGATGCGGCCGACGAACACCGCGTCCCGGCCCGAGGCATGGGTGACCGGGGTCGGATAGCCGCCGTCGACGCGCTCGTCGACCACCTCCACGCCCGGCGCCGCGGCCAGCAGGGCGCGCGCCTCGGCCGCGGTCAGCTTGTCGCGGGTCTCGACATTGACCGCCTCGGAATGGCCGTAGAACACCGGCACCCGGACCACGGTGGCGTTTACCCGGATCGTGTCGCCGCCGAGGATCTTGCGGGTTTCGTGCACCAGCTTCATTTCCTCGCTGGTGTCGCCGTTGGCGGTGAACTCACCGCCGTGCGGGATGACGTTGAAGGCGATCT
This sequence comes from Pseudomonadota bacterium, assembly GCA_030858145.1. Classification (GTDB taxonomy): domain Bacteria; phylum Pseudomonadota; class Gammaproteobacteria; order Xanthomonadales; family Xanthomonadaceae; genus Luteimonas. The sequence continues at coordinate 15,723 of JALZMP010000136.1, forward strand.
GCACCGGATAGACCTCGGGCTCGACGGACTGGAAATTGAGCAGGGCCGCGGTCTGACGGCCCAGTTCCTCCAGCGCGCGCTGGCCAGTGCCGGACACCGACTGGTAGGTGGCGATGTTGAGCCGCTCGATGCCGGCCTTGCGGTGGATCGGCGCCAGTGCCACCAGCAGTTGCATGGTCGAGCAATTGGGGTTGGCGATGATGCCGCGCGGCCGCAATCGCGCCGCCTCGGGGTTGACCTCCACGACCACCAGCGGCACGTCATCATCCATGCGGAAGGCCGACGAGTTGTCGATCACCACCGCGCCGGCGGCGGCAAACCTGGGTCCGTACTCGCGCGAGACCTCGCCCCCGGCGGAGAACAGGGCGATGTCGACCCCCGTCGGATCGAAGCCGGCCAGGTCCTGCACCACGGCGTCATGGTGGCCGCAGCTGACCTCCCTGCCGGCCGAGCGCGCGCTGGACAGCGCGACCAGTTCGCCGATCGGGAACCTGCGCTCGGCAAGGATGGACAGCATCACCTCGCCGACCGCACCGGTGGCGCCGACGACGGCGACCTTGTATTGCCTGCTCATGTCAGCTCGATGCCCATGTGCCGGATCATGGCGCTGCGCCGGGAATCCGCGGCGGGACCGCGTCCACGTCACCGCACTGCGCACGGTGGCGCATGGCCTGGTCCATCAGCACCAGGGCCAGCATCGCCTCGCAGATCGGGGTGGCGCGGATGCCGACACAGGGGTCGTGGCGGCCGGTGGTGACGATCTCGACGGCGTTGCCATCCGCGTCCAGCCCGTCCACCGGCAACCGCAGGCTGGAGGTCGGCTTGAACGCCACCGACACCACCACAGCTTGGCCGCTGCTGATGCCGCCGAGGATGCCGCCGGCATGGTTGCTGGCGAAGCCTGCCAGCGACATCGCGTCGCGGTGCTCGCTGCCCTTCTGCAAGACACTGGCGAAGCCTGCACCGATCTCCACGCCCTTGACCGCGTTGATCGACATCATCGCCGCTGCGAGCTCCGCGTCGAGCTTGCCGTAGACCGGCTCGCCCCAGCCCGGCGGCACGCCGTCGGCAACCACGGTGACCTTCGCCCCCACCGAGTCGCCGGACTTGCGCAGCGCGTCCATATAGGCCTCCAGCGCCGGCACCTGGGCTGCGTGCGGCCAGAAGAACGGGTTGCCCTCGACCGCGTCCCAGTCGTGCCCGTCGGGCACTAACTCGCCGATCTGCGCAAGGTGCCCGCGCACGCGAACGTCATGGCGCTCGGCCAGCCACTTTTTGGCGATCACCGCCGCCGCCACCCGCATCGTGGTTTCGCGCGCCGAGGCGCGCCCGCCGC
>JALZMP010000148.1 GCA_030858145.1 Pseudomonadota bacterium
ACCGCGGCCGAGGCCACGCCGCACGCGCTCGACGCGCTGCCGCCGGGCGAATGGGAAGGCCACGAGATCGCCGGGCCCAGCGCGCCCCGCGCACAACGCCGCGAGGACGAATTGCGGCACCTGCCCGCACAGTCCACCGAACGCAGCCCCGCCACCCATACGGCGCATGCCGAAAACGCGTCAACCCCTCTCCCGCCTGCGGGAGAGGGTGGCCCGAAGGGCCGGGTGAGGGTGCGGGACGACGCGGTGACCTATCTCCCGCTCGACGACGCGCGGCTGTCGCGTTCGCTGGAGGAACTGGTCGCCCGCCGCGTCAGCTTCCTCACCGGATACCAGAACGCGACCTACGCAAAACGTTACGCCGATTTCGTCGCCAGGGTGCACGCTGCGGAACAGGCTAGGTCGCCGGGCTCGACCGACCTCACCGAGGCCGTGGCGCGCTATTGCTTCAAGCTGATGGCCTACAAGGACGAATACGAGGTCGCGCGCCTGTACACGAGCGGTGATTTCCAACGCAGGTTGCAGCAGCAGTTCGAGGGCGACTACTCGTTGCGCTTCCACCTCGCGCCGCCGCTGCTGGCGCGCAAAGACGCCGATGGCCGGCTGCTCAAACGCGAGTTCGGCCCCTGGGTCTTCACCGCGTTCCGGCTGCTTGCGAAGCTGCGCTTCCTGCGCGGCGGGGCGCTGGACGTGTTCGGCTACACCGACGAGCGACGCATGGAACGACGGCTGGTCGAGGACTACGAGCGCACCATCAGTGCCCTGCTCGACACCCTGGACGGCGGCAATGTCGACCTTGCCGCGCAGATCGCCGCGATCCCGGAGCAGATCCGCGGCTACGGCCACGTCAAGGACGCGCACCTGCACAGAGCAAAACAGCGCGAGGCGGCGTTGCTCGCCGAATGGAACAACCCGCTGCGGATCGTGCAGGCGGCTTGAGCCGACCTTGTGGCGATCAGCCGCTGCTAGCGGGAGCGTGCAGGCTCCCCGGCCGTGGGGTCGGCCGCCGTGGGCCTCACCTGGGACGCAAGGCCTCGAGAACCTTCCTGCCCGCGCGCCCGTCCGCGGGCGCAATGCCAAGCCGCTGCTGCTCGACCACGATCGCGCGCCGCGTGAGCGTTCCGATCATGCCGTCGGCCTCGCCGATGGCGTGCCCGCGCGCCAGCAGCAGGGTCTGCAGCTCGCGGCGCTCGCCGCGACCGATGCCAGGATCATCGGTCGGCCACGATGCGACGAAGCGGCCGCCGCCGCGCAGCCGGTCGGACAGGTGCGCGATCGCGAGCGCATAACTCTCGGCGGCGTTGTAGCTGTAGATCGCGTCGAAGTTTCGCAGCACCACGAACGCGGGCCCGCCGCTGCCCGCGGGCAGCAGCACGCCCGCCTGGGTGGCGCCGTTGAGGTTGCCGGCGACAAGCGCGCTGCCGTCGACCCGGGTCACGCCGCGTGCCGTCCAGTCCGACAGCGCTCGCTTGCTGCGGCGGCCCGCCAGTGAGGCGGCAAACCCCGTCGGCAGCCGCACCTCGAAACCCCAGGTTTCGCCCGTGCGCCAGCCGGCGCGCTTGAGGTAGTTCGCGGTCGAACCCAGCGCGTCCGGAATGCTGCCGACCAGGTCGCGACGGCCATCGCCATCGAAGTCCACGGCCAGACGCCGATAGGTCGTCGGCATGAACTGCGTGTGCCCGAACGCGCCGGCCCAGGATCCGGTGAGCCCTTCGGCGCGCAGGTCGCCAGACTGAAGCAGCGCCAGCGTGGCGAACAGCTCGCCGCGGAAGAACTCCTGCCGCCGCCCGAAGCACGACAGCGTTGCCAGCGACTGCAGTAGCGGGCGCTTGCCGAAGGTCTTGCCGTAGTCGCTCTCCACGCCCCAGACCGCGACGATGGTGGCGGCATCCACGCCGTAGGTACGTTCGGCGCGTGCCAGCGTGCCCGAGTGTTCGCGCAGCATGGCGCTGCCGTCGGCGACGCGCTCCGCATCGACCAACCCGGCGAGATAGTCCCAGATCGGGGTGCTGAATTCGGGCTGGGCGTCGAGCAGGGCCAGCACCGACGCATCCGGCACCACCCCGGTCAGGTGGCGGTCGAACCCGGCGCCGGCGATACCGGCAGCCTCGGCCTGCGCGCGGAGCCGGTTCCGGCAGGTGCTGAAAGCAGCGGCGTCGATCGCCGGTGCGGCGGTGGCAGCCGGGGACACGCTCGCCTGGCCCTCGGCGCCCAGCGGGGCGAGCAGCAGGCAGGCCGGCAGGATCGCCCGCAGGACCGTGTTTCCCATCTATTCCGACTCCACCGCGCCGTGTGTAGCGCCGATCCGCGACCTTCGCACAGCGAGGCTGGAGGGCACGTGAGCCGCTGCCCCCGGGTTCAGCGCCTGTCCATCCCGGTCCGCGCGCACGGCACAGCAGGCCGAGGTCGCTGGCCGCCTGCGGCCCGCGCCTGCGTTTGTCCTGCGAACGGCATTGGCCGTCCCCAGGTGATCCCGTGCTGTTCAACTCACTGACCTTCCTCGCCTTCCTGGCGGTCGTGCTGGCGCTGCATGCCGCGCCGCTGCCGTGGCGAGCGAAGAAGCTCAACCTGCTGCTGGCCAGCTACCTGTTCTACGCCGCCTGGAATCCGCCGTTCGTGATCCTGCTGTGGATCTCGACCCTGGTCGACTGGTGGGCCGCCGGCCGCATCGCCCGTACCGAGGCGCCGGCGCGGCGGCGCGCGCTGCTGCTGGTGTCGGTGGCGACCAACCTGGGCCTGCTGGGCTACTTCAAGTACGGCGGCTTCCTGACCCGCAATTTCGCCGAGGCGATGGCGACGATCGGCGTGCCATGGCAGGCGCCGGCCTGGGACATCGTGCTGCCGGTGGGCATTTCCTTCTACACCTTCCAGACCATGGCCTACACGCTCGATGTCTACCTGCGGCGGGCGGCTCCAGCGAAGTCGTTCCTGGATTTCGCCCTGTTCGTGACCTTCTTCCCGCAGTTGGTGGCCGGCCCGATCGTGCGCCCGCGCGACCTGGTGCCGCAGTTCGCCACCCCGCGCATGGCCAGCGCGCGGCAGTTCGGCTGGGGCGCAATGCTGCTGGTGCTGGGCCTGTTCGAGAAGATCGTGATCGCCGACGGCATCCTCGCCCCGGTCTCCGACGCGGCCTTCGGCGCCGGGGATCTGCTGCACCCCGGCGACGCCTGGCTGGGCACGCTGGCGTTCTCCGGGCAGATCTTCTGCGACTTCGCCGGCTACAGCACCTGCGCCATCGGCATCGCGCTGATGCTGGGCTTCTCGCTGCCGGACAACTTCCGCTATCCGTATGCCGCGATCGGCTTTTCCGACTTCTGGCGACGCTGGCACATCTCGCTGTCGACGTGGCTGCGCGATTACCTGTACGTGCCGCTGGGCGGCAACCGCCTCGGCGCGGCGCGCACCTACGTCAACCTGATGCTGACCATGCTCATCGGCGGACTGTGGCACGGCGCGGCGTGGACCTTCGTGGTCTGGGGCGGGCTGCACGGCAGCTACCTCGCCGCCGAGCGCTGGCTCAAGCCGCGACTGGGGCACCTGGCGCTTTGGCAGACCCTGCCTGGAAAGCTGATGCTGGCGCTGCTGACCTACTTCCTGGTCAACCTCACCTGGGTGTTCTTCCGCGCCGCCGACTTCCACACCGCCTGGTGGATGCTGCGCGGCATGCTGCTGATCGACACCGGCGGTGCCCCGGTCCTCGACACCTACGCGCTGGCCAGCGCAGGCGCTGCGGTGGCGGGCATCCTGGCCGTGCACTGGCACATGCGCCACCGCGCCCTGCATGCCGAAGTCGCGCGCTGGCCGGTGGCGGTCACCGGCGTGCTGTGGGGGGCGATGCTGTTCGCGATCGCGATCACCCAGGGAGGGAGCGATGCCTTCATCTACTTCCAGTTCTGAGCGGCCGTCGCACGCCGGCGAGTTGCCGGCCTACGAGGTGCCGCGGTACGACCCGCCGGTGCGTGCACTGCCGGAACGGCCGCTGGGCCGGGCCTGGTGGCTCGCGCTGGCGCTGTTCGCGCTGGCGCTGCTCGGCTGGGAACTGTACTGGCGCGACTTCGGCGCCGTCCCCGGCTATCGCAACAGCGACGGCGCCTGGGCGCTGCAGCGGCGCCGCATCGACCAAGGCGAGGGCGACGCCACGGTGATCATCGGTTCCTCGCGGATCCTGTTCGACGTGCAGCTGCCGGTCTGGCAGCGGATCACCGGTGAGCGCCCGATCCAGCTCGCGCTGGAAGGCACTTCGCCGGTATTCGTGCTGGAAGACCTGGCCGAGGATTCCGATTTCATTGGACGGGTGCTGGTTGGCGTTACCCCGGTGCTGTTCTTCGCCGATTTCTCGCGCCGGGTCGGGGTGCTGCCTTACTACCACGACGAGACGCCGGCGCAGCGCAGCGGGCAATGGTTGTCGATGCGACTGCTGGAACCATGGCTGGCCTGGTACGACCCCGACTTTGCGCTGTTCACCGTGCTGGAAAGGCAGTCGTGGCCCATGCGGCCGGGCGTGGCGCGGGAAACCAGCGTGCGCAAGCTGTCGGTGGCCGATGCCGATCGCAACACCCGGATGTGGGACAAGGTCACGCACGATCCCGACTACCGCGCATTGATGCGCGAGAACTGGGCTCGGCTGCTGTCACGACCGCCGCCGCCGCGCGCAGCGGCCATGTCACTGCGCGAGCAGCAGATCAAACGTGCGTCCGCCGCGGTCGCCAAGCTGCGTGCGCGCGGCGTGCCGGTGCTGTTCGTGCGCGCACCCAGCACCGGGATGTGGGGGCAGGTGGAGCAGGCGGCGTTTCCACGTGCCGAGACCTGGGACGCTCTGCTCGCCAGGACGGGCGCGCCCGGCATCCATTTCGAGGATTACCCTGAATTGCAGGGCTACGACCTGCCGGAGTGGTCACACCTGTCGGCCGCCGAAGCGGACCGCTTCACCGTGGCACTGGCGCCGCTGGTGCAAGCCGCTTTCGCTGCGGAGGATAACGCGGGCGCGATGACCGGGCCTTGACGCTGGCTGGGGTTGGCATTGCCGCTTCACCCGGCCATCGCGCATGCTGCCCGTCGCCACCCTCATTCGTCCGCAGCCGCCATGACCCCCGTCTACCTCTGGTTCAACGCCGCCATGTACGCCGTGTTCGCACTGGGGTGCGCGCTGCGCCTGGACTGCACCGCGCAGAATCTCGGTTACACCGCGCTGTCCAACAGCGCCCGCTCGGAATACTTCACCGTCTACGGCGGCTTGCAGTGGGGGCTGGCACTGGTATTCGTATGGCTTGCGTTCAAGCCCGAACTGCACCGCACCGGCCTGCTGGTGGCGCTGGCCCTGTACGCGCCAGTGGTGCTGCATCGGGTCATCAGTCTGCTGCGCTTCGGCCCGGTGGAGACGCTGACCAAGGCCGTTGCCGGGCTGGAAATCGCGATGCTGGTGATCGCCGCGGCGCTCTGGTTCCTCGACAGAAGTCGCGCCCTGGTTTGAGGCTGCGATGGGCTGCCAACGGGCCAGACCGGCCGCCGAGGTCCTGCTCGCTATGCGCCTGTGCGCCGCCACACCAGGCAGCGGTTGTGAGCCGGCATCGCCACGTCCTCGCGCAGGCGCAGCCCGATCGCGCGGGCCAGCCCGTCCACGGCCTCGAGGTCACGCAGGCCGGAAGCAGGATCGCGCGCGCGCAGCATGGCGTCGAACTCGCGGTTGCTGTCGCTGGTATAAGCGCCGTCGCGGTTGAACGGGCCGTAGATCACCACCGTGGCGTCGTCGGCCAGCGCCGTATCGAGTCCGGTGAACAAGGCCTGCGCTTCGGGCCAGGCCATGATGTGCAGGGTGTTGGCGCTGAACGCGGCATCGAATCCGCCTTCCCCCCTCTGCCCCTCGCGGGAGAGGGTCGGGGTGAGGGCGGTCCGCCAGTCCTGCGCCACGTCCAGCGCCAGCGGTGGCGGCGTGTTCGATAACGCCGCCTCTCCCAGCCAGGCGCGGATGCCGCCCAGTTGTCCGCTGCGGTCCGTGCACTGCCAGGTCAGCCACGGCAATGCAGCGGCGAAGTGCACCGCGTGCTGGCCGGTGCCGCTGCCGATCTCGAGCACGCGGTGGCGGTCGGCGAACACCTTGCGCAGCACGCCAAGGATCGGCTCGCGGTTGCGCTCGCAGGCGGGGGAAGAGGGCTTGTTCATGTGGTTACCCGGGGCGATCCACGTCAGCGGCGATGCTGCCCCACCCGCACGTGGATGTCGAAATCCGCCGCCGCACGCCTGGCCAGGCGTGCTTGACGCAATGCACACGCGCCCGGTCGCAGGCTTGGCGCCTGCCCCCATGGACCCCCGGCCATGACCCATCGCCTGCTGGCACCGCTGCTTGCCATGTCGCTGACCCTCGGCCTGGCTGCCTGCGCGCCCCGGGCGGGCACGGCACCCGAGGCGTCACCGATCCCTGTCACCACGCCGCCCGCTCCGGAGAACAGCATGGACGAAAGCACCTGCAACGCAGACGCCGCGCGCGGCGCCATCGGCAAGACGGCCACCGCCGCGGTGGTCGAGGAGGCGCGACGCGCCGCCGGTGCCCGCATCGCGCGTACGCTCAAGCCCGGCCAGATGGTGACCATGGAATACCATGCCAGCCGGCTCAACATCGACGTCGACGCGCGCAACGTGGTCACCAACCTCCGCTGCGGGTGACGCAAGCGCGCCCAGCCCGGGTGCCCAAACGCCGCCCGTCGCGCCCGCATTACGAAAAAATGACGTGGCGACTACATGCGTGCGGCGATACTGGATCCGTACCGCAGCCCACGACAAGGAGGTTCTATGCCACGCCGCATCCCATCCTTCGCCGCCGCGGCGGTCTTGGCACTGGCCACGTTGTCGCTGTCCCTGAGTGCCTGCGGCAATCCGCAGGACGCCTACATCCCGGTGGACGAACTGCCGCAGCCGATCACCGATCCCCCGCCGCCCACCGACCCGGTCACCGATCCGGTCACCGATCCGGTCACCGATCCGGTCACCGTGCCGCCGCCGGTGGATCCCAGCCTGCCGCCGAATCCCTCGTTGCCGCCGGTGACCGATCCCAACATCCCGCCCACGGATCCGACCCAGGTGCCGCCGCCGTCGCCTGAGGACCCGACCTCGATGACCACGGTGCCCGACCCGTCCCCGACTTCCTGACCGCTCCGCGTCTCTCTCTCCAGAGTCGAAGTCGATTCCCGCCCTTCTCCACTGAAGGGCGGGATTTTTTTATTGTGTGGGTGGAGTACTCATCGACGGTTTTCGACCGGGCCCGCTGCGTGACCGGCGCGCGCGTGGGGCTGCCTGCCGCCGTGCGCGCTTGAGGAAGCGCAGGGTCGCCTGCTCCCATTGCCGTTGTCCGCGCGCGCCCTGCACCGCGCGCAGCAGGGAACCGTCGCGCCAGCCGGCAAAGATCGCCGGGTCGATGTAGGCCCGGCGGCAGACCGCGATCGTGTTGCCAAGGATTGCCGCCACCTCCTTGACCACCGTGTTTTGCAGCGTGGCCAAGGCTCGCTCTGCGGGTGGCGCACCTGTCTCGCCCGCAGGCAGTGGCGTCGCCGCGAACAGGCGGAAGGCGTGCAAGCTGCCGCCCCAGGTGCGGAAATCCTTGGCGGTGAAGTCGGCGCCCATGGCGGCGCGCAGGTACGCGTTGACCAGCCCGGAGTCCACCGGCTGCAGCGCGCCCTCGTCGTCGCGGTACTGGAACAACTGCTGCCCGGGCAGCTGCTGACAACCGCGCACCAGACGGACCAGACGCCGGTCGTCGATGGCGACCTCGTGCGCCTGCCCGCCCTTGCCGCGAAACCGAAGGCGCGCGCGTCCCGTGCCCGCAAACTGCAGGTGGCGGTCGCGCAAGGTGGTGAGTCCGTAAGAGTTGTTGCTGCGCGCATAACTCTGGTTGCCGACCCGCACCAGGGTTTCGGCCATCAGCGCCACCACAATCGCCAGCACCTTGTCGCGCGGATAGCCGGGCAAGGCGAGGTCGCTACGCAGGCGACGACGCAGCCTCGGCAGCGCCTCGCCAAAGGCAACGATGCGCTCGAACTTGCCGTCGCCACGCATCGCATCCCACTCGGGATGGTAACGGTACTGCTTGCGCCTGCGCGCGTCGCGCCCGGTCGCTTGCATGTGGCCGCGCGCACTGCGGCAGATCCAGACCTCGGTGTAGGCCGGCGGGATCGCCAGCGCACGGATGCGCACCAAGGTCGTGTCGTCGCGAACCTGATTGCCGTCGGGCAGGCGATAGCTGAAGCCACGACCCTGCCTGCGGCGCGAAATCCCGGGCATCTCATCGCTGACATACACCAGTCCGGCGCTGTTCGCGGCGTCCTGCGCAGCTTCGGTGGCGGGCATTACTTCGCTTGGGCGCAATGTCATGATTCCGGCACGGCGGGTCATGCGCGGAATGCGCGCTCGGGTGCGTGCGCGCGCTGGGCTCTGGTCGACCGCAGCGAAGCAGGCCTCCTGCCCGCTCCGCTGCATGTCGGGACATCCTGTCGGCGCGTGGTTGGCACCCGCGCCACGCGCCATTCGCAATTGAATGGCTCGCCGCTTCCTGCTCAGGCAGGCTAGCGCTGCCAGCGTGAGCACGGCATCAAATCAGCAAGCGGTTTTTAAGACAGCCGCGTCGCTAAAGTCTGAATCGTTCATCGAAGAGCGCTTGCTGTGCATAGGTCGCGCTGCGCAGGCGCCAGTCATTTCAATACATGCTGTGCACGCCCACGACGCCAGGCACTCCATCGTTCCGACGTGAGGGTCTGATCAAGTCCATCCATGGACTTGATCAGACATCGCGAGTCCGGCACAGGTCCGGACTCGCTAGTGCATTCCGGCCCTCTCGTGCGTGCCTTGTCGCCACTGAACTCATGCTTGCGGCGAAGGCAGCGACTGCGCGCAGGCGGGCTGGCTGTCGGTGTCCCCGCGGAAGTTGCGTGGCAAGCGGTTATGGATCGCAGTCGCGGCGATCGCGGCCTGGCCGACGGCGACGCTGATCTGGTTGAGGGCACTGACGATGTCGCCGATCGCGTACAGGCCATCGATGCTGGTCTGCTGACGAGCGTCGACGACCAGCTCGTGATCGTCGTCGACCTCGGCCCCGAGCTCGCGCGCCAGCGCCGACTGCGCGTCGCCGCCCAGCACCGGATACACGGTGTCGAAGCGATGCACGCCACCGTCGGCCAGGGTGATGCGGCAGCCCTCACCGGCCAAGTGCTCGATCCGCTGCGGCACCGGCAGTACCTGCACACCAGCCTCCCGCGCCAGGCGCGCGCACTCGGCCGAGGGTTCACCCGGTGCCGTCGGCAGCACGGATACCGCACGCGAGAACGTGCGCAGGAACAGTGCGTGCTGCACGGCGTCGTCGACCGGTGCGTGCACGGCGATGCATTCATCGCTTGCCTCATAGCCGTCGCAGACCGCGCAGAGCCTGATCGCACCGGCATCGATGGCGCCCTCGATGTCATCCATCTCCGGTAGTCGGTCAACGATGCCGGTCGCCAGGACCACGTGGCGCGCGCGCCACTGTTGGCGATCCTCATCCTCGGCCACGAAGCCGTCGTCGGCATCCCGCCGCAGCGAAGTCACGCGACCGGGTGTAATCACTGCGCCGTAGCCTTCGGCCTGCTCACGCATCTTGCCAAGTAACTCGCGGCCACCCACGCCGAAGGGGAAGCCGGGGCAGTTGTGGCTGGTCGGGATCCAGCGCGCGCGGCTGGCGCCAGCATCGATCACCGCGATGCAGCGGTGGTAGCGCGCCAGGTAGGTCGCGGCGGTCAGGCCCGCCGGGCCGGCGCCGATCACCAGGCAGTCAAGCACGTCTTCTTGGCTGGGCATTTGGAATTCCTGCGTGGGTGGTGGGTCAAGGAGCGAGGCGCATCATCAGTGCCGCTGCAGCAGGCGCAGGCCGAACCAGTCCTTCGGATCATTCCAGCCACGCACCACTTTCAGTCCGGCCTCGCAAGCCAGCGCGGCGAGGCTGTCGTCAGTGTACTTCTGGCTGTATTCGACCTGCATGCGTTCGCCGGCGGCGAACGTGAATTGCTGCCCCTCGACAGTCACGGTCTGCGCCCTGCGACTGACCAGGAAAGTCTCGATGCGCCCGGCATCGACCATGTACTCGGCCCAGTGCGCGAACGCGTCGAGGTCGAAGTCGCTACCGATGTCGCGGTTCAGCCGCACCAGCAGGTTGCGGGTGAAGGCCGCGGTGACCCCGTTGGCGTCGTTGTAGGCGGCGGTGATGATCGCGGGATCCTTTTGCAGGTCGATGCCAACCAAGGCGCCGCCGCGGTCGCCCATGGTCTCGCGCATGGCGCGCAGCAGGCGCACGGCTTCGGCATCGGTGAAGTTGCCCAGCGTGGAGCCGGGGAAGAACACTAGGGCGTGGTCTGCGCGACGCGCGGGCAGAGGCAGCGGCACCGGTGTGGTGAAGTCGGCCAGCACAGGCAACACCTCGACGTCGCCGAACTCGCGGTCCAGGCGCTCGACGCTGGCCAGCAGTGCGTTGCGCGAGATCTCGATCGGGGTATAGGCCACCGGATCCTCGAGCGCGTCGAGCAGCAGGCGCGTCTTGCGGCCGCTGCCGCTGCCGTACTCGACCACGTGCGCGCGCGGCCCCACCGCTTCGGCGATCTGGGCGGCCTTGTCCTCGAGCAGTGCGAGCTCGATCCGGGTCAGGTAGTACTCCGGCTGGCGGGTGATCTCCTCGAACAGCTCCGAGCCGCGCTTGTCGTAGAAATATTTCGACGGCAGGCGCCTGGGGGTGCGCGAGAGTCCGGCCAAGATGTCGCCGCTGATGTCGTCGGGCGAAGGGTGCAGGTCGGTCAGACGCAGGACGGCATTCACGCGAGGTCCCTGGCCAGCCGCAGACCGCTGAACTGCCAACGATCTGGCGGCAGGAAGAAGTTGCGGTAGCTGGCGCGCAGGTGATCACGCGGGCTGGCGCAACTGCCACCGCGCAGCACGAACTGCCCGCACATGAACTTGCCGTTGTACTCGCCCAGCGCACCAGGCAGCGCGCGGAAGCCCGGGTGGGGGGTGTAGGCGCTGGCGGTCCATTCCCAGACATCGCCATACATCTGCCGCAACCCGCCCGCAGCATCCTCGTCCACCGCCGGATGCAGGCGGCCGGACTCGATGAAGTTGCCCTGCAGCGGCAACGACGCCGCCGCATGCTCCCACTCTGCCTCCGTGGGCAGGCGCGCGCCGGCCCAGCGCGCATAGGCATCGGCCTCAAAGTAGCTCAGGTGAACGACCGGCGCGGTGGGCTCACGTTCACGCAGGCCGCCCAGGGTGAACTCTTGCGTGGTCCGCTCGTCACCCCAGTACAGCGGCGTGCACCAGCCTTCCGCCTGCACCCGGGCCCAGCCCTCGCTGAGCCACAGGCTCGCGCTGGCGTACCCACCATCGTCGATGAAGCCCTGGTACTCGGCGTTGCTGACCGGACGGCTGGCGAGTGCGTGGGGCTGCAGCAGCACGCGGTGCCGAGGCGACTCGCTGTCGAACGCGAACGCGTCGTGCTGCGGCCACCATGGCGCCCCGATCTCGACCACGCCTTCGGCCCCCTCGATCCACGCCAGCGGCGCGGGGTTGCCCGCACTCGCGTCGGCGTCGAGGTCGTCACGGTAGGTGGGCCTGAGCGGATTGCACCACAGCGCATGCTTGATGTCGGTGAGCAGCAGTTCTTGATGCTGCTGCTCGTGGTGCAGGCCCAAGGAGATGCGCTCGCGCAGGGCGATGTCGAAATCGCCGCGCGCAAACCCGGTAAGCATCCGCGCGTCGATCTCGTGTCGGTAGTCGAGTACGGCCTGCAGCGAGGGCCGCGACAACAGTCCGCGCCGCGGCCGCGCGTGCATCGGACCGACGCTATGGTAATAGCTGTTGAACAGGTAGTGCCAATCGGCATTCACCGGCGCGTAACCGGGACGCGCGGCCAGCACGAACTGCTCGAAGAACCACGTGGTGTGCGCCAGATGCCACTTTGCCGGACTGGCGTCGGGCATGCTCTGCACCATCGCATCCTCGGGCGAGAGCGGCGACGCCAGCTGCACGCTGCGCGCGCGCACGGCCTCGAACCGCGCGGCGAGTGGATCGCGGTCCGACATCACGTCGCAGGACGCGGCGATGGAGGTGGGGGACATTTTGGGCAAGGGTTGAGGCGTGGCGACTCGCGGACACCTTGGCGCAGCCGCCGCCATGGTTGCGTGATGGCAGGCGCAGCGCAGCCGGAAGCCGGATGGCGCCTCACCAGGCTGCGCAAGGCCAATGGGCGCATCTGTGCCGGCTGCGTTGTCGCGCTGGCAGCACGGGTCATCCCCTGGCGCTGGCGTCAGGGCTGCCTGCCTGCACGCCTCAGCGAGTGCCCCCGACCTGGATGAACTTGAGGAACTCCGAACGCGTACGCGCATCATCGCGGAAGCCGCCGAGCATCTTCGAGGTCACCATGCTCACGCCGCGCTTGTGCACGCCGCGGGTGGTCATGCACTCGTGCGTGGCCTCGACCACCACCCCGACCCCGCGCGGCTGCAGCGCGCGCTGGACGCAGTCGGCGATCTGCGAGGTCATCTTCTCCTGCACCTGCAGCCGGCGAGCGTAGGCTTCGACCACGCGCGCGAGCTTGCTGATGCCCACCACCTTGCCGTCTGGCAGGTAGCCGATATGGGCCCGGCCGATGATCGGTGCCATGTGGTGCTCGCAGTGGCTCTCGAAGTCGATGTCACGCAGCACGATCATCTCGTCGTAGCCGCCGACCTCCTCGAAGGTGCGCTGCATGTAGTCGTCGGGATCGAGCGCGTAGCCGCTGAACCAGTCGCCGTAGGCGTCGACGACGCGCCGGGGGGTATCGAGCAGGCCCTCGCGCGCCGGGTCGTCCCCTGTCCAGCGCAGCAGGGTGCGCACCGCCTGTTCGGCCTGCTCGCGGTTGACGGTGTCTATGGGATCGGGAGTCTTGGCCATCGATTGCCCCGGGCTGCGTCGAAGGACGACATGTTAGCGCGGCGCGGCGGCTACGGATGTCGGCACGTGCAGCCGGCCTGCGGCCGCTCAGGACGCGCAGCGTTCCGGTGAGCCGCTCGGATTTGCGCGAGGCCGGACATGAAAGCGGGCCGCCCCGGAGGGCGGCCCGCACATGTCACGGATGCCGTGGACCGATCAGCGGCCGTCGCCGTCCGCGTCGCCCGGCAGCTTGCGCTCGATGTGGTGCCAGCCGTCACGCACCGCCTCGCGGGCCTCGGACCAGGCCAGGCGCGAATCGCCGCGGGTCTGGTCCCACTTGCGCTCGAGGTCGCCCTCGACACTGTCGAAGTCACGGCCGCGGTACTGGCCATAGGTGTCGTAGCCATACTTGTAGGCCGGCTCGTAGTCATTCCACTCGCGGCCGGACTGGTAGTACGGCGCCTGCTCGTAACGCTGCTTGAAGTGGGTGGTGTACTCGGTCGGGTTGACGGCCTCGGCAATCGAGTCGCCAGCCTTGGCGCCGAGAATGCCGCCGACGATCGCGCCGGCCACGGTACCGGCAGGACCGACGGCGGAACCGACCGCCCCGCCCGTCACTGCACCTGCAACCGCACCCGTTCCTGCACCGATACTGTGGTCTTTCTTGACGTCAGTCATGTGTCTCTCCTGTTGATCGAATCTGATCGAACCGATCGAATCCTGCTGCGTGGGGATACCGCGCCCGATGGCGCCGGTGCCGATGACGTTAGGCGCCCGGCAGTCAGGCGGGCGTGAAGTTCGCCATCACTCTTGCGGCGCTCGGATAATGCATTCATCTTTCATTTCGTTGTGCGCGGCGCTGGACGCGTCCACGGCGTCGAATACGCCTTTGAAGCGACCTGGCAACTGCCAAAAGCGCGCGCCACGACCAGACACACGCGCTCTGTCAGTTGCGGGCACTGCTGCCGGTGCGCTCCCCTATGTCGTCCTCGCTCGCGGCCTGCCAGGCGTCGAGGACCGCGCCGCGCGCCTCGACCCAGAGCAGACGCGACGGCGATTTCGCATCCGACCATGCCTGTTCAAGCGCGCTCTCCACGTCCTCGAAGCGCTTGCCACGATAGCGCTTGAAGGCGGCTTCGCCATAACGATAGGCCGGCGCATAGTCGTTCCAGTCACGACCGGTGGAATAGTAGCTGGCGTCGCGGAAACGGTCGCGGAAGCGCGCCGGCAGCGATGCTTGCGCGGCGTCAGCATTGTCGCCAGCGTCGCGAGAGCGCTTTGGGCTCTGGGCGGCGCCTGGAGTGCCGTGGGTGTTCATGCTGCGATGTCCTGTAATGCGGGCCGCGGCGCGCGTTTCGGTGCCGTGTCGGCGGATGCAGGGACAGTAGGCGTGGCGTGGTCGCATGGACGTGAAATCCGCGGCGTGGGAAGCACGCGGGATCACCTGTTCAGTCGTATTGCGGACACGGTGCATTACCTGAATCGCGGCTGGCGTGATCGCCATTCAGGGTGGTGTCGTACGCACCTGCGTATTCAGCCTTTGCGCCAGTCCCGAGATCCGCTGCTCATGCCGTTGCAGGGCGGCGCGCAACACGGATTCGCCAGCGCAGACATGCAGCCGGCTGCGCGCGCGCGTCATTGCGGTATACAACAGTTCCCGCGACAGCACGCGCGCGTCCTGCTGCGGCAGCAGCAGCCAGACCTCGTCGAACTCGGACCCCTGCGCCTTGTGCACGCTCATGGCGAAGGCGCTGTCGTGTGCGGGCAGGGCCGTGGGCGCGAACTGCCGCAGGCCGCTGCCGCGGCCGTCCGCGGCGAACCAGGCCCGTGTGCTTGCGCGGTCG
>JALZMP010000160.1 GCA_030858145.1 Pseudomonadota bacterium
GCCGGGGGCACGGTGCTCGCGGCCGGCGACCGGACGTACGCCGCCGGCTTCGACGCCTGGCTGCAGGCTGAGGGTGCGCGCCTGCGCTGGATCGACGTCGACGGCAGCGGCTAAGGCGCTTCTCGCCCGGCGGCCGCACAGGACTGCCGGCAGCTGTCGTGCCTGCACGGCATGGCTTAGACTCGCGCCATGCCGCGCAAATCCCCCGCCTCCATCGCTGCAGCCGCCCCCCCCGATCCGGCCCGGTCGCCGGTCGCCGACTTCGAGGCCTCGCTCGACGCCCTCGAGGCGCTGGTGGAAAAGATGGAGCACGGCGAGATGAGCCTGGAGGAATCGCTGGCCGCCTACGAGCGCGGCGTCGGCCTCTACCGCCGCTGCCAGCAGGCGCTGGAGCAGGCCGAACTGCGGGTGAAACTGCTCACCGATCCCGAGCAGCCCGAGGCCGCGCAGGCCTTCCCCGGCACTACGCCCGACGATGCCTGAGCCGGGAAAAGGAAAAAAAGGGGGTCAGAGTCACTTTTCGGAGAAATCGGCCGGGTCGATGGCCAATCGTGACCCGCAAAGTGACTCTGACCCCCTTTTCCTTTGGCGCCGACGCATCGATGCCGTCCTCGAACAGCTGCTGTCGACCGAGCAAGCCGCCGAACCGCAATTGCAGGCGGCGATGCGCCATGCCGTACTGCTCGGTGGCAAGCGCATGCGGCCGCTGCTTGTGTATGCCACCGGCACGGCCTTCGGCGCGCATGAGGACGCACTTGACGCGCCGGCCGCGGCGGTTGAACTGGTGCATGCCTACTCGCTGGTCCACGACGACCTCCCGGCCATGGACGACGACGCCCTGCGCCGCGGCCAGCCCACGGTGCACGTCGCCTTCGACGAGGCCACGGCGATTCTCGCCGGCGACGCCCTGCAGTCGCTGGCGTTCGCAGTGCTGGCTGATGCGAACAGCACGCCCACGACCTGCGTTGCCATGTTGCGCGAGCTGGCAGGCGCCGCAGGTGGTCGCGGCATGTGCGGCGGACAGGCGCTGGACCTCGCCGCGACAGGAAAAAAAGCAGGTCAGAAAAAAGTAAGTCAGAGCCACTTTGCGGGTCACGATTCCACACCAGCCCGGGTACCATCACCGAAAAATGACTCTGACCCCCTTTTCTTCCTCGAGCGCCTGCACACGCTCAAGACCGGCGCACTCGTCCGCGCCTCCGTGCGTCTGGGTGCGCTTGCGGCGGGCGTGGACAGCGTCACCCGCGAACGGCTGGACGCCTACGCCGATGCCCTCGGGCTCGCGTTCCAGATCCGCGACGACCTGCTCGATGTCGAGGGCGACAGCGCCACCCTCGGCAAGACCGCCGGCAAGGATGCGGCGCAGCACAAGGCGACGTTCCCCGGCGTGCTCGGCATCGATGCGGCGCGCACGCGCCTGCTCGAACTGGCGACTGCCATGGAGCAGGCCTTGTCGCCATTCGATGCGCGGGTCGCGACCCTGTCCGCGCTTGGGCAGCTCGCGATCGACCGCAGTCACTAAGGAAGCTCTGAACAAGTTCAGAGCTTCCCCAAACCAGGACGGTTTGCCCACGGAGCAAACACGCAGTGTTTGATCCGTGGGAGCGAGTCCGGACATGTGCCGGACTCGCGATGTCTGATCAAGGCCATGGATGGACTTGATTAGACCTTGCCTATCGGGCTGCGGTCGCGACGGCCTTCAGCCGATCAGGCGCAGGGTCAGCGGATAACGGTAAGCCTCGCCGTTCCAGGCCTTGATCGTGGCGATGATGCTGCACACCAGCCACAGCAGCGCGATCGCTGCCACGGCCAGAACCAGCGCCAGGCCCGCCGGCAGGGTCAGGATCAGCCCAATGCCGAGTGTCAGGATCGTCGCACCGACCAAGGCGATGCCGGCGGCCACCGCCATGCAGGCATAGATGAACATGCTGAGGTTGAAATTCAGCGCCTCGCGCGCGTGATCGGCGATGAAGGGCGAATCGTCGCGCTTGAGCAGGTAGATCGCGCCGGCGCCGAGGACGCCGGCGAAACCGACGATCCAGCTGGTCAGCAGGGCAAGCACCAGCGCGGCGAGATGCGCCATTGCCGCCCACTGGCGTTCGCTGGCGGTCGTCGACAGGACCTGGATCTGTTCCATCTCGGCACTCCCGCCGGAACCCGTCCGGCTTGCCGATCATGATGGGGCCTGCATGCGCTCAGGCAACCCAACTGATGGCCTATCCGGGCCGCGGCCTTGCCGGCGACGCAGACTGGCTGGACGCACGCTCGGCGCGCCCAGCCACGATCGTGGGTCATTTGATCAGGCGCAGCGCGAACGGATAACGATAGGCCACGCCCTCATTGGCCTTGATCGAGGCGATGATGGTCAGCACCAACCAGGCGATGCCGATCACGATCCACGCCGGAACCGCGATGATCAGGCCGATGCCCAAGGTCATGATCGACAGAAGCAACAGCGCCAGGAACAGGATGCCCACGGTGATGTTGAAGTTCAGCGCTTCCTTGCCCTGGTCGTCGACGAAGGGCATGGTGTCCTTCTTCAGCAGCCAGATCACCAGCGGGCCGATGAAGCAACCGATGCTGCCGGCCCAGCCGGCGGTGACGATGCCGCCGAGCAGGGCGGAGAGGTGGGCGAACATCGCCATCTGCCGCTCCGGGGCCGAAATCCCGCCGCTGGCCGTCACAGCTTCGGCCGGCGTGCCGGCCACGGTGGACTGCATTTCCTCGCTCATGACATCTCCCCTCGCGCGTTGCGCTGCAGACTGGTCGGATCGCCCCCCGGCAGTGGCCAGCATACGACAGCGCAGTGGGCGCTGCAGCCGCACATGCAGCCGCTCCGGCGCAGGCGTAGCGCGCCACGCTGAACCGGACGTGCCCCTACCGGCAAACGCGCGGCCGTGCGCCGGCATCGCGAAGCCTCGCTGTTACCCCCCGGCCACTGTCATCTTCCCGACAAGAATCGAACCGCTGCGCAGATGCGAGCGTGGATCGACATCGCTGCCGACCGCCTCGATGTCGCGAAAGACCGATTTCAGGTTGCCGGCAACAGTAATGCCGTCGACCGGGTGCGAGATGGCGCCGCCTTCGACCCAGAATCCGCTGGCCCCGCGCGAATAGTCGCCGGTCACGGTGTTGACGCCCTGCCCCATCAGCTCGGTCACCAGCAGCCCGCGTCCCATCCCGCGCAGCAGTGCATCCAGGTCACCGGCATTGGCCGCGACCTCCAGGTTGTGCACGCCACCGGCGTTGGCCGTGGTCTGCAGCCCGAGCTTGCGTGCCGAGTAGCTGCCGAGCACATAGCGCTCCAGCACGCCGCCGGCGACCAGCGCGGATTCGCGCGTGGCGACGCCCTCGGCGTCGAATGCCGCCGAACGCAATCCGCGGTGCAGGAACGGGCGTTCGTGGACGGCGAACCAGTCTGGAAACAATGACGTCCCGGCGCTGTCGAGCAGGAAGCTCGCGCGTCGGTACAGCGCCCCGCCTGACACCGCCCCTAGCAGGTGACCGATCAGCGAACGCGCGACCTCGGCCGAGAACAGAACCGGATAGTCGCCGGTCGCCAGCGGCCTGGGATCCAGCCGTGCGACCGCACGCTGCGCGGCCTGGCGCCCGATCGCGGCCGGCGCCTCGAGGTCGGCTTCGGCCAGCGCCACGCTGTACCAGCCGTCGCGCTGCATGGCCTCGCCATGGCCTGCGATCAGCGCACAGCCGAGGCTGTGCCGGGTGTTGCGGTCGGCGCCGACGAAGCCGTGCGAGTTGGCATAGACCGACAGTGATTCGCCGCTGCCCACCGAGGCGCCGTCGGAGTTATCGATCCGCGGGTCGGCATCGCGGCCGGCCTGCTCGCAGGCCAGCGCCAGGTCGATGGCGCGGTCGGCATCGAGCGCCCAGGGGTGCCAGTCGTCGAAGTCGGGCCACCGCCCACCGGGTGGCGGCGAGGCCATCAGCGCCGCATCGGCAAGCCCGGCGGCGGCATCGCCTTCGGTATGACGCGCGATGGCGCAGGCTTGGTCGACCGTGGCCTCCAGGCTGGATTCGCGCAGGTCGGCGGTGCTGGCACTGCCCTTGCGTTGGCCGAAATAGACGGTGACCGCGAGCCCGCGGTCGCGGGTCGCCTCCACGGTTTCGACGCTGCCCATGCGTACATTGACATTGAGCCCGCGCTCCTCCGAGCACGACACCTCGGCCTGGCTTGCGCCGCGCGCCCGGCAGGCATCGAGCAGGCGCTGCGCCAGTCCGGCCAGATGCTCGAGCCGAGTCGGCGAATCGTCGGCAACGGCGGCAGTGGTCACGTTCAATCGCTTATCCTGTGGGCTGGAGACGGAAGCGCGGGGCACCGGCACGATGCGCGGCAGGGACGAAGACAGCGGCGCGTTCCTCGGCCCCAGCCGCAGCCAGCAGCGGCGCGAGGCACTGGACGTGTTTGCGCTGGCGCAGCGCCTGGTGGCGCTGGATCCGGGGCGGCTGGCGAAGCTGCCGATCCCGGAGCCGCTGCTGCCGCAGATCGTCGAGGCGCAACGGATCGGCTCGCACATCGCGCACAAGCGCCAGCTCGCCTTCCTGGCCAAGCAGATGCGGCGCGAGGAGGATCCGACCCTCGACGCGATCCGCGACGCGCTGGACGCCGGCGGCGAGGCTGCGCGGCAGCAGACCGCCCTGCTCCACCGCGCCGAGACCTGGCGCAATCGCCTGCTGGACGAAGGCGATGCGGCACTGGCGGAACTGCTCGACGCATTCCCGCACGCCGACCGCCAACGCCTGCGTCAGTTGGCGCGTAATGCCGGTGAAGAACGAACGAAGGGCAAGCCGCCGCACAGTCATCGCGAGCTGTTCCGCGAACTGCGCGCAATGCTCGAGACTCCTGCAGACGACCCGGCGCTCGATCCGTGAGCGACCGGCCGCAGCCGGCCGCAAGCACTTCTGACCCGCGCGAAGCCCGTACGCCGGGAGGTCTTCAGGGCGTGCAGCCGGCGGGTGTTGTGGAGAGCGCGCCAGGGAGGGTGCCCGGCGGCGACTCCGGGCAAGGACAGCGCGGACGGAGCCGCAGAGCAACACCCGCCGGCTGCGTATGCCCAGAGCGGGGCCCGAAGCGGCTGCAACGCGGATGCTCACGCCCGCGTCCCGCCCACGGTGATGCCCTCGACCATGATGGTCGGCTGTCCGACGCCCACCGGCACGCTCTGCCCGTTCTTGCCGCAGACTCCGACTCCGTCGTCGAGCGCCATGTCGAAGCCGACCATTCGCACCTTCTGCATCGTCTCCGGACCGTTGCCGATCAGCGTTGCACCCTTGACCGGCGCGGTGACCTTGCCACCCTCGATCAGATACGCCTCCGTCGCCGAGAACACATACTTGCCATTGGTGATGTCGACCTGGCCGCCACCGAAGTTGACCGCGTACAGGCCACGCTTGACCGAGCGGATCATCTCCTCCGGGTCGTGCGGGCCGGCGCGCATGTAGGTGTTGGTCATCCGCGGCATCACCCTGTGCGCGAACGACTCGCGGCGGCCGTTGCCAGTCGGCGCCACGCCCATCAGCCGCGCGTTGTGGGTGTCCTGCATGTAACCGACCAGCACGCCGTCCTCAATCAAGGGGGTGCACTGCGTGGGCGTGCCCTCGTCGTCGATATTGAGCGAGCCGCGACGTGCGTCCAGGGTGCCGTCGTCGACGATCGTCACCCCGGGTGCGGCCACCCGCTGCCCCATGCGTCCGGAGTAGGTGGAGGTGCCCTTGCGGTTGAAGTCGCCCTCCAGGCCATGGCCGACGGCCTCGTGCAGCAGCACGCCCGGCCAGCCCGCGCCCAGCACGACAGGCATCACTCCGGCGGGCGCGTCGACGGCCTCCAGGTTCACCAGCGCCTGGCGCAGCGCCTCGCGGGCGAACTTCTCGGGCTTGCCGCCACCCAGCAGCTCCTCGTAGGAATAGCGACCGCCGTAACCGGCGTAACCGGATTCGCGGCGGCCGCCCTGCTCGACGATCACCTGCACGTTGAGCCGCACAAGCGGCCGCACGTCGCCGGCGAGCACGCCGTCACTGCGGGCGACGAGGATGGTGTCGACGCCACCGGCCAGGCTGGCCATCACCTGCTGCACGCGCGGATCGGCGGCGCGCAGCAGTTTGTCGATGCGGCGCAATGCTTCGACTTTCTCGGCATTGTCGAGTGCGTCAATCGGATCCTCGGCAACATAGAGCTGATGCGGCACCGGGGAGCGGCCATTGCCGGGCACGAGCGTACTCGGCGAGTATGAACTGCCGTCGCGGGCGATGGCGCGTGCCGACTGCGCAGCCAACATCAAGGCCTCGGCATCGATGTCGTCGGAGTACGCGAAGCCGGTCTTCTCGCCGGAGATCGCTCGCACGCCGACGCCCTGCTCGATGGCGTGCGTGCCGTCCTTGACGATACCGTCCTCCACCGTCCAGCTCTCGCGCCGGCTGTGCTGGAAATACAGGTCGCCGAAGTCAATACCTGGTCCCATCAGGGTGCCGAAGGTGTGCTCCAGGCCGCGGCTGTCGAGGCCGGCAGGCAGCAGCAGGCGCGATTCGGCCAGGGCGAGGGTTTGGGTCATGGGATTTCCAGGGGTCGTCGGTAGGAGATGCGGCTGCGGCCGCGCGAATCAAGCAAGCGCCGGGCAGGTCCTATCACCGACGCCGTATCAGGTACGGCGCAGGCGATGCGCAAGGGTCCCTCAACCGGGCGGCGGCGCGTCGCCAGCCACGGCCTGTTCTTGCGCCTGGGCGCGGCTGCTGACCTCCACCTGCGGGTCCTTCCATGGCCCGGTGACCCGGTAGACCTTGGCATTGATCTCAGCCAGCGGCTTCTGCAGGACCGCATTGGCGACCGCGCCCACCGCGGCGCCGATCGGTCCGGCCGTAATCGCCCCGACCGCGGTCAACAGGTTGCCGGTCCGCGGCAACACTTCGATGGTCTGGTCGTAGGTCTGCGCACGCAGGTCGGCGCTGCCGCGGATCCGGATCTCGGCGGCGGGTCCTTCGATCGCGAGATCCCGGGTCCGCGCCTGGCCACCGGCGAAGTGCACCTGACCCCCAATCCGGTTGAAGGCGAAGCCCTTGACGAAGAAATCGCGGAAATCCAGGGTCAGGCGGCGCGGCAGCTCGGCCAGGCTGAGCAGCCCGAGCACGCGGCCGGCGCCGGGCTCGATCTCGACCAGCCGGCCGTTCTTCATCGTCAGCGCCAGCGTGCCCTGCAGCGCCTCGAGCCGGAACTGCGCCGGACTGCCCGGCCAGGCGGCATCGAACCGGGCCGCGCCGTGGCCGCCGTCGATGCGGCCGCCGAATCCGAAGCCCGCGAGCAGGGCGCCAAAATCGTCGCTGTCCACATTCACCTGCAGCCGCGTTCGTGCCGCGGC
>JALZMP010000180.1 GCA_030858145.1 Pseudomonadota bacterium
GGCGGACGGCCGGCTGCAGGCCGGCACCCTCGACGGTCGGGTCATCGTGCGCACGCCCAAAGGCGGTCCGCTGCGCGTCGACGCCGCGCTGACATTGGCCGGCGGCG
The DNA here is from genome assembly GCA_030858145.1 of Pseudomonadota bacterium. Classification (GTDB taxonomy): domain Bacteria; phylum Pseudomonadota; class Gammaproteobacteria; order Xanthomonadales; family Xanthomonadaceae; genus Luteimonas. The sequence continues at coordinate 108 of JALZMP010000180.1, forward strand.
CGCTGGAGACGCCGGACGGCCGCATCGCCGCGGAACACCTGGACGGGCGCTTCGACATCGACTACCGCAGGCTCGGCACCACCACGCTGGTCGCGGTCAACGGCAAGCTGCGGGGTGGCGAACTGCTCTACGGCAATACCTATGTCGCGCTGGCGGACGCGCCAGTTTCGATTGCCGTGGATGCGCTGCGGCATGGCAACGATGGCTGGCAGGTGCCCCGGTTCTCCTGGGACGACGGCCGCGCGCTGCGCGCCAGCGGTAGTGGCGCGTACACCGCCAGCGGCGACCTGGCCGATCTCGACCTGGCCCTGCGCAGCCAGGAGGCAGCGACCCTGCCGGTGCGCTACCTCTCGGGCCTGCTGGGGCTCGCGGGCCTGAGCAAGCTTGAGTCGCGTGGTGCGCTCGAAGTAGACCTTCGGATCCGCAAGGCCATGGTCGAGTCCTTCGAAGCGCGCCTGCAGGAGGTCGCGCTGCGCGATCCCGACGGCCGTTTCCGCTTCGATGGGCTCGACGGCACTGTCCGCTTCTCTTCAAGTGCCGCGGTGGACAGCACCTTGCGCTGGCGCAGCGGCGGCCTGGGCGACATTAGCTTCGGCGCCGCCGTGCTGCCGATGCGCAGTGCCGACGGCGCGCTGCGCCTGCGCGAGGCCGTGGCCATCCCCGCGCTCGACGGACGGCTCACGATCGAGTCCCTGATGCTGCGGCCCCCGGCGGGGCAACGCGGGCTGGAAGTGGAGGGGGGGCTGGCACTGGAAAATCTGCAACTGGCGGCGCTGGCGCAGGCGCTGGGCGGGCCGGCCTTCCGCGGCACCCTCAGCGGCCACATCCCGATGGCGCGCTATGCCGACGACCGCCTGGTATTCGACGGCGGGCTGGCCATGGATGTGTTCGACGGCGCGGTGCGCGTGTCCGCGTTGTCGATGGAGCGGCCGTTCGGGGTCGCGCCGACCCTGTCCGCCGACCTCGACCTCGACGATCTCGACCTGCTCGCGATCACCGAAGTGTTTGATTTCGGCACCATCACCGGCCGCCTGCACGGCCGGATCCACGGCCTGCGCCTGGTCGACTGGAGCGCGACCGCCTTCGACGCCGATCTGCGTACCGTGCGCCGTCCGGGCCTGCGCCAGCGCATCAGCCAGCGCGCGGTGCAGAACATTTCCAGCGTCGGCGATGCCTCCTTTGTCAGCAGCCTGCAGGGGCAGTTGATCGGGATTTTCGACGACTTCGGCTACCGCCAAATTGGCCTTTCCTGCCGCCTGGTCAATACCGTCTGCACCATGGGCGGCCTGCGTTCAGTGGGGGAGGGATTTACTATCGTCGAAGGCAGCGGCATCCCGCGGCTGGACGTGGTCGGCTTCAACCGCCGGGTCGACTGGCCGACCCTGGTGGAGCGGCTGGCCGCGGTCAGCAAGGGCGAAGTGAAGCCGGTGTTCGAGTAGACGCGCGCCGACACGGCGTTGGGTTAAGGTGTGGCGATCTTGCATAGGAGACTGTGGTCATGAACAGCAAAGGCTTCCGGCGTTTCATGGGCATGCCCGTCGCGGCGGTGCTGGCGCTAAGCGCCTGCGTCACCATCAACGTCTACTTCCCGGCCGCCGAGGCCAAGGAGGCGGCGCGGGAGTTCGTCGAGAAGGTGATCGGCGACGAAGCACGGCAGGCGCCGCGGCCCGATGGCGGCGGAGGCCTGGCGATTGCGCCGGCCCCGGTCCGTGCCCAACCGCGTTTCGATCCCTGGATGCTGCTGGGCATCGCCCCGGCGCAGGCGCAGGCCCGTCCCGACATCACCCTCAAGACGCCGGCGATCCAGGGGATCCAGGCGCGGATGGAAGGCCGCTTCAACGGCGTGCTGCGCCCGCACTTCGACTCCGGCGCGCTGGGCTTTGGCGGCGACGGCCTGGTCGTGGTGCGCGATGCCTCCAAGCTTGAACTGCGGGATCGGGTCGCGGTCAACGCCGCGGTGGCCGACGACAACCGCGACCGCCGCGCCGTGTACAAGGAGATCGCGGTCGCCAACGGCCACCCGGAATGGGAAGGCCAGATCCGCGACGTGTTCGCCCAGCAGTGGATCGAAAGCGCGCGCAGCGGCTGGTGGTACCAGAGCGGCGGTAGCTGGCGGCAGAAATAGCGCGAGCACGGGAAGCCACGCCTTCGGCGCCGGACATCGCCAGCCGGCTGCCGGCTGCCGGGTGACCGGTTGACAGCAGTCTGGATGGCGCGTGCAGCGCGCGTATTCCCGCGCTGGGGGACAATGTCGGTCCTCTTCGCCGGCAGCTGATCCTTGGCCCGCATCGACCAGACACCGTTTCCCGCCGACATCCTCGACTTGAGCCACGATGGCCGTGGCGTCGCCCGCCGCGAGGGCGCGGCGCAGGGCAACGGCAAGACCGTGTTCGTCGCCGGCGCGCTGCCCGGCGAGCGGGTGCTTGTCCGGCAGACTGCGCGCTCGCGCAGCTTCGACGAGGCGATGACGCTGGAGGTACTGCAGGCGTCACCGCATCGCGTGGCGCCGCGCTGCCCGCATTTCGGGACTTGCGGCGGCTGTGCGCTGCAGCACCTCGACCCCGCGCAGCAGATCCTCGCCAAGCAGCGGGTCCTGCAGGAGAACCTCGAACGCATCGGCCAGGTCAGCCCCGACACCGTGTTGCCGCCGCTGACCGACGCCACCTGGGGCTACCGGCGCAAGGGCCGGTTCTCGGTGCGTCGGGTGGAGAAGAAGGGCAAGACCCTGGTCGGCTTCCGCGAGCAGGATCCACGCTTCGTCGCCGACCTGTCCGAATGCCACACCGCCATCCCGGAGATCGGCACCCGCATCGCCGCGCTGGCCGCGCTGATCGACGGCCTCGACGCGCGCCGCGACATCCCCCAGGTGGAGTTCATTGCCGGCGATCCGACACCGGACTTCAGCGGCGTGGCACTGGTGTTCCGCCACCTGCAGCCGCTGTCCGACGCCGATCGCGCTGCGCTGGCCGCGTTTGCGCAGGCGCACGGGTTCGCCATGTTCCTGCAGCCGGGCGGGGTCGATTCGGTGCAGGCACTGTGGCCGGAGGCGCCCGTGCTGTCATTCGCGCTTGCGCCGTGGAATGTGGATCTGCAGTTCCGTCCGCTCGACTTCATCCAGGTCAACGCCGGACTCAACGAAAAGATGATCGCCTGCGCGCTGGACCTGCTCGATCTGCAGGCCGGCGACCGGGTGCTTGACCTGTTCTGCGGCCTGGGCAACTTCACCCTGCCGCTGGCGCGGCTGGCGCGCGAGGCGGTGGGGGTGGAAGGCGATGCCGGACTCGTGGCGCGCGCACGCGCCAACGCCGCCCGCAACGGCCTCGACAACGCCAGCTTCCACGCCGCCGACCTGGCGCAGGACCTGTCCGGCCATGCCTGGATGCGCGCCGGCTTCGACAAGCTGCTGCTCGACCCGCCACGCTCCGGGGCCAACGCGGTGCTGCGCCAGCTGCCGATGTCCGGCCTGCAACGCATTGTCTACGTCAGTTGCCACCCGGCCTCGCTGGCGCGCGACGCCGGCTACCTGGTCAATGAGCGCGGCTGGCGGCTGCGCAGCGCGGGCGTGATGGACATGTTCCCGCACACCGCGCACGTCGAGTCGATTGCGCTGTTCGAGCGTGACTAGCGCTGGGTGCCGCAAGCGGGGGAGGGGTCCGCGCGACTACAATCCGCTGCCAGAAGGAGAATCCGCATGCTCGTGATCGGCGTCGCCGGCACCGAACTGACCGCGCAGGAGCGGGACTGGCTGCAGCACGACGCCTGCGCCGGGGTGATCCTGTTCCGGCGCAACTTCGCCTCCAGGACGCAGGTGGCGGAGCTGTCGGCCGCGATCCGCGCCGCAGCGCCGCGGCCGCTGCTGGTCTGTGTCGACCAGGAAGGCGGCCGGGTGCAGCGATTCCAGGATGGCTACAGTGCGCTTCCGCCGCTGCAGACCTTCGGCCTGGATCATGCCCAGGATCCGGCCGGCGCGCTCGAGCGGGCGCGGCAGCACGCCTGGCTGATGGCCAGCGAGGTCCGCGCCAGCGGCGTCGACCTCAGCTTCGCACCGGTGGTCGACCTCGGCCGCGGCAACCTGGCCATCGGCGACCGCGCATTCTCCGACGATCCGCAGGTGGTGGCCGCGTTCACCCGCGCCTACGTCGAGGGCATGCACGCCGCCGGCATGGCGGCGACCCTCAAGCACTTCCCGGGCCATGGTTCGGTGCGCGAGGACACGCATTTCGACGACGCCGTCGACGACCGTCCGCTCGCGGCGATCCGCGCCGAGGATCTGGTGCCTTTTGTCGCCGGCATCGAGGCCGGCGCCGACGCGGTGATGCTGGCGCACGTGGTCTATCCGCAGGTGGCGCCCGAGCCGGCGGGCTATTCGCGGGTGTGGATCGAGGACATCCTTCGCGGCGAGCTCGGGTTCCGCGGCGTGGTGTTCTCCGACGATATCGGCATGGCGGCGGCGTTTTCCGCCGGCGGCGTCAAACAGCGGATCGATGCCCACCTCAATGCCGGCTGCGACGTGGTCCTGGTCTGCCACCCGGAACTGGTCGAGGATTCGCTGGGCGCGGTACAGGGCCGCAGGCTCAATACCATGGCGTTGACGGGGCTGATCGGCCGCGGCGCGCTGGGCTGGGACGGGCTGCTGGCCGACGCCCGCCACGAGGCCGCGCAGTCACGCCTGGGCGGACGCGGAGCGGTGGCATGAGCGTGCCGCGGCTGGCCGACGCGCTGGCGACGGCGCAACTGGTGCACGACCGGGCGACCCTCGACGCCGCGATCGCCACCATGGCCGACACCATCCGCGATGATTACGCCATCGACAGCGGCGTCGATGGCGAAGTCCCGCTGTTCGTCACCGTGATGCACGGCGGCCTGCCGTTCGCCGCCGCACTGGCGTTCGCGCTGGGCGAGCGCGGGATGGACCTCGAATTCGATTACCTGCACGCCACCCGCTACCGCGGCCAGACGTCGGGCTCCGGGTTGGCCTGGCTGCACCGCCCGGCCACGCCGATGCGTGGGCGCCGGGTGCTGCTGGTCGACGACATCCTCGACGAGGGCCACACCCTGCAGGCGATCACCCGCTGGTGCGAGGACCAGGACGCGGCCGAGATCCGGGTCGCGGTGCTGGCGGTGAAAGCCCACGACCGCTGCGTGGAGGGCATCGAAGCCGACTATGTCGGCGTCGAGGTACCGGACCGCTACGTGTTCGGGTTCGGCATGGACTACCACGAGCAGGGCCGCAACCTGCCGGCGATCTACGCGCTCGCCGACTGAGCGCGCGCGGGCAGGATCGAGTACCTGCCGCAAGCCGCGCACAGCGCGCACCGTTCGCGTCATGAGAGCCCCGAGCACAGCGACCGCCACCACCGCATGCCCGCCGACACCCGCCCGCCCGCCATCGCCCTGATGGGCCCCACCGCTTCCGGCAAGACCGCGCTGGCGGTGGACTGGGCGCAGCGCTTCGGCGGCGAGATCGTCAGCGTCGATTCGGCCCTGGTCTACCATGGCCTCGAGATCGGCGCCGCCAAGCCCGATGCCGGCGAGCGCGGCGGCGTGCCGCACCATCTGATCGACGTCCGCGAGCCGTGGCAGGCGTATTCGGCTGCAGAGTTCGCCGCCGACGCCGGCGCGGCGATCCGCGACATCCTCGCCCGCGGCCGGCTGCCGATCCTCGCCGGCGGCACCGGATTGTATTTCCGCGCCCTGCTGCGTGGGCTGTCGCCGATGCCGCAGGCGGATGCGTCGACGCGCGCAGCGATCTCGGCCGAGGCCTGCGCGCGGGGCTGGCCGGCGCTGCATGCC
>JALZMP010000029.1 GCA_030858145.1 Pseudomonadota bacterium
CCGCTGCGCGCCGCCGAGGTCGACGCCGCCCAGTCGCGCGTCGGTTTCACGCTGAAGACGCGCTGGGGGCAGGGGCTCGCGGGTCGGTTCCCGGTGTTCCGTGGCGAGGTCGAGGCCTTGCCCGGCCAGCGCCACCGGGTCCGGCTGCTGATGTCGGCGCGCGAGGTCGAGATCATCGATCATTCCCCCTACACCAGGCACGCCCGCGGCCGTGGATTCTTCGATGCCGAACGTCATCCCGAAGTCGGCTTCGTGTCGCAGCCCTATCCTGCGGCGCTGCTGCAGTCCGGCGGCGCTCTGGCCGGCACCCTGAGCATCCGTGGCGTGTCGCGTGGCGAGACTTTCCGCATCGCGCCTGCGACCTGCGCACGTCCGGGCATGGATTGCGACGTGGTCGCCCACGGCGACGTGCGTCGCAGCGACTACGGCATGGGCCGCTGGGGCCTGGCGCTCGCCGATGAGGTGCGCTTCTCGCTGCGCTTCCGCACCCACGAGCCGCTGCCTTGAACCACTGGCCGCGCGCCCTGGTCCTGCTGCTGGCGCTGACCGGCAGCGCCTGTGCCACCTTGTCGAACGCGCAGCGCGAACAGGCCGAGCGCATTGCCGCCGATGCGCGCCCCACCGCACTGAGCTGTGCTGACGCCAACGCCTGCGCACAAGCATCGTCGTTGCGCGCGCTGGGAAATCGAGCGTTCGCCGAGAGCAGCGACGGCGCACCGCGGCATTACGCACTGCTGCTCGACTACGGCCAGGACGCGCTGCTGGCGCGGCTCAACCTGATCCGCAGCGCCTCGCGCAGCATCGATGTTCAGACCTACATTTTCGACGAGGACGACGCCGGCCACCTGGTGCTCGACGAACTGCTGGCCGCGGCCGGGCGCGGCGTGCGTGTGCGCCTGCTGGTCGACCAGCTGTCGGCGCTGCGGCGGGTCGACACCCTGGCGGCGCTGGCGGGCGTGCACGCCAATTTCGAGATGCGGATCTACAACCCGGTGCTGGGACGCGCACGGATCAGCTATCCGCAGTACGTGCTCGCGGCCGCCTGCTGCTGGCGCCGGCTCAACCAGCGCATGCACAACAAGCTGCTGCTGGTCGACGGCGTGGTCGGCATCACTGGCGGCCGCAACTACCAGAACAGTTATTACGACTGGGATGACGAGTACAACTTCCGCGACCGCGACCTGCTGGTCGCCGGCCCGTCGGTGCGCGCGATGAGCGCGAGCTTCGAGGACTACTGGAACGCACGACTCACGCGCCCGATCGCGCAATTGACCGACGTCGCCCGGCGGCTGCTGCGCGCAGGCGTGCCCGAGGTGCCGCATGGCGCGTTCGAGCTCCCCGGACGGGTGGCGCGGATGTCGCGCGACGCCGACGACACGGCGCTGGTGGACGAGCGCCTGACCGCGCAGGCGCTGGCGGTGGGCGCGGTCGACTACCTCACCGATCCGCCGGAAAAACACCGCAGCAGCTTCGAGGGCGAGGCGCCCTCGACCCGCGGCCTGCGCGAGCTGATCGCCTCGGCGCAGCAGGAGGTGCTGCTGCAAACACCCTACCTGGTGCTCTCGCCCTCGGCCCAGGACCTGTTCCGCGAGCTGCAGGCGCGTGAGCAGCCGCCGCGCATCGTCGTGTCTACCAACAGCCTGGCCGCGACCGACGCCTTCATCACCTACGCGGTGGCGTACAAGTACACGCGCCGCTACCTGCGCGACTTCGGTTTCGACATCTACGAGTTCAAGCCCTTTCCGCAGGACGCGCCGATCGACGCCGACGCCACGCTCGAGCAGGCAGCGGATGCAGATGCCGAGAGCGACGCCGGCGCAGCAGCGCGTCCGTCCGGGGTGCAGCCGCTGGGGCGGGAATACTCGGCCCTGCGCTGGTCTGGCCCGGGCGCCAACCGGGCGGTGCCGCTGACGCGCGAGGGCGCGCGCTTCGGGCTGCATGCCAAATCGCTGGTGATCGACGAGCGCGTCGGCGTGGTCGGCACCCACAACTTCGACCCGCGCGGCGACCATTACAACACCGAGGGCGCGGTGGTGATCGAGGACGCCGCGTTCGCGCGCAGCCTTGCCGACAGCATCCGCCGCGACACCCTGCCGGAGAACGCCTGGACCATTGCCCGCCGCGACAAGCCGCCGATCTTCTCCGGGCTGGAATATTCGCTGGCCAAGCTGTCCGAGCACCTGCCGATCTTCGACCTGTGGCCGGTGCGCTATGCCACCAGTTACGAATTCCAGCCGGGGCCAGCCTGCCCCGCGCCGCTGCCGCCGCGCCACCCGGGCTTCCGCGAATGCTACGAGCCGGTGGGCGACTTTCCCGAGGTCAATTTAGGCTTCAAGGCGATGCTGACCCGTATCTTCACCGCCTTCGGCGGCGGTCTGGCGCCGATCCTGTAGCCATCCCTGCCTTCCACGGCAACGTGGTTTCTGGCCATTCAATAGATAAATCAACCACTTGCGGACATGACTTCAGTGGGGTAACTTCCGGCACATGTGGTATCGGTATGGTGTTGTAGTCTACCAGCACACCAGTTCACAACACCCACCGAGGACACCGCCATGATCACCACCACCTCCGCCCATCTAGTCTCCAGCTTCGACCGTTCCAAGCCTGCGTCCATGCAGGACCCCTCCCCTCCCACGCTCCCGACCCGCCGCGAGCACCGCGAACGCGATTTCGGCATCGGCTACGGCAACAGCAGCGGCTATGCCAGCAACCGCCGCTATGCCAGCCACTGGGGCGCCCCGCGGTTCCGTTGCGCCTAAGAGCGATGACGTGCACCGACCGGCCGCAGGCCACAAGCCTGCGGCCTTTTTTTGTCCGCGCGCCCTCGTCCAGCCAGGCGTGGCATGCCTGCCCTGGCGGGAGCCCGTAAGCTGCCCGTTCCCCGCTACACGCCGCCTGCCACCCCGATGATCCCCCCGCACGCGCCTTTCCGGCGCCGCCGCAGCCTGGATGAACTCAACGCGCAGTCGCGCGACACCGCGATGCAGCCGTTGGGCATCGTCTTCACCGAACTCGGTGACGACTACCTGCGCGCCACCATGCCGGTGGACGCGCGTACCCGGCAGCCTTACGGCCTGCTCCACGGCGGCGCCTCGGTGCTGCTGGCCGAGACCCTGGGCAGCACCGCGGGCATGCTGTGCATCGGCGACGACGAGATCTGCGTCGGCATCGAGATCAATGCCAACCACCTGCGAGGCGTGCGCGAGGGCCATGTCACCGGCACCGCGCGGCCGCTGCATCTGGGCCGCAGTACCCAGGTCTGGGAGATCCGGATTGAGGACGACGCCGGCCGGCTGGCCTGTGTGTCGCGGCTGACCTTGGCGGTGGTAGCGCGGCGCAACGGCGCCGGCACGGGCTGATGGCATGCGGGCAGGATGGGCGTCGCGCCGCAGAGCAGCGCCCGGACAGCCTGACGCTGCAAGCCCTAGAATGTTTTCCCCTCAACCGGCCGGTCCATGCTTGCGCCGGGCACGCCGCGAACCCATGAGCCAGCCCGCCGACTCCCCTGCAGCCGTGCCGCCCTCCTCCGGCGAGACGCTGGCGCGCGCGTGGCGCTATGCCTACCGGCTGCCGCTGCTGCTCTGGCACCTGCTGGTGCACCTGCCGCTGACGATGCTGGCGATCACGCCATTGACCGCGGGGCTGGACGTGCGCGGCGAGCGCCTCGACCACCGCCTGATCCGCGCCTGGTCGGCGGGGATGATGCACGTGTTCGGCTTTCGCCTGCGCCGGGTCGGCACGCCGATGCCCGGCGCGACCATGTTCGTCGCCAACCACGTCAGCTGGATCGACATCGTGCTGCTGCACAGCCAGCGGATGATGGGCTTCGTCGCCAAGCGCGAGATCGCCGGCTGGCCGGTGGTGGGTTGGCTGGCGGGTCGAGGCGAGACCATCTTCCACCAGCGCGGCAGCCAGGAGTCGCTGGGCGGGGTGCTGCATGAAATGCTGGCACGGCTGCGCGCCGGGCGTTCGGTAGGGGTGTTTCCGGAAGGACGCACGCGCGATGGACGCGCGATCGGCCCGTTCCATGCGCGGATCTTCCTGGCCGCGGTCGAGGCCGGGGTCGCCGTGCAGCCGGTGGCGCTGCGTTATGGCGAGCGGGCCTCGGCACAGGCGGTGGTCGCGTTCGGTGCCGGCGAGAACTTCCTGCAGAACTTCCTGCGCCTGCTCGGCGAGCCGGGACGGGTGGCCGAGGTGGTGTTTCTCGACCCGATCGCACCGGGGGACACCGAAGGCCGGCGGCGCATCGCCGAGACCGCGCGCGAGCGCATCATCGCGGCGATGTCCGCGCCGTGAGGGCGAGCGCGAGCGACTACGCGCCACCGCGCTGGCTGCGCAACCCGCACCTGCAGTCGGTGCTTGGCAGCAGCCCGATGCGCCACCGCCGCAGCGCGCGCGCGCTGGCGGCCACCGGTGCGACCACCCGTGAGCACGTGCTCGACGCCGGCGACGGCATCCGCCTGCAAGGCCTGCATAGCAGCCTGCCGGGGCGTGACCCCTGTGGTGTGGCGCTGCTCCTGCACGGCTGGGAAGGCAGCGTGGAATCGACCTACATGCGCCTGACCGCGACCCAGCTGCTGCGCCGCGGCTTCGACGTGTTCCGGCTCAACTTCCGTGACCACGGCGGCAGCCATCACCTCAACCAGGACCTGTTCCATTCCAACCGCATCGACGAGGTGGTGCAGGCGGCGCGGGATGTCGCGCGGCGGTTCCTGCCAGTGAACGGCGGCGCGACTGTGCCGATGGTCGCCGCGGGCTATTCGCTGGGGGGCAACTTCGCGCTGCGGCTCGCCTTGCGCGCACCGGCGGCCGGGCTGCCGCTGGCGCGCGTGGCGGCGGTCTGCCCGGTGCTGGATCCTGCCCGCACCATGCTGCAGATGGAGCGCGGGCTTCCGCTGTACATGCACTACTTCGAGCGCAAGTGGCGCGATTCGCTGCAGCGCAAGCGCAAGCTGTTTCCCGATCACCATGATTTCGACGACGCCACGCTCAAGCTGCGGATGCGCGCGCTCACCGACTGGATGGTGCAGCGGCACACCGACTTCGGCAGCCTCGACCATTACTTCGATGGGTACACCATCGCCGGCGACCGCCTCGCCGGCCTGCAGGTGCCCGCGGACGTGCTGATGAGCGAGGACGACCCGGTGATCCCGGTCGAGGATTTCCTGGCCCTGCAACTGCCCGACAGCGCGACGCTCGAGATCGCGCCCTGGGGCGGACACTGCGGCTTCCTGGAGAACGCGCGACTGGAGAGTTTCGCCGAGCACTGGGTGGCCGACCGGCTGGCTTCGGCGGCGGCCGCGGCGTAACCAGCCGCTACAATGCGCGGTTCCCGGGCAGCCCGCCCGCAAGCCCCCACGCCGCATGCAGCCAGACACCCGAGAGCGCATCCTCGACGCCCTGCGTCGCCAGGCCTACGACGAGGCCCTGGGTGCTGCCCGCGAGGCCGCGGACGCATCGCCCGGCGACGCCCAGTCCCACCGCCTGCTGGCGATGGCCCTGCGCGCCAGCGG
>JALZMP010000047.1 GCA_030858145.1 Pseudomonadota bacterium
GCTGCGGGGTCTCGCCCTGCGGCGCACCCCCGCCGGTGTCCTCCGGGGTGCCTTCGCCGATGAACTCCACCTGCACCACATCGTCGCCGCGCGGTGCGTCGGCCGGGGCGACCAGCAGGAAACGAGCATCCAACAGCCAGACCAGCATCACCACCAGCAGCACATGCAGCAGCAGACTGCTGGCGCTGGCGAACACCCGCACCCCGCGCTCGTCGCGCGCGGCCGGTTGCCACTCCTGCCGCCAGAGGCTGGCGAAGGCCCGCCAGCGCCCCAGTTCGGCGAGCGCCGCTGGCGGCAGCATGGGTTCCCGAGCGAGGAAGATCGCCAGCAGGCTGTCGGCGCTCGCTCCCGTGATAACGCCTGCGCGCGCCGGCATGGCGGCGAACCAGGCCGACCATCCCGGGGGAAACTCGCCCGGTGGGTGCTCGGGGCGCAACGAGCGCCGCCGGCGCCGGCGCAGCGCGTCGATCAGTTCGCTGGAAGAGAACATGCTTCCGGAGGGTCCGCGGGTGGCCTTGCGCGTCCCGGCCGCCTACGCCGCGTCACGCGGGAGGTAAGGCGCTTCACCGGTGTCGTGGTCGGTGGCATCGCGCACCGCGGTCACGCCCGGGACCTTTTCCAGCAGGGTCTTCTCGATGCCCTGCTTCAGGGTCACGTCAGCCATGCCGCAGCCATGGCAGCCGCCGCCGAAGCGCAGCACTACCACCCCGGTGGCAGTGACTTCCTGCACCGCGACATGGCCACGATGCTGCGCCAGCTGCGGGTTGATCTCGTGCTCGACGATCCAGCGCACCCGCTCGACCAGCGACGCCGACTCTGCCGGCGCCTCGCCCTTGATCTTCGGCGCGCGGATCTGCAGCTGGCCGCCGGTGGCCAGCGTGGTGTAGTCGATCTCCGCGCCGTCAAGGTAGGGCGCGCTGTCGGCATCGAGCCACAAAGTGAAGCCCTCGCAGTCGATCGCCCATTCGTCGCCGCGCAGCTCGCGCGGCTCGGCGAATTCCAGGCGCACGTCCGCCTTGGACGTGCCCGCATCCTTGGCCGCCAGACGCACGCCCATGCCGGGGAGGTCCTCGCGCTCGATCAACTTGCGGAAGTGGGCCTGTGCTGACGCCGAGATCTGGATCATGCGGGTATTCTAACGGTCCCCTGCGCAGGCGCGTCCCGACAGGCACAGCCGAGCACGACCCGACATCCCGCCCGACATCCCGCGTTCATGCTGCAGCCACGATCACGTGCTCACGGCAGACACGCCAGACAGGAGTCCCCCATGACCGACCTCATCCCGCTTTCCCAGGCCCACTGCATGCCGCGCAAGGGCAGCGAGCACAAACTCACCGAATCACGCGTGCGCGAACTGTTGCCGGACGTGCCCGGCTGGGCACTGGCCGACGACGGCCATGCCTTGACCCGGACCTTCCGCTTCAAGGACTACTACCGCACGATGTCGTTCGTCAACGCGCTGGCGCATATGGCCAACCGCGAGGACCACCATCCCGACCTCGGCGTGCATTACGACCATTGCGTGGTGCGCTATGCGACCCACGACGTCGGCGGCCTGAGCGAGAACGACTTCATCTGCGCCGCCAGGGCGGATGCCCTCGCCAACTGAGCGGTGCGTCAGACGCCCAGGCGGTCGAGCACGGTCGCCAGGTCCGCGGCCAGCGGGGCATTGAGCACATAGGGCGTGCGCCCGCCGTCGAGCGCGAATTCCAGCGAGGCGGCGTGTAGGAACAGCCGCTTCAGGCCCAGTTGCTCGCGCAGCCGGCGGTTGACGGCCGGGTCGCCGTACTTGTCGTCACCGGTCACCGGATGGCCGATGTGCCGGGCATGGACCCGGATCTGGTGGGTGCGGCCGGTTTCGATCCGCACTTCGCAATACGAATGCCCGCTACGGCGTTCGAGTACCTTGAAATGGCTCAGCGACGGCTTGCCCCCCGGATGGACCTGCACATGCCGCTCGCCACCCTGGCGCAGGCCGACATGCAGCGGCGCATCCACGCTCATCACCCCGTCGGGCATGCGCCCGGCCAGCAGTGCGAGATAGCGCTTGCGCAAGCCCCCACCACCCAGGCCGGCGCTGTCCTCGCGCATCAGCGCCTGCAACTCGACCAGGGCCGAGCGCTTCCGCGCCACCACCATCAGCCCGGACGTGTCGCGGTCAAGCCGGTGCACCAGCTCCAGCGACTCGCGCGGGCGCAGGGCGCGCAAGGCTTCGATCACCCCGAAGCCAATCCCGCTGCCGCCGTGACTGGCGACGCCCGAGGGCTTGTTGATCGCCAGCAGGCGGGCGTCCTCGTGCACGATGCTCGCCGCCATCGCCGCCAGCAGCCCAGGCGCCGGGACGCCGCGCTCGCCCGGCTCGCCCAGACGCACCGGCGGGATCCGCACCGCGTCGCCCCCGTCCAAGCGCGTGTCGGCCCTGGCGCGGCCGCCGTTGACCCGCACCTGTCCGCTACGAACAATCTTGTAGATCAAGGACTTGGGCGCGCCCTTGAGCAGCCCGAGCAGGAAGTTGTCCAGCCGCTGCCCGCCGCGATCCGCAGGGACATGGACCAGGCGGACCCCGGGTCCGCTCGCGCTGGCGTTGTCAGTCTCTGTCATTACCTGCTTTTCTGTTACACTCACTGCGCGAGATAAGGTGCTGATTTCGCAGGGAGTTCACCGGCCAAAAGCCGGCCTTCCGCGAAGTCCGACCGGTACGCGGCCACTGCCCAAGGGGCAGTTTAACGTCAGCGGCCGGGCGGCAGTTCCCGACATCGCCCTGCACTCCGGTGCCGGCGCAAAAACCTGTCCCGCGCAGCGCAAGCGCCCCGAGCTGAACCGCACGCCTGAACAGCCTGCGGCCCGGCGGGGTTCGAAGCCGCCGCCGGCCCGCAACACCTGAAAAGCACAAAGCGCTCCCGCGGATTGCCGTGGTGTCGTAGCGCTGGAAGTCACCCCATCCGCCGCTGCGCAGGCGCGGCAGGCGGCCGGCAACATCCAGGCGAAACGCCCCGGCGTTCCGCGTGCCGACCCGTATGCGGGCGGAGCGCGTGAGGAACGCAACGATGAAACGCATGCTGATCAACGCCACGCAGGCCGAAGAACTGCGCGTGGCCACCGTCGACGGCCAGACGCTCTACGACATCGACATCGAGCAACCGTCGCAGGAACAGAAGAAGTCCAACATCTACAAGGGGCGCATCGTCCGCCTCGAGCCCTCACTGGAGGCCGCCTTCGTCGAGTACGGTGGCGAGCGCCACGGCTTCCTGCCGCTGAAGGAAATCTCCCGCGACTACTACCAGTCCGGCGTCGACCACAACAAGGCCGGCATCAAGGAACTCCTGCGCGAGGGCCAGGAAGTGGTGGTCCAGGTCGACAAGGAGGAGCGCGGCAACAAGGGCGCGGCGCTGACCACCTTCATCTCGCTGGCCGGCCGCTACATGGTGCTGATGCCGAACTCGCCCACCGCCGGCGGCGTCTCGCGCCGGATCGAGGGCGACGACCGCGCCGAGCTGAAAAAGGCGATGGACGCGTTGGCGATCCCCGACGACATGGGCGTGATCATCCGCACCGCCGGCGTCGGCCGTGATACCGAGGAACTGCAGTGGGACCTCGACTACCTGCTCAGCGTCTGGAAGGCGGTGTGCGAGGCGGCACTGTCGAAGCCCGCGCCGTTCCTGATCTACCAGGAATCGCGGCTGATCATTCGCGCCCTTCGCGATTACATGCGTGCCGACATTGGCGAGATCCTGGTCGATACCGCGGAGATGTACGCCGAAGCTCAGGAGTTCGTCGCGCAGGTGATGCCGCACAACCTGCGCAGGCTCAAGCACTACACCGATGACACCCCGTTGTTCAACCGCTTCCAGATCGAGTCGCAGATCGAGAACGCCTACGAGCGGACGGTGCGCCTGCCCTCCGGCGGCGCGCTGGTGATCGACCAGACCGAGGCGCTGACCGCGATCGACGTGAACTCGGCCCGTGCCACCAAGGGTGGAGACATCGAGGAGACCGCGTTCAACACCAATCTCGAGGCGGCCGAGGAGGTCGCCCGGCAGATGCGCCTGCGCGACCTCGGCGGCCTGGTGGTGATCGACTTCATCGACATGTCTTCGAGCAAGCACCAGCGCGATGTCGAGAACCGGCTGCAGAACGCACTCAAGTTCGACCGCGCCCGCGTGCAGATCGGCCGCATTTCGCGCTTCGGCCTGCTGGAGATGTCGCGCCAGCGGCTACGCCCGTCGCTGGGCGAGTCCAGCCAGCTGGTCTGCCCGCGCTGCGACGGCCACGGCCGCATGCGCAGCGTGGAATCGCTCAGCTTGTCGATCATCCGCATCGCCGAGGAGCATGCGATGAAGGACAGCACCGGCCAGGTACTGGTGCAGGCGCCGGTGGAGATCGCCAACTACCTGCTCAACGAGAAGCGCAGCGCGCTGCGCGAGATCGAGCAGCGCCACGAGGCACCGATCGTGATCGTTGCCGACGAGCAGCTGCAGACCCCGCACTACGAGGTCACCCGCCTGCGCGAGAACGAACTCGACGAGGAGGCCGGCAAGCCCAGCTACCGTCGCGGCACCCCGCGCAAGGTAGCGACCATCGCCTTGACCAAGGGCAACCTCAACGTGCCGCCACCGGCGGCAGTGACCAATGTACGCCCGGCGCAGCCGGCGCCGATCCGCGAGCCGCGCCCGGAGCCCGTACCGGCCCCGCTCGCCACCGCGGCGGTCGTGCCTGCACACCCGCCGGCCAGCGG
>JALZMP010000065.1 GCA_030858145.1 Pseudomonadota bacterium
GCGCTGGCCAGCAGCACGATCGGGATGCCCGGCAGCACCCGGTGCCACCACGTGCCCGGCGGCAGCGGCTGCCACGGCAGCTGCGACCAGTGCGCGTTCGGCAGCAGGTGTGCGATCAGCGCTTCGCATGCGGCCGGGCTCGCGAT
The DNA here is from genome assembly GCA_030858145.1 of Pseudomonadota bacterium. Taxonomy (GTDB): domain Bacteria; phylum Pseudomonadota; class Gammaproteobacteria; order Xanthomonadales; family Xanthomonadaceae; genus Luteimonas. The sequence continues at coordinate 147 of JALZMP010000065.1, forward strand.
CGGGGCCAGTTCGCGCAGCGCGCGCTGCTGATTCTGCTGCTGTTCGGACACGGCCGTGTCGACATCCAGGCTGCGGCGCCTGAGCCAGCGATGCAGCAGGCCTTCGCGCAAGGTCCACGCCTGGATGCGGCGGCGCGAGGCGCTGGTGCGCAGGCGGGTGAGCAGGCCGCGCTCCACGGTCAGCCGTCGGCCGTGCGCCCGCAGCCGGAAGCCGTGGTACTGCAGCAGCGCCAGGATCACCGAAAACGCCCGGAGCACGGCCAGCGCCAGCACGATCAGGACCATGATCGACGCCGCCTGTGCCAGCCATCCCGCCTGCAGGTGGCTGGCATAACCGAAGGCCTCGCGGGAGAGTTGGCGGATGCCGTCGCGCAGCCAGCGGTCGGGCAGCACCTGCCAGGCGAGCGCGAACGCACCGGCGACCACCACCATGCCGCGGTTGGAGACCAGCCCCAGGCGCACGACTTCGGCCACGGGCAGCGCCAGCAGGGTCTCGACCTCGGTGTCCTGCGCGTCGGCCGTGGCCGGAGCGTCCGCCGGGGCGTGCGCACGCTGGCGAATCAGCCGCTCCAGCGCCAGCGCCTGCGCAAGCGCCAGCACCCGCATCTGCGCTTCCGGCTTCTGCCCGCCGGCCGACTCCAATCGCACTTCGGCGACGCCGAACAGCCGGTGCAGCAGGGTCTGGTGCAGGGCGACGTTGTGGATCCGCACGAACGGGATCTGGCGCAGGCTACGCTCGAACACGCCGCTGCGCACCATCAGGCTGTCGGCCTCGATGCGGTAGCGGTAGGTGAAGTATTGCCAGACCGAGGTCAGCGCCAGCGCGCCGACGCCGATCAGGGCATACAGCAGGTAGCGGTCGCCGCGGCCGAGCACCAGCAGCGCCGCCAGCGGCACGATGAACTGGCGCAGTTGCTGCAGCAGCACGAACAACCACGACCACGGATGCAGGCGCCGGTCCTGCCCGGCCTGCGCGGCGGGAAGCCGCGGATCAGCGTCCGTCATCGTCATCGATCTGCCGGCCGAGGCGGTCGCGGAGGCGCTCGGCGTCGTCGGCGTCGAGGCCGCCGACGGTCACCGCGCTGTGCCGGGTGCCGGCGGTGTGGATGGTCAGGGTGGCCAGCCCGAAGCGGCGTTCCAGCGGCCCGCGCTTGAGGTCCAGGTGTTGCACCCGCGACGCCGGTACCCGCGTCTCCTGCTGCCACAGCCGGCCGCGGCGCAGCGCGAAGCCCTGCGCGTCCAGCCGCCACCAGGTGTGGCGGTACTGCTTGCGCGCAAGCCAGACGCCGAACAGCGGCAGCAGCACCAGCAAGGCAATTGACAGCGGCAGCTTCAGCCCCTCCCAGGGCAGGAACAGTCCGACCGGGATCAGCGCCACCACCGCAGGAACGCCATAGCCGACCAGATTGCCGAGCACAAAAAAAATCTGCGCGCGCGGCGGCAGCCGCTGCCACCCGGCCTGCGGCGCCAAGGCTTCCGGTGCCGGTGGTGGCGCGGTTGCCCCAGGGAGTGCGGAATCGCTCATCGACGGCGCTCCAGGTCGAGGTAGGGATTGTCCAGCGCACGCCCGGACGGGCGCAGCTTGTAGCGCTTGTAGGTCCACTGGTATTGCGCCGGGTCGCGCCGCGCGATGCGCTCCACCCCGGCATTGAGCGCAGCCAGCGCCACCGCCGGGTCGGGATCGTCGATGCCGTCGGGTGCCGTCTCGACATGCAGCGCGAACGAGGGCGCCGGGCCGATGCGTTCGCAATAGGCCAGCAGCACCGTCGCGCCACTGCGCCCGGCCAGGCGTCCGACCAGGGTCATGGTCAGCGCCGGCACGCCGAAGAACGGGGCGAAGCCGCCATCGCCGGCCTTGGGTTGCTGGTCGGGCAGGATACCGACCACGCCGCCGGCCTTGAGCAGTTTGAACAGCTGGCGGATGCCCGGGCCTTCGGCGCGCACCTGGGTGACGCGGCCGCCGTCGTCGCGGCGCACCCGGCGCAAAAAGGCCTCGCCCACAGCCGACTCCGGCGGCCGGTACAGGATGGCGAGCGGCGTGCGCGCGGCCAGCCACTGGTTGAGCAGCTCCCACTGGCCGTAGTGCGGGGCGGCGATGATCAGCCCGCGGCCGGCGGCGATCGCGGCGTCGATGTGCGCGGCGCCGTCGACCTGCCGGATCAGTGCCAGGTTCTCCGCGTGCGGCCGTGTCCACAGGCGCAGGGTTTCCAGCGCCTGCCGCGCGCTGCTGCGCAGGATCGCCCGCTGCAGGTCGGCGCGCTGCGACGGCAGCAGTCCGGGATAGGCCAGTTCGAGGTTGCGCCGCGCCACGGTGCTCTCGCGTGCGTCGAGTCTCCGCCATAGCCAGGCCAGGCCATCGCCCGCGCGTCGCAGCAGCGGCCACGGCAGGCGGCCGATGGCGGCGGCGAGGACGTACAGCAGCCATGCGGCGAAGCGGATCATCACGCCAGTCTAGCCGGGGAACGTCCCGTGATCGGCCCGCCGGCGTGGGTATGAGGACGAAAAGCGGCTACGCTTTTCCGCATTCCAGATGCCCTCATCGCACATTTCTCCTTTCCGATGCTCAGCCTGATCCAGCGTGTCAGCGAAGCCCGTGTCAGTGTCGATGGCGAGCGCGTCGGCGCCATCGGCCCGGGGCTCCTTGCCCTGGTCGGCATCGAGCCCGGCGACGGCGAGGCCGCGGTCGCGCGAATGGCGGTGCGCCTGCTGGGTTACCGGGTGTTCGCCGACGCGCAGGGGCGGATGAACCTCTCGCTGGCCGACACCGGCGGCGGCCTGCTGCTGGTCAGCCAGTTCACCCTCGCCGCGGACACGCGCTCGGGCCTGCGCCCCGGCTTCAGCACGGCCGCGGCCCCCCCCGGGGCCGAACGGATCTTCGACCGCCTGGTCGGCCTGTGCCGGGAACAACACGCCGGTGGGGTGGAAACCGGACGCTTCGGAGCCCATATGAGCCTTAGCCTGGTCAACGACGGCCCGGTGACCTTCCTGCTGCGAGCGTAGGGTGGGCCTTGGCCTCACCAAAGGCAGACCCGAAAGTCGCACGACTCACACCGGAACAGGGCTTGTGCCAGAAGCTGGTGGACCGGACCACCCGACGGTAACGAGGCGGCCCCATGCTCCCCGTTCAGGGCCGGTCTGCAAGCCCGACTGGTATAATTACGGGTTCACTTTTCCACACGGTGCGCGCCAGATGGCGATCGAACGTCCAGCCCAGCAGTCCGACATAAAGCGCCTGATCAGCAAGGGGCTGGAGCAGGGCTATCTGACCTATGCCGAGGTCAACGACCACTTGCCCGACGACCTCGTCGACCCGGAGCAGATCGAGGACATCATCGGCATGATCAACGGCATGGGCATCGAGGTGCACGAGAGTGCGCCTGATGCCGACACCCTGCTGATCACCGGCGATTCCACCGGCAACCGCGACGTCGACGACACCGCCGCCGAGGAAGCCGCCGCCACCCTGAGCGCGCTCGACGCGGAGGGCGGCCGCACCACCGACCCGGTGCGCATGTACATGCGCGAGATGGGCACGGTCGAACTGCTGACCCGCGAGGGCGAGATCGCGATCGCCAAGCGCATCGAGGAAGGCCTGAACCAGATGCAGGCCTCGCTCGCGCACTTCCCGTGGACCATCGGGCTGCTGCTCGAGGACTACGACCTGCACAAGTCCGGCAAGAAGCGCCTGGCCGAACTGGTGGTCGGGTTCAACGACCTGCTCGATGACGAACCCGCGATCCCCGCCAGCACCACCGGCAAGGACGTCAAGGCCGGCAAGGGCGATGACGCCGACGACGACAGCGACGACGCCGACGACAGCGAGGAAGAGGCCGGCCCCACCGGCCCGGATCCGCTCGAGGTCGCGCGCCGTTTCGACGCCCTGTCCGCGCTCTACGCCAAGTTCCGCAAGTCCTACGCCAAGAACGGCGCCACCGCCAAGCCGGTGGTCAAGCTGCGCGAGGACATGGCCGAGATCTTCACCACCCTCAAGCTGCCGCTGCCGCTCACCGACACCCTGGTGCGCAAGTTGCGCGACGTGGTCGCCGAGATCAAGGGCCACGAGCGCCGCATCCTCGAGCTGTCCACCCGCGTGGCCAAGATGCCGCGCAAGGACTTCATCCGCTCCTGGGACGGCAACCAGACCAACCTCGACTGGGTCGACGACGTGCTCAAGCGCAAGCAGAAGTGGTCGTCGGGGCTGCGCGAGGTCAAGGACCAGATCCTCGCCGAGCAGGAGGCCACCATCGCGCTTGAGAAGGCGATGATGGTGACGCTGGGCGATCTCAAGGAGATCAGCCGCGCGATGGCCTACGGCGAGGCCAAGGCGCGCAAGGCCAAGAAGGAGATGGTCGAGGCCAACCTGCGCCTGGTCATCTCCATCGCCAAGAAGTACACCAACCGCGGCCTGCAATTCCTGGACCTGATCCAGGAGGGCAACATCGGCCTGATGAAGGCGGTCGACAAGTTCGAGTACCGCCGCGGCTACAAGTTCAGCACCTACGCGACGTGGTGGATCCGCCAGGCCATCACCCGCTCGATCGCCGACCAGGCACGCACCATCCGCATCCCGGTGCACATGATCGAGACCATCAACAAGCTCAACCGCATCTCGCGGCAGATGCTGCAGCAGTTCGGGCGCGAGGCCACCCCTGAGGAGTTGGCGCGCGAGATGGAGATGCCGGAGGACAAGATCCGCAAGGTGATGAAGATCGCCAAGGAGCCGATCTCGATGGAGACCCCGATCGGCGACGACGAGGACTCGCACCTGGGCGACTTCATCGAGGACACCAACGTGATGTCCCCGATCGACAACACCACCGACATCAACCTGTCCGAGACCGTGCGCGACGTGCTCGCCGGGCTGACCCCGCGCGAAGCCAAGGTGCTGCGCATGCGCTTCGGCATCGACATGAACACCGACCACACCCTGGAGGAGGTCGGCAAGCAGTTCGACGTCACCCGCGAGCGCATCCGCCAGATCGAGGCCAAGGCCCTGCGCAAGCTGCGCCACCCCAGCCGCTCGGAGCAGCTGCGCAGCTTCCTCGACATCGAGTGAGTGGCGGCGCCCACCGCGAGCATCACGACCAAGCCCGCCGTTCGGCGGGCTTCGTCTTTTGATCCCACCGCAGCCATAATCCGCGGACGCAGGGCCTATAGCTCAATGGTTAGAGCGAAGGACTCATAATCCTCAGGTTCCAGGTTCGAGTCCTGGTGGGCCCACCATTCGCGAAGGGGATGCATGAACGACACGAACGCGCTGCTGGACGCGGTGGAACTGCAGACCGGCGCCGCGCCGACGTGGTCGGTGGTCTGGTTGCACGGGCTCGGCGCCGACGGCCACGACTTCGAGCCGATCGTGCCGCAGCTGGTGCGGCCGGACTGGCCGGCGATCCGCTTCGTGTTCCCGCACGCGCCGGTGCGCGCGGTGACGATCAACAACGGCGTGCGCATGCGCGCCTGGTACGACATCAAGGATTTCGACCTCGCCAATCGCGCCGACGAGGCGGGCGTGGGGGCGTCGATCTTGCAGGTCGAGGCGCTGGTGGCGCGCGAGGTCGCGCGCGGCGTGCCGCGTTCACGGATCCTGCTGGCCGGCTTTTCCCAGGGCGGTGCGGTCGCCCTGGCGGCCGGCCTGCGCAGCGCAGAGCCCTTCGCCGCGCTGGTGGCGCTGTCGACCCACCTGCCGTCGGCGCACAAGGCCGAGGCGACGCTGGCGCCGGGTGCGGCGTCACAGCCGGTGTTCATGGCCCACGGCCTGCACGATCCGGTGGTGCCCTACGCTGCGGGCGAGCAGAGCGCTGCGCTGCTGCGCAAACTCGGTTTCGCCGTCGACTGGCACCGCTACCCGATGGCGCATGCGGTGTGCGCCGAGGAGATCGCCGACCTTGGCGACTGGATGGATCGGCGGTTGTGCGGTTGAGCATGCGCGCACGGGGACACGCCCGCTGCGGGCCCGGACGGGCATGAGCCAGCCGCACGCAGCTGCGTGGTTGCCGGACCTGTGCCGGCTGGGGCGCTTGGCCGCGATGCTGGCGTTCGCGGAGTTGGCGGTGGTGATCATCGCGCTGGCGCCCACTGGCGAAGGGCTGTGGACTGCGGACCGCTTTCTCGCCACCAGTGCCTATGCGCTGTGGCTGACCTTGACGGTCGCGGTGATGCTGTGCGTCCTGCGCCGCCAGCTCGCGCGCCTGCCGGCCGTGCTGGCCATCGGACTGGCCATGGTCGCAGTGGCGCTGGTCGCCATCGCGGCGTCGTCGATTGCACACGCCGTGTTCGCGACCCTGTATCCGTCCGATCCGCGCCCGGACTATGCCCGGTTCGTCGGCGGCTCATCTGCGATCACGGTGCTGATCGCGGCGCTTGCGTTGCGCTATTTCCACGCGGTCGATCGCTGGCAGGCCCAGCTCTCCGCACATGCGCGGGCCGAAGCCGATGCCCTGCAGGCCAGGATCCGGCCGCATTTCCTGTTCAACAGCATGAACATGATTGCCGGCTTGATCCGGCGCGACCCGGTCATCGCCGAACGCGCGGTGCTCGACCTGTCGGACCTGTTCCGTGCGGCGCTGTCCGCCGGCGAAGGGCGCTCGACGCTGGCCGACGAGGTGTCGCTGGCAGAGCGTTATCTCGCCATCGAACAGTTGCGCCTGGGCGAGCGCTTGCAGGTGGTCTGGGACAAGCGCGAGCCGCTGCCCTGGGGCATGTCGATGCCGCGGCTGGTGCTGCAACCCCTGCTCGAGAACGCGGTGCTGCATGGCGTGTCGCGGCTACGCGAAGGTGGCCGGATCGAGATCGCGCTCGCCGTGGACGCAGGTACCTTGTCGATCCGCGTGCGCAACCCGATGCCGGCAGCGGCGCCTGGGCACGGCGCGGACGGCCACAACGGCGGTGCCGCCCATGCCCAGCGCAATATCCAGCATCGGCTCGCCCATGCGTTCGGGCCGCGGGCGCGAATGGCCACCGAGGCGGGTGAGGGCTACTATCACTGTGAGCTCAGCCTGCCGCTGACGTGAAACTGCCATCGACTGGGGAGTGGTCCGGCATGAAGATCGTGATCGCCGACGATGAACCGCTGGCGCGCGGGCGGTTGCGGGATCTGCTGGCGCAGCTGTCCGGGGTGCAGGTGGTGGCAGAGGCCAGTGATGGGCGCGAAGCGCTGCACGCCTGCGCCGAGCACGACCCCGACCTGGTGCTGCTCGACATCGCGATGCCGGGCATCGACGGCCTCGAGGCCGCACGGCACCTGGCGGCGTTCGAACCGCGTCCGGCGGTGGTGTTCTGCACCGCCTACGACGCCCACGCGCTGTCGGCCTTCGACGCCGCGGCGGTGGACTACCTGGTCAAGCCGGTGCGGCTTGAGCGCTTGCAGGCCGCGATCGAGCGCGCGCGCACCTTCACCCTCGGCCGCGATCATGGCAACGGCAACAACCACGCCCCTGGCCAGCACCGCAGCCACCTGTGCGCACGGCTGCGCGGCAGCCTGCGACTGATCCCGATCGGGGACGTGCACTACCTGCAGGCCGAGGAGAAGTACGTCGTGGTCCACCACGCGCGCGGCGAGGACCTGGTCGAAGAATCACTGAAGTCGCTGGAGGACGAGTTCGGGGAGCGCTTCGTGCGAATCCACCGCAACTGCCTGGTGGCGCGCCACGAGCTCGTGGAGCTCCGCCGCGCTGCCGACGGCCACGTGCACGCGATTCTGCGCCACGGCAGGCAGCCGCTGGAAGTCAGCCGCCGCTGCGTGGCGCAGTTGCGTGAGACGGTGAAGCACCTTTAGCCAGTGGATCGCGCCGGCAACCCGCGTCGCCATGCGCTTGGACTCAGACCTGGCCCAAGCCACAGGCAAGCGCTGGAATGGCGATAATGGCGGCATGAAACCGCTGCGCATCGCCACCCGCAAGAGTCCGCTCGCCCTGTGGCAGAGCGAACATGTCGCCGACCGCTTGCGCGCCGCACATCCGGGGCTGGCGGTAGAACTGGTGCCGCTGTCCACGCGCGGCGACGAGGTGCTCGACCGCTCGTTGGCGGCGGTCGGCGGCAAGGGACTGTTCCTGAAGGAGTTGGAACTGGCGATGCTGCGCGACGACGCCGATTGCGCGGTGCATTCGCTCAAGGACGTGCCGATGAGTCTCGATGGCCCATTCGCATTACCGGCGATCCTTGCGCGCGCCGACCACGCCGACGCCTTCGTCAGCAACCATCATGCCGATCTCGGCGCGCTGCCCACCGGCGCCTGCGTCGGCACCTCATCGCTGCGGCGACAGGCGCAGCTGCGAGCGCGCAGGCCTGACCTCGTGCTGCGCGACCTGCGTGGCAACGTCAACACGCGTCTGGACAGGCTCGATGCCGGCGACTTTGATGCCATCGTGCTGGCCTGCGCCGGGCTTGAGCGCCTGGGTTTCGCAGCGCGGATCCGGGTTCGCCTCGACGCGCCGGGCTGGCTGCCGGCGCCGGCGCAGGGTGCGATCGTCATCGAGACCCGCGACAACGACCCGCGCATCCAGTCCCTGTGCGGCGCGCTGGACCATGCCGACACCCGCACCTGCGTCGAGGCCGAGCGCGCGATGAACCGCAGCCTGCACGGCAGCTGCCACGTGCCGGTGGCTGCGCTGGCGCGCCTGGAGGGCGGCATCCTGGTCTTGCAGGGGCTGGTGGGCTGCGCCGAGGACGGACGCGTGGTGCGCGCGCAGGCCGCGGCCGCGGCCTGCAATGCCGACGCGCTCGGCCAGCATGTCGCGCGCGCGCTGCTCGACGCTGGTGCGGCGGAGTTCCTCCCGCACCCGCATTGAGGCGCGGTCTGCCTGGCACGGCGCAATCGTCGCGTGGCTTTGGCCTGACCCGGATTCAGTAGTACAGCGACACCACGTGCCGGGCCTCGGCAAAGAACAGCCAGCGTTCGACGAAGGCGCCGGCCAGGGTGCCGAGGGTCGCCAGCAGCAAGGCCGCCAGCGGCGGCAGGGTGCCGGCGGCAGACAGCCCGAGCGCCAACAGCGGCAGGCCCAGCACCGCCGCGCCAGCGCCGATGCGCAGGCGCAGCGCATGCCTGCGCGCGAGCGTGAACACCATCTCGCGGGTGATGTAGTTGGCCTCGGTATGCGGCGCCTCGAACACCGTGGTCTCGCGCCCGGGCAGGCCGATGGCAGCGCCGCGTGTCGCCGGCAGGCCGGCGCGCGCCACCTGGTGCCAGTAGATCCCCTTCAGCAGCAGCAGCAACCCGCCCAGCACCGCCAGCGTCGCCAGCATCGGCCACGCTTCGGTGTCGCCGAGCAGCCACGCCATCAACGCGAACAGCAGCCCCAGCCCTGTCAACAGCGCGAACAGCAGGTACACCGGCACCACCAGCGGATGGCGCCAGGCCGGGATCGGCTTGAGCGAGGCGTAGATCATCGCGGTGCAGGCCACCGTCGCCAGCGCCAGCAGCGCCAGCAGCCCGCCGAGCACGGCGAGCAGCGCCGCCCGCGACGCGCCTGTCGGTATCCACAGCAGCAGTGCGGCGATGGCCAGCGCCGGCAACGGCACCAGCAGCGCCAACACCCCCTCGCGCGACAGCCACGAGGTCCGCCACTGCGACAGCGCCCGCCAGGCCCGCTGCGGCTGCCCGAGATGGGCGAGCGAACACAACAGGCCAAGCGTCGCCAGCGCGAGTCCCAGAGCCAGGCCGGCCAGTTGCACGGATTCCAGCGCCGCCGCCACCGGCCCGCGGGAGGACAGCAGCGCGATTGACACCCCCAGCCACGCCAGCAGGCCGTAACCGGCGCCGGACAGGGTGGTGAAGAACACGATCGAGAGCGCGGGGTTCATGCGGATGCGTCAGTGGTCATGCCCGCGCGCACTTGTCGACATCCAATGCCGTGCACACGAACCATGGCGGCTTCAACGCTTCAGCACACGATCAGACCAGCGCCCGAGCGCCGACCTGGGCGGCGCTGGTGCGTCGGGGATCGTTCCGAGCGCATCGTCTGCCCCCCGCCGTGGCCGCAGCGGCAGGTAGCGATTGACCGGGGCGTAGCCAAGTTCAGGCATCAGTGCGACACCGTTGCGCTCGGCGACCAACTTCGAGACGCTGGATTCGGGATCGCCGAGATCGCCGAAGTGGCGGGCGCGGGTGGGGCAGGCCTGGACGCAGGCCGGTTCGCGCTCGGCCTCTGGCAGGTGCTGGTTGTAGATCCGGTCCACGCACAGCGTGCATTTCTGCATCACCCCCTCGACCTGGGAATACTCGCGCGCGCCGTAGGGGCAGGCCCAGCTGCACAGCTGGCAGCCGATGCACTTGTCCTCGTCGACCAGCACGATGCCATCCTCGGCGCGCTTGTAGCTGGCGCCGGTGGGACACACGGTGACGCAGGCCGGCGTCTCGCAGTGCAGGCAGCTGCGTGGGAAATGCAGGGTCATCTCCGGCTGCGCTTGCGTCGTCCCCCTCCCGTTCACGGGAGAGGGGTTGGGGTCAGGGTGTGTTTCCGCAGCGAGTTCATAACTGTGCACGCGGTTGAACCACACCCCGTGCGGATCCTTGCCGTAGGGATTCTCGTCAGTGAGCGGGCCGGCAATGCCGCCGGCATTCCACTGCTTGCAGCTGGTCGCGCAGGCGTGGCAGCCGACGCAGGTGTCGAGGTCGATGACCAGGCCAAGCTTGACCTTCGAAGGTGGCGGCAGGCTGGTCACGGCAGTTCGCGGTGGCGCAACACGCCGCTGCCGTAGCCGAGGATCGCGAGCGAGAACACCAGGCCGAAGGCCGCGCGCCAGCGTGGCGACGGCGGCGCGGACGGCGCGGTTTCGACCACGACCGGCAGGATCGAGGGGTCCACCAGCGCCCAGGTACAGAACAGTGCACCGATGGCTCCTGCGAGCAGGCACACGATGCGGATGATGCGGTTCAGGACGTGCATGCAGCCTCCGCCAGGCAGGTTGACGCGGCAACTCGGCGACAGCAGCAAGCGGCGGCCATCAGAACGGAAAATAGCGCGGGATCAGCACGATCGCCATGATCCAGAAGATCACGTTCAGCGGCGCGCCGATCTTGAGGAAATCCGCGAAACGATAGCCGCCGGCGGTGTAGACCATGGTGTTAGTCTGGTAGCCCACCGGCGTGGCGAAGCTGGTCGAGGCGGCAAAGGCCACGGCCACCAGGAAGGGCTTGGAGTCCACCCCCATGGCATCGGCGGTGGCGATGGCGATCGGCGCGATCAGCACCGCGGCGGCGTTGTTGCTCATCATCTCGGTCATCACCGCGGTCAGCAGGTAGATCGCCGCCAGGGTCAGCACCGGGTTGCCATTGCCGATCAGCCCCAGCGCATTTTGCGCGATCCATTCCGCGCCGCCGGAATTCTGCAGTGCCAGGCCCAGCGGCAGCACGCCGGCCAGCAGCATGATCACCCGCCAGTCGATGCCGCCATAGGCTTCCTCCGGCTCCAGGCAGCGCAGCACGACCAGCGCGATGCAGCCCAGCAGCGCCGCGGCCACGATCGGCATGATCCCCAACGCCGACAGCGCGATCACGGAAAACAGGATCGCCGACGACAGCAGTGCGCGACTGGTGTCGACCCGGCGCTGCTCGCGCCTGCTGAGCACCACCACGCCGGGATCCCCACGCAGCGAGTCCAGCGCGGCCGGGGTGCCATCGGCCAGCAGGATGTCGCCCACCGCCAGCGGCACGGTGTGCAGGGGGCGGCGCAGGTTGCCCGACGGCCGCTGCAGGCCATGCACGCGCAGGCGGTAGGTGTGACCGAACCGCTGCTGCGCCAGGCTGCGGCCAATCAGGTGCGAACCCGGTGCCACCAGCAGCTCGGCATGCAGGCGCTCGGCCGCGGGATCGGCCACCAGGTCCTTGGCCACCGGGTCGAAGCTCAGCTTCAGTGCCTTGCGGACCTTCTCGATCTCGCCCCAGGCGCCGCGGATCAGCAGCCGGTCACCGGCCTGGATCGCGGTCGCGCGCGGGTCGGGCTGCAGGACGCCGTCGCGGACGATCTCCAGCAGGTAGACATCCCCCGACGCCACCGGTAGCGCCTCCGAGCCGGGCTTGCCGATCACCGGCGACTTGTCCGGCACCTGCAGTTCGGTGAGGTAGCGGCCCTGGTGGCTGTCGCCGCGCAGGTCGGGGATGCCGTGGTCGGGCAGCAGGAAGCGCCGCGCGAGCATCAGGTACACCGTGCCCACGACCACGAAGTACAGCCCGAGCTCGGTGAATTCGAACAGGGTGAAGCCGGGCTTGCCGGCCTGCTGCGCCACCGAATGCACCAGCAGGTTGGTGGACGTGCCCACCAGGGTGCACACGCCGCCGAACTGCGAGGCGTAGGACAGCGGGATCAGCATCTTCGACGGGGCCTGGCCGATCGACGCCGCGGAGGCGATCACCAGCGGCAGGAACACCGCCACGATCGCGGTGTTGTTGACGAAGGCGGAACTGAAGGCCGCGACCAGCATCAGCACCAGGGCGAACAGCCAGCCCCAGCGGATCTTCGACATTGCGTCGCCCACGGCATAGAGGATGCCGCTGTGCTGGATGCCGGCACTGAGCACGAACATCGCCGCCACCGTGATCGTGGCCTCGCTGCTGAACCCGGACAGCGCCTGGTTCGGGGTCACCAGGTTGAGCACCAGCAGGGTGGCCAGCACCAGCATCGCCACCACGTCGACCGGCAACTTCTCCGTGACGAACAGGTACACCGCGCCCGCCAGCACCGCGAAGGTCAGCCACATGTCCATGCCCAAAGCGCGCTACCCCCTGTTGCGACGCATGCCGGCACCATAACGCAGCGGGCCGGCGGGCGTCTCGCCGCCGGGCAGCGGCGGGAACTGCGGTTGCGTCTGCGTGCCGGCGTCGTCGGCCTTGCGGATTGCGACCCGCAGGTCGAACCAGGCGGCCTGACCGGTCACCGGGTCGGCATTGGCGTAGTCGCCGCGTGGGGTGCGGTCGGAGATCAGGTGGTTGAGCAGGAAGCCCTTGTCCGCTTCCGGCGCATCGTTCGCCAGCCGCCAGGCGCCCTTGCGCTTGCCCAGGGCGTTCCAGCTCCACACGGTGTCCGGCTGCACGTTGCGCGCGAACCGCGCCTGCACCCGCATGATGCCGTGGTGCGAGGACAGTTCGATCCAGTCCCCGTCGGCGATGCCGTGACTGGCGCCGGTGTCCGGGTGCAGGTACAGCCAGTTGCGCGTGGCGATCTGCCGCAACCAGGCGTTCTGCGAGCCCCAGGCGTGGTACATGAACATGGGGCGCTGGGAGATGGCGTGCAGTGGGAACGCGGTCCCCGATCCCCGATCCCCGAGCTGCGCCCCCTCGAACGGTTCGTACCAGATCGGCAGCGGATCGAAGTAGGTCGCCACCCGCTCGCGATGCTCCGCAGGCGGCTGGTGCTCGCCGTGCCCTTGCGCGGCCAGGCGGAACTTCTGCAGTGTCTCGGAATACAGCTGCAGCACGATCGGCTCGGTGTTGGCCACGAAGCCCAGGCGCTGCGCCCATGCCAGGTAGTCGCGGTTGCCCATCTTGAAGTAGCGCGCGGATTCGGGGATCTCCTCGCGCCAGTACCCGTCGTTGTCGATGTAGCGCTGCAGCTGGTCGGGATTTGGCGCGCCCTTCCCGCTTTCGTTGCCTACCGCGCCGCGCCAGCCGGCAAGCAGGCCGATGCCGGGCGCGCGCTGGTGGCGGGTGATGTAGTCGGCGTAATCGCGGTAGGCCGGCGAGCCGTCGGCGTGGACCATTCCGGGCAGGCCGAGTCGCGCGCCGAGGTCGAGCAGCACCGACTGGAAGCCGCGCACGTCGCGCGGTCGGCCGTCGGCATCGGCTTGCGTGTCGGGGTCGAACACCGGATGGCGGATCGCGTCGGCGGCGCCGTCGGCGTCGGAGATCGGACGGTCGAGCAGGCTGATCGCGTCGAAGCGCTCCAGGTAGGTGGTGTCCGGCAGCACCAGGTCGGCGTAGGCCACCATCTCGCTGGCGTAGGCGTCGGAATAGATGATGTGCGGGATGCGGTATTCGCCCTCGGCGTCCTGGTCGGTGAGCCAGTGCATGGTCTCACCGGTGTTCATCGCCGAGTTCCAACTCATGTTGGCCATGAACATCAACAACGTATCGATCTTGTACGGATCGCCAGCGTGGGCGTTGCGGATCACCGTGTGCAACATGCCGTGCGCGGCCAGCGGATAGGCCCAGGAGAACGCGTGGTCGATGCGGCGTGGCTGGCCGTCGGCATCAACCAGCAGGTCCTCGGGCGCGTGCACGAAGCCCAGCGGCGGGGCGTCGAGGCTGCCATCGTCGCGGCGCGCCCGGCCGGGGCGGTTGCCGGGCGGCACCGGCTTCGGGAACGGCGGCTGGTAGCGGAACGAGCCCGGCGCGTCGACCGCGCCCAACAGCAGCTGCAGCAGGTGCAGCGCGCGGCAGGTATGGAAGCCGTTGCTGTGCGCGCTGATCCCGCGCATCGCGTGCATGCTGACCGGGCGGCCGACCATGCTGGCGTGCTCGCGGTCCCAGGCGTCGGTCCAGGCGACCGGCAATTCCAGCTTGCTGTCGAACGCGGCCTCGGCCAGCTCGCGTGCGATGCGGCGGATGGTGGCGGCGGGGATGCCGCAACGGTCGCTGACTGCATCGGGGGAATATTGGGGATCGAGGTAGCGTTCGGCGATCAGCTGGAACACGGGCACGGCCACGCGGCCGTCGGGCAGGACGTATTCGCCGATGACGGCGGGCGCGATGTCGATGGCGTCCGCGGGCGCTACGGCGCCCGCGCCCTCGTCCCTGCCCCTCTCCCGCGAGCGGGAGAGGGGTTCTACAGCAGGCTCCTCCTCAAAATCTCCATTCCCGCCAGGTTCCTCTGAATAAGCCCCTCTCCCGCTTGCGGGAGAGGGGTTGGGGTGAGGGCCGGCTTCCGCATCGCGGTTCCAGCACAGCGGTCTGCCTTCGGCATCGCGCGCAAACAGTCCATCGTCGGCCCCACCTGGATTCCGGATCACCAGCCAGTGCGCATTCGCATAACGCACCAGGTAGTCGAGGTCGATGCGGTCGGCCTTGAGCAGTTCATGGATCAGCGCGAACGCGAACAGCCCGTCGGTGCCGGGGCGGATCCCGATCCACTCGTCGGCGATCGCGCCGTAGCCGCTGCGGACCGGGTTCACCGCCACGATCTTGGCGCCGCGCTCCTTGAGCCTGCCCAGGCCGAGCTTGATCGGGTTGGAGTCGTGGTCCTCGGCCACGCCCCAGAGCATGAAGTAGCGCGCGTGCTCCCAGTCGGGTTCGCCGAATTCCCAGAAGCTGCCGCCGAGGGTGTACAGGCCGCCGGCGGCCATGTTCACCGAGCAGAAGCCGCCGTGCGCGGCGTAGTTGACGGTGCCGAACTGCTGCGCCCACCAGCCGGTCAGGGCCTGCGACTGGTCGCGGCCGGTGAAGAACGCCAGTTCGTCCGGATTGCGTGCGCGGATCGGCGCCAACCAGTCGGTGGCGATCCGCAGCGCCTCGTCCCACTCGATCTCGCGGAACTCGCCGCTGCCGCGTTCGCCCACGCGCAGCATCGGCTTGCGCAGCCGCGCCGGAGAATAGTGCTGCATGATTCCCGCCGCGCCCTTGGCGCAGAGCACGCCGCGGTTGACCGGATGCGCGGGATTGCCCTGGATGTAGCGGATCTTCCCGTCGGCCAGCCAGACCTTGATGCCGCAGCGGCAGGCGCACATGTAGCAGGTGGTGGTCTTGACCTCGTCGCCCGGCGATGGAGAGAGGTCGAGGGTCGGCTCGTTCGGAGCGGGTGCGGACATGGCACCTATTGTGCCTATCTCGCGCGCGACGCGTCATTCGCAGAATCGTCTGTGTCGGCGCACTTCCTCGTCGACCAGGGCGCGATCGGTTCCGGTGGCGAGGTTGGCCAGATTGCTGCGCACTCGTGGGCAGGGATCCGTGGTGTAGCCGGCGCCGCCGAACACAACGCCGACCGCTTGCACCACGCGCTCGGGGGTGCGCACGATCCCCACCAGCGCCCAGATGGCCACCCGTTCGCCATCGAATCCATCCAACCGTCCCCGCTGTCGCATCGCCGCCTCCCTGCCGGGCGGGGAGTCTGCGCAGGTCGCGGTTATGCGGCTGTTAACCGGGGCAGGGCGGAACGCTCATGATCATGGTCCCGGTCATGGCGCGGCGATCTTGATCGCCGGGTCGTTGAAGCGCGAATAGCGCAGGGTGGTGGTGACCGGCTTGCCCTGCATCTGGGCGGTGGCCTCGATGCGCCGCGGATAACCGTCGGCCCCGACCCACATCAGCGATTCGCTGCGCGGCTTGCTGTTCATCATGCGGTACTTGCGCGCCGGCTTGCCGTCGAGCATCGCCGCGCCCAGTGCTTCGATGCTGAGCGTGTCGCGATGCTTCTCCATCTGCGCGGGGTCGCGCCACTGGGTCAGGGTGCCCTTGGGCAGCGGCACGCGCATGCTGCGGCCCTGCATCGTCATCACCATGGTGTCTCCGACGATGGTCTGGGCGCCCATCGGCGAGCTCAGGCGGTAGCGGTCTGGGGCGACGAAGTCGACCGTGGTGGTCATCGGTTGCGGACCGTCGTGCTGCATCTCGACGTGGTAGCTTCTGGCGGCGAGGAATTTCTGCATCGCCGCCTCCACCTCCTCGCGCGCGCCGGCGTGCGCCGTGGCTGCGGACAACAGCAGGAAGAGGGCAGAGAGGACTGATGGGCGTGATGGCATTGCTGGACTCCTTTGCGGACATGGTTTGCGGCGACACACAGGCAAACGCAGTCCGCGCGTCCGGGCGGACAGCTGCGCCATGCATGGATTGAGCGAATCGGCCTGGCGCCTGGGGCTATTCCTCGGCGTGCTGGGGGTGCTGGCACTGCTGGAAGCCCGGCTGCACGGCCCCAACCCGGCGCCGGAGCGCAGGCGGCGCTGGCCGGCGAATGCCGGGCTGGTGCTGCTTGACACCCTGCTCGCGCGGGTCCTGGTGCCGGCAGGCGCGGTGGGGGCGGCGCTGTGGGCGCAGTCGCGCGGGCTCGGCCTGTTCAACCTCCTTGCCTGGCCGGCGTGGCTGAAGTTCGTACTGGCGCTGTTATTGCTCGACCTCGCCATCTACTGGCAGCACCGCCTGCTGCACACGCTGTCGTGGCTGTGGCCGCTGCACCGGGTGCACCACACCGACGCAACCCTCGACGCCACCTCGGCATTGCGCTTCCATCCTCTGGAGATCCTGCTGTCACTGGCACTCAAGGTCGCGCTGGCGGTGGCGCTGGGTATCGCGCCGCTGGCGATGCTGGTGTTCGAGATCCTGCTGTCGAGCTTCGCGATGGTCACCCACGCCAACCTGGCGCTGCCGCGGCGGCTGGATCGCATGGTGCGCTGGCTGCTGGTGACGCCGACCATGCACCGCATCCACCATTCGGTGCGTGGCGAGGAGCAGCGCAGCAACTACGGCTTCAACCTGAGCCTGTGGGATCGCGTGTTCGGCAGCTATGCCGTGGACCACCATGATGCCGAGTTGCGGATCGGGGTGGCCGGTGTGGAGGGCCAGGAAACGAGGCGTTTCCTGGCGTTGCTGCGGGAGCCGTTCGCGCACCGCGACTGAAGTCTGCTGCCATCGCTCTCATAGGAGCGGCTTCAGCCGCGACCCTGGGTTCTGGTGCGGAGAGAAGCAGGTCGACAAGCCCGAAACGGATGCAAAGCTCGCACGTCACTCGGGCGCGGTGTCGCGGCTGAAGACGCTCCTACAGGGAGTCCAGCGAGCGCAGCCAGTCCGCGAGCCGTGCCTGCTCCGGCAAGGGCACCGGCAGCGCATCGAGCGCAGCCAGCAGCGGCGGCAGGTCGTCCGCCGCATCGGCATCGCGCAGCGTACGCAGGCGCGCGATGCGCGGCGTGCCGAGTGCGGCGATGAAGCGCTCCGCCGTGTCGGCCTGCGACCAGGGCGTCGCCCTCCATGCCGTCGCCGGCACCGGCTTGCGCGTGCCGAACAGCCAGAAACCGCCGTCGGCGCTGGGGCCGAAGACGTGGTCGTGGTCGTCGAGCGCGCGCACCGCGGCGACGAGGTCGTCGGCGCGCAGTTGCGGCGCATCCGCGCCCAGTAGCAGCGCGCCGCCATGCGCG
>JALZMP010000086.1 GCA_030858145.1 Pseudomonadota bacterium
CCAGCGCATCGCGCTGCAGGCGCACGCCGCGCATCCGCTGCCAGGGGGTGCGCTCGCGGCGCGACTGCAGGCGGCGCTGCCGTTCGCGCTCACCAAGGCCCAGCGGCGCGTGTTTGACGAGATCCGCGTCGACATGGCCAGGCCAGTGCCGATGCTGCGCCTGGTGCAGGGCGACGTCGGCAGCGGCAAGACAGTGGTCGCCGCGCTGGCAGCGATGCTGGCGGTCGAAGACGGCCGCCAGGTCGCACTGATGGCGCCGACCGAACTGCTGGCCGAGCAGCACCTGGCCAACCTGCGCGTCTGGCTGCAACCGTTGGGCGTGCGCGTGTCCTGGCTGGCGGGCAAGGTCACCGGCCGTGCCCGTGTCGCGGCGCTGGCGGAGGTGGCGGGCGGCGAGGCCCAGGTGGTGGTCGGGACCCATGCGCTGATGCAGGAGGCGGTGGCCTTCCACGATCTCGCCCTGGCCATTGTCGACGAGCAGCACCGCTTCGGCGTGCACCAGCGGCTGGCGCTGCGCGACAAGGGCACGGGTGGCCATGGGTCCGACGCACGCCGCGTGCCGCACCAGCTGGTGATGACCGCCACCCCGATCCCGCGCACGCTGACGATGGCGGCCTATGCCGACCTCGACGTGTCCGCGATTGACGAATTGCCACCCGGGCGCACGCCGGTGCAGACCGTGGTGCTGAGCGCTGCGCGGCGGCCGGAGCTGGTCGAGCGCATCCGCGCGGCCTGCGCCGAGGGCCGCCAGGCCTACTGGGTCTGCACCCTGATCGACGAAGAAATCGAAAAGCCCGGCCATGGATGGCTGGGCACTGGCGCAAGGACGCGTATGCCGGTCGTGGCGCAGTCGGCGCAAGCCACCTTCGAGGCCTTGTGCAACGCCTTGCCCGAGGCGCGCGTCGGTTTCGTGCACGGACGCATGAAGGCCGGCGACAAGCAGGCGGCGATGCGCGCGTTCAAGGCCGGCGAGATCGACCTGCTGGTGGCGACCACGGTGATCGAGGTCGGCGTCGACGTGGCCAATGCTTCGCTGATGATCGTCGAGAACGCCGAGCGCCTCGGCCTCGCCCAGCTGCACCAGTTGCGCGGGCGCGTCGGCCGTGGCAGCGCGGCATCGAGCTGCGTGCTGCTGTACCAGCCGCCGCTGCCCGCCCTGGCCCGCCAGCGGCTGGAGACCCTGCGCCAGAGCAACGACGGCTTCCTGATCGCCGAGAAGGACCTCGAACTGCGCGGCCCTGGCGAACTGCTCGGCACCCGCCAGACCGGCCTGCCCGCATTCCGCCTCGCCGACCTCGCCCGCGACGCCGACCTGCTACCGGCCGTGCACCGCATCGGTGAGCAATTGCTGCGCGAGGCACCGGAGATTGCCGACCAACTGGTCGCCCGCTGGGTAGGAGGGGCCGCACGGTATGCCTCGGCATGACGAGCAAGGCGTCATCTGTTGCGATTCCCGACTTTCGACTTTCACTTCCGACTCCCGCCAGCCGACTCCCGACGTTCAGATGACCGACAAGATCCCCCTGCTGATCGACACCGACCCCGGTGTCGACGACGCCCTGGCCCTGCTGCTGGCCTTCAATGCGCCCGACCATGAGGTCGTCGGCCTGACCGTGGCCGCCGGCAACGTCGGCCTGGGTCATACCGTCGCCAATGCGCTCAAGCTGTGCGAGGTCGCAGGGCGCGCGGACGTGCCGGTGTTTGCCGGCTGCGCGGCGCCGCTGCTGCATTGCGCGCCTGATGCCGCCTACGTCCATGGCGAGGACGGCTTTGGCGACGTCGGCTACGAGGCCGCCCACCGCGCGGAGGAGGCCGAGCACGCCGCGCTCGCGATCCTGCGCCTGTCGCAACTGCATGCCGGCCAGCTGCTGCTGGTCGCGCTCGGCCCGCTGTCCAACCTCGCGCTGGCCCTGCGGCTGGATCCGACCCTGCCCGCGCGAGTCGCGCGGCTGGTGGTGATGGGCGGCGCGGTGACCGGGCAGGGCAACATCACGCCGGCGGCGGAGTTCAACGTTTATTTCGATCCCGAAGCCGCGCACATCGTGCTCGGCGCGTTTGCACGCTACGACCTCTGCGACTGGGAGGCCGTGCTCGCCCACGGCCTGCACCATAGTGCGGTGGAGGGATGGCTGCGGGCCGAAAGTCCGCGCGCAGCGTTCTATGAGCGCATTTCGCGCCGGACCCGCCACTGGTCGGCGGACCGGCGTGGCGACCATTGGCATTCGGCCGACGGCCTGGCGATGGCATACGCCCTGACGCCCGGCGGGGCCATAGAGACCGCCCGGCGGCCCTTGGAGGTGGTGCTGGGGCAGGGCCCCGACCGCGGCGAAACCCGGGTGGACTGGGGCCGAACCAGCGGCATGCCGGACGCGGCACGCATCCTGCAACGCTACGACCAGGCGCGTTTCGAGGCGATGCTGGCGGCGGCGCTTGCCGCAGCCTAGGCAGCCCCGGCCTGCGGCGGGTTCCTGCCGCATCCGCAAGCTGCGGCCAGCCCTTGGCCGGGGCAGCCGCTTGCGCGATGCTGCGCGCGCGGGCTAAAATGCCGCTCTTTCCCTGCAGAAACTGGTGCCCGCCATGAAGGCCGACATCCATCCCGAATACCGCGAAGTCGTGTTCCAGGACGTGACCTCCGATTTCAAGATCCTCACCCGTTCCACCCTGTCCAGCAAGGAGACGGTGAAGTGGGAGGACGGCAACGAGTATCCGCTGGTCAAGATCGAGGTGTCCTCGTCCTCGCATCCGTTCTACACCGGGCAGAACAAGCTCATGGATACCAGCGGCCGCGTCGACAAGTTCCGCAAGCGCTACGCCAAGTGACGCGCAGGTCATAGCACGGAACGTCATCCCGGCCTTGCGGGATTGACATGCGATTGACGGCCGCCGCGAGGCGGCCGTTCTCGTTTACCGCATCGTGCGTGCATCGCAGGGACGCCGCATCCGCCATACGCGCACGGGCCCTATGCAATAATTGCTGCATCGCGCCATCCCCGCGTCCGCGGCCGCCACGGCTGGGCGTCGCGGCATCGGCGCCAGGCCATCAGGAGTGCGCCGTGTCCGGTTCCGAAACCTCCGCCATCGACCAGGTCACCGTGCACGCCGGCGATGCGTCGGTCGCGCTGCCGGTGCTCAAGCCCACGTTGGGCAACCACTGCATCGACATCGCCCGGCTGCCGAAGGAAACCGGGCTATTCACCTACGACTCGGGCTTCGCGGCGACCGCCAGTTGCAAGTCGGCGATCACCTATATCGACGGCGACGAGGGCGTGCTGCTTTACCGCGGCTACCCGATCGAGCAGCTGGCCGACCAGTCGAGCTTCCTTGAGGTCGCCTACCTGCTGATGCACGGCGAGTTGCCCGGCAAGGACCAGTTCGCGGCCTTCGACCACGAGATCGCGCACCACACGATGATGCACGAGGCGTTCAAGGAATTCCTCGACGGCTTCCGCCACGACGCCCACCCGATGGCGATGCTGGTCGGCATGCTCGGCTCGATGGCGAGCTTCTACCACAACGACCTCGACTACGACGACCCGGGCGTGCGCCGGCTGGCCGCGATCCGGCTGATCGCCAAGGTGCCGACGATCGCGGCAGCCTGCTACCGCTACTCGATCGGCTGGCCGCAGCGCTACCCGCGCAACGACGCCGAGTATGTCGAGCGCTTCCTGCGGATGATGTACGAGGTGCCCAGCGAGCCGCTGCAGCTCAATCCGGTCGCGGCCAAGGCGCTGGACCTGCTGTTCATCCTGCACGCCGACCACGAGCAGAACGCCTCGACGTCGACGGTGCGCCTGGTCGGTTCCACCGGCGCCAACCCCTATGTCTGTGTCGCCTCCGGCGTCGCCGCGCTGTGGGGCCCGGCGCACGGCGGCGCCAACGAGGCGGTGTTGAAGATGCTGGCGGAGATCGGCGACGCCAGGCACGTGCAGTCTGCGGTCGACCGCGCCAAGGACAAGGCGTCGGGCTTCCGGCTGATGGGCTTCGGCCACCGCGTGTACAAGAACTTCGACCCGCGCGCGAAGATCATCCGCGAGATGTGCCACCAGGTGCTCGCCGAACTCGGCGTCGACGACCCGTTGCTCGAGGTCGCGATGCGGCTGGAGGAGGTCGCGCTCAAGGACGAGTACTTCGTCGAGCGCAAGCTCTACCCCAACGTCGACTTCTACAGCGGCATCATCTACAAGGCGCTGAAGATCCCGACCGAGATGTTCACGGTCATGTTCGCCATCGCCCGCACCGCCGGCTGGGTGGCGCACTGGCTTGAGCAGCAGACCGACCCCGAGTTCCGCATCGGCCGCCCGCGGCAGATCTACACCGGTGCCGCGACCCGCGACTACGTCGGCATCGACAAGCGCTGAACCACTGCGGCTGCGCGCTGGCCAATGCCCCGCCAAGCGGGGCGTTTTCTCGCGCCGGTCAGGCGCCGGATTCGTAGCCGGCGATCTCGTCCTCGGCCAGCAGCTGGCGCAGCTGCTGCGCCGACGCGCGCTTCATGGGGCGCTCGTCCATACCCGACAGCGGCGCCTGGCGCAGGGTGTCCAGCGGCAGCACCGTGAGGTCGAAGCCGAGGTCCTCGGCGACGAACAGCCATGCCGGGAAGTCACCCTCGCGGCTGCGGTCCAGGCGCAGGTGGCGGCTGCGCGCCTCGTGCGGGATGCCGGCGTCGTCGAGGAAGCGCGGCACGGCATCGGCGTCGTCGGTGTAGAGCTGCAGCGCGACGGGTGCATGCGCGTCGGCGGTGCCTTCGAGCACCGGCCCGACCAGGCGCGGCTCGAAGTCGGCGAAGAACTCCAGCGCCCGCAGCGCGGCTTCGCGGCGGGTTCGCAGGCCCCGGAGCTGGGCGTCGCCGAGGAACAGGCGCTGGTACTCGCGCAGGGCGTCCTCGATCTCGCGATTGCGCGGCAGCGAGGCGTCGTCGAGGATTCCCAAACGGTTGGCGGCCTTGAGCTTGGCCTGGTGGAAGTCGCGGATGCCGCCTTCGGCCATCAGCCGCGCGGCCTCGTGCGCCAGGCGGTGGCGGCGTTCGCGGGTGCGGGTCTCGGCGTGCTGGCGGGCGCGATGCATCTTCGGTCCCCCGGTCGAAGCCTGAAGGCACTGTAGCGCAGTTGCGCGGGAGCCGGACGCCGGCCTTTCAGAAGATGTCGTAAGCCTCCTCTGCCGGCATCCTGTCTTCGCGATAGTCGACATAGCTCTCCATGCGCTCCAGATCCTCGGCCTTGACGTACTCGGTCAGCCCGCCGCTGGACTCGGTGGGCATCAATTGACCGCTGGCACTGACCGCGACCCTGACCATGCCCGGGGGCGGCTCGTGGCTGGCCAGCGGCGCGTCGGTCAGCGCCACGCGCATGAAGTTGATCCAGATCGGCAGCGCGGCCTTGCCGCCGTATTCGCGGTAACCCAGCGAGCGGTTGTCGTCGCGCCCGACCCAGACCGTGGTCGCCAGCGGGCCTCCGAAGCCTGAGAACCAGGCATCGCGGTGGTCGTTGGTGGAGCCGGTCTTGCCGCCCACGTCCTCGCGCCCGAGCACCTTGGCCGCGGTGCCGGTGCCGCGCTGGACCACGTCGCGCATCATCGACACCAGCTGGTAGGCGATGCGCTCATCGATCGCGCGCGGGGCGATCACGGCGTCGGCGGCGGGTGCGGCGGGCGCCGTGCGCTCGTCGCCAACGGCGTTGTCGTCGCCTGTACTGCCCGTGCCGGAAGCCGCCGTGGTGGCCGTAGAGGACGCGGGGGCGGCGGGCCCGAGGTTGAAGCCGCCGACCACCAGGTTCGCCCAACCGCCGGGACCATTGAGCTGGCTGCAGCCGCGGCAGGCCACGGGTGGGTTTTCCTTGTAGATCACCCGGCCGTCGCGGTCCTTGACCTCGTCGATGAACCAGGGCGTGACCCGGAAGCCGCCGTTGGCGAACACGGCGTAGCCGCGGGCGATATCCAGCGGACGCAGCGACGGCGTGCCCAGCGCGATCGACAGGTTGGGCGGCAGCTCGGCCTCGTCGAAGCCCATGTTGCTGATGTAGCGGCGGGCGTAGTCGACGCCGATGGCATCGAGCATGCGCACCGACACCAGGTTTCGCGAACGCACCAGGGCCTCGCGGATGCGCATCGGGCCGAGGAAGCGGCCGTCGTCGTTCTGCGGCCGCCAGTCCTGGCCCCGGCGCATACGGAACACCACCGGGGCGTCGAGCACGATCGAGGCCGGGTTGAAGCCGCGCTCGAAGGCGGCGGCATAGATGAAGGGCTTGAAGCTCGAGCCGGGCTGGCGCCGGGCCTGGGTGGCGCGGTTGAACTTCTGCCCGGCGAAGCTGAAGCCGCCGACCAGGGCGCGCAGGGCGCCGCTGTCGTAGTCCAGCGACACCAGGGTGGCTTGCGCCCGCGGTATCTGGTCCAGCTGCCAGTTCGGCGCGGCCTCCGGATCCGGGGGCTCGCCTTTTTTCGCCGGGGGATCCACGCGGCGGACGCGGACCAGGTCGCCGCGCTTGAGCAGGGCGGCAGGGGAGCGGCCGGTCCAGCGGCTGGCGGCGGCGTCGAGGGTGAGCGTGCTGCCATTGGCCAGCACCACGTCGGCACTGCCGCTGCCGGTGCCCAGGACCACGGCGGGCAGCAGCCCGGCCTGCGCCGGGATCCCACGCAGCCGCGCGCTGGCGCGGGTGGCGTCCTCGTCCTCGGCCAGCTCGAAGCTCTGCTCGACCTTGTTCCAGCCGTGGCGGTGGTCATACGTTGCCAGGCCGTCGCGCACCGCCTTGTCGGCGGCCACCTGCAGCACCGGATCGATGGTGGTGGTGACGTGGTAACCCTTGGTCAGGACGTCGCCGCCGAAGCGCGCGATCATCTCCTGGCGCACCATCTCCGCGACGTAGGGCGCATGGACCTCCACTGGCCGCTCGTGCGGCGTGGCATGCATCGCGACCGACTGCGCCGCGCGCTCCTCGGCCGCACTGATGAAGCCGAGCTCGCGCATGCGCTGGATCACGTAGTCGCGGCGGATGCGCGCGCGCTCGGGATTGGTGATCGGGTTGCCGCTGGAGGGGAACTTGGGGATCGCCGCCAAGGTGGCGATCTCGTCCAGACTGAGCTGGTCGAGCGTCTTGCCGTAGTAGAACTCGGCCGCGGCGGCGATGCCGTAGGCACGGTTGCCGAAGAAGCTCTTGTTGAGATAGAGCTCGAAGATCTCGTCCTTGCCCAGCTCGCGCTCCATCTTCATCGCCAGCAGCATCTCGGCCAGCTTGCGGCTGTAGCTGTACTCGGAGCTGAGGAAGAACTGGCGCGCGACCTGCTGGGTGATGGTGGAGCCACCGGGCACGCGCTTGTCGTCGGTGGTGGCCAGCAGCCACACCGCGCGCCCCACGCCCTTGTAGTCGACGCCCCTGTGCTCATAGAAGCGGTTGTCCTCGATCGCGATGAAGGCCTGCTTGACCCGCTCGGGTACCTCGGCGATCTGCACCGGGTAGCGCCGGGTCTCGCCGAACAGGGCCATCAGCCGGCCGTCGCTGGCATAGACGTACAGCGGCTCCTGCAGCTCCACGTTGCGCAGGCTCTGCACGTCGGGCAGCTTGGAGGAGGCCACGACATAGACCGTGCCGATCGCGAGCAGGCCAAGCAGGGTCAGGGCGGCGAAGCCGATTAGCCCCCAACGCAGGAAACGACGGAAACGGGACATCGGTGGGCGGGAATCCTGGGCAGGCGACGGGCGCGAGGGCATGGGCGGGAAGTATAGAGGAGGGGGAGACGCCTCCCGGGCCGCAACAGCCCCGTGGCTGCCGTCTCCGTGGATCCCTGAACAGCGCACTGCGGCACGCTCTGGAAGATGAACTGTTGCCTTCCGGTGAAAACTCCGTTATTTAATGCTCCGGGGCACGAAGCGCGCGTAAGCGCCCGTGACAAGGGGAGAAATCGTGGGGCTAATCACAAAAACCCAGGCACCGCTGGTCGGGGTCGACATCAGTTCGACAGCCGTCAAGCTTCTCCAGCTCTCGCGCACGGGCGACCGCTACCGGGTCGAGCACTATGCCGTCGAGCCGCTGCCGCCCAACGCGGTGGTGGAAAAGAGCATCGTCGAGGTGGAGGCGGTCGGCGAGGCCATCCGCCGCGCCATGTCGCGCTCGGGCAGCAAGGCCAGGCATGCCGCGGCCGCGGTGGCCGGCTCGGCGGTGATCACCAAGCTGATCCCGATGCCCGCCGACCTCGATGACGACGACATGGAATCGCAGATCGAACTCGAGGCGGTGAATTACATTCCGTATCCGATCGAGGAAGTGAACCTCGACTTCGAGGTGCTCGGCCCGCTGCCTGGCAATGCCGAGATGGTCCAGGTGCTGCTGGCGGCCTCGCGCTCGGAAAACGTGGAGATGCGCGCCTCCGCGCTCGAGCTGGGGGGCTTGATCGCGCGGGTGATGGACGTCGAGGCCTTTGCCATCGAGAACGCCTATGCGCTGCTGGCCGGCACGCTGAACATCCCGCGCGACGGCATTGTCGCGATGGTCGACGTCGGCGCCACCATGACCACGCTCAACATCCTGCGCAACGGCCGCAGCCTGTACAGCCGCGAACAGGTCTTCGGTGGCAAGCAGCTGACCGACGAGGTCATGCGCCGCTACGGGCTGTCCTATGAGGAGGCGGGCCTGGCCAAGCGCCAGGGCGGGCTGCCGGAGAGCTACGAGGTCGAGGTACTGGAGCCGTTCAAGGAGGCGCTGGTCCAGCAGATCAACCGGCTGCTGCAGTTCTTCTATGCCGGCAGCGAGTTCAACCGTGTCGACCATGTGGTGCTGGCCGGCGGTTGCGCCTCGATCCCCGGCGTCGCCGAGATGGTCGAGGAGCAGCTGGGCGTGCAGTCGGTGGTCGCCAACCCGCTCGCGCAGATGACCCTGGGTCCGCGCGTGCAGGCGCACGCGCTCGCGCAGGACGCCCCGGCACTGATGATCGCCGCGGGCCTGGCCTTGAGGAGTTTCGACTGATGGCCCGGATCAACCTCCTCCCGTGGCGTGAGGAACGCCGCAAGCAGCGCCAGAAGGAGTTCGGCGTCATGCTGGGCCTGGGTGCGCTGGCCGGCGTGGTGCTGTGGTTCCTGGTCAACAGCTACTACAACGCCCAGATCGAGGGCCAGACCGAGCGCAACGCCTACCTGCGCGACCAGATCACGCAGGTGGAAGGCAGGATCGCCGAGATCGAGGAGCTCGACCGGCAGAAGGCGCGCCTGCTGGCGCGCAAGGAAGTGATCGAGGAGCTGCAGGCCAACCGCTCGCAGATGGTGCACCTGTTCGACTCGCTGGTGCGCACCATTCCCGACGGCGTGGTGCTGACCTCGATCCGCCAGGAGGGCACCAAGCTGACCCTCGAAGGCCGTTCTCAGTCCAATGCTCGGGTGAGCACTTACATGCGCAACCTGGAGGGGTCCGGCTGGATGACCCAGCCCGACCTGTCGATCATCGAGGCCAAGGACGGCGTGGCCGGACTGCCCTACACCTTCTCGCTCGCCGTCCAGCTGGCCAATCCCAACGCGCCGCGGGACCTCGACGGCGACGGCGTGCCCGATCCTCTGCCGCCGGCGAACGTGCCGCCCGCCGCCCCTGTCGCAGGAGCCGCGCCGTGAACCAGAACAAGAAAATCTCGTTGAAGGATCTCGACTTCAACAACACCGGCGCCTGGCCGCGCGAGTTCAAGATCGGTTTCAGCGTGCTGGTCGGGGTGCTGATCCTCGGCGTGCTGTGGTGGCTGCTGACCCGCGACAAGGGCGACGAGCTCGCTGCACTTGAGCGTACTGAAGCCGAATTGAGGATGGAGTTCGAGACCAAGCAGGGCCGTGCCTCCAACCTCGAGCCGCTCAAGCTGCAGCTGGCGCAGATGGAGCAGCAGTTGCAGCAGATGTTGCGCCAGCTGCCCAGCCGCACCGAGATGCCGGACCTGATCGTCGACATCTCGCAGACCGCGCTGGCCACCGGCATCAGCAACGAGCTGTTCCAGCCCGGGCCGGAGACGCCGAAGGAGTTCTACGCCGAAAAGCCGATCGCGTTGCGCATGGTGGGCAGCTACCACCAGTTCGGCGCCTTCGTCAGTGGCGTGGCCTCGCTGCCGCGCGTGGTGATCATGACCATGCACGACATCGCCCTGCGCCCGCGCAACCCGTCCAAGGATCCCGCGGTCGGGATCCGTGCCAACACCGACCTGGAACTGGCCGGCACGGTCAAGACCTACCGTTATCTCGACGAGGAGGAAGCGGCGGCGCAGGAAGCCGCCGCCGCGGCCGCTGCAGGGGGAGGGCTCTAGGATGCGCGCTGGCGACCACAACATGCATTTCAATGGCTCGCGCTGCCTGCTGTGCGTGGCGCTCGTGCTCGCGCTCGCCGGATGCGGGCGCGGCGTGACCAGCACACCCGGCGATGCGCCCAACCTCGAGGAATGGGTCGCCAACGTCAAGGCGCGGCCGGCACCACCGCTGGATCCGCTGCCGGTGATGCAGCAGTTCGAGACCTTCGAGTACGCCGCCCAGGGCATGCGCGATCCGTTCAATCCGGCCTTCACCTCCGATGGCAGCGGCGGCGGGTTGCGGCCGGACTCCAGTCGCCGCAGGCAGACGCTGGAACAATTTCCGCTCGACAGCCTCGACATGGTCGGCACCCTGGGCAGCGGCCGCGGACTGGTCGCGCTGATCATGGCGCCGGACAAGGTCACCTATCGCGTGCAGCCCGGCGTCTACATGGGGCAGAGCGATGGCCGCGTCACCAGCGTTTACGAAGACCGCATCGAACTCGTCGAACTCGTGCCCGATGGCGCGGGTGGCTGGCTGGAAAGGCCGGCATCCATCGCGCTCGAAGACAATTGATTAGGGGAAGCCAGATGACCGTCACCACAGCGCAACGACTGCCCGCCACTCCACGACGCCTTCCCCTGCGGGCAGGCGCCCTGGGGTTGATTGTCGGGCTTGTCTCGGCCTTCAGCGGCGTCCATGCCGGCTCCCCGCAGGCGGCGGGCCGGGCGTTGCTACCGATGGCGCAGACCTCCTCTGCGGCCGTACTCGACCCGGCCAAGCGCGCGCCTGCCAGCGTCTCGGTGTCGAGTATCGACTTCAACCGCGGCGAAGGCGGTGCCGGCAAGCTGATCCTGCGCTTCAGCGGCGAGGGCGCGGTTCCGGACCTGCAGACCCAAGGGTCCAACGTGGTCATCGATGTCGGCAACGCCAGCCTGCCGGCGTCGCTGCAGCGGCCCATCAACGTCACCGATTTCGCCACCCCGGTGCAGCGCATCGACGCCAACCAGGGCGCTTCAGGCGCCAGGATCGTGCTCAGCACCAACGGCGCGTTCGAGTCGCTGGCCTACCAGACTGGCCGCGACTACATCGTCGAGATCGTGCCGCGTGCGGCCGCCTCCAGCCGCGCCGTGGGCGCCAGCTCGGCCGTGGTCACCACCGCGCAGACCTCGGCCGCCGATACGCGCGCCTACCGCGGACGCCCGGTGACCTTCAACTTCCAGGACGTGCCGGTGCGCACCGTGCTGCAGCTGATCGCCGAACTGTCCAACCTCAACATTGTCGCCAGCGACAGCGTGCAGGGCAACGTCACCCTGCGCCTGATCAACGTACCCTGGGACCAGGCGCTGGACATCGTGCTGCAGGCCAAGGGCCTGGACAAGCGCAGCAGCGGCAACGTGGTCTGGGTGGCACCGCAGGCGGAGATCGCCAAGTTCGAGCAGGACCGGGAGGACGCGCGGCTGGCGCTCGAGGAGCGTGCGGAGATGGTCACCGAGTACATCCCGATCAGTTACGGCAACGCCGAGGACATCGCCAAGCTGCTCACCGACGAGAGCAAGGGCGGGCAGGGCGGTGCAGGGGCCGCTGGCGGGGCCGGCCAGGCCCGGGGCTTCCTGTCCTCGCGCGGCAGCATCAGCTTCGACCGCCGCACCAACACCCTGCTGATCATCGACATCCCGCAGCGCGTGGCCGCGATCCGGCGCCTGGTGGACCTGCTCGACAAGCCGGTCGACCAGGTGGTCATCGAGGCGCGGATCGTGATTGCAAACGAGTCGTTCGCCCGCGAGCTCGGTGCCCGCTTCGGCATCAGCGGTGCAGTCGGCAAGGCGGGTGATCGCAGTTCACTCGGCTTCGGCAGCAACACGGCCACCTCATCGCAGAATGCCTTGAATCGTAGCAACGCGCAGCTGCGCGGAGAGAACATTTTCGACATCAATCGCGGCCTCAACATCGACTTGCCCACCTCCTTCCCCAATGCCGGCTCGCTGGCGTTGTCGATACTCAACGCCGGCTACCTGCTCGACGTCGAGATCTCCGCGCTGCAGGAGGAAGGCCGCGGCGAGGTCATCTCCAACCCGCGCATCGTCACCAGCAACCAGAAGGAAGCCATCATCCGCCAAGGCCAGGAGGTCGGCTATCTCACGGTCACCGGCGGCCAGAGCAACAACGTGCCGACGGTGCAGTTCAAGGATGTGTTGCTGGAACTCAAGGTCACGCCGACGATCACCGCCGATGGCCGGGTGTTCCTCAACATCGCGGTGAAGAAGGACGAAATCCTGGATTTCGTCAGTGTCGGTGCCTTCGGCGACGTGCCGCAGCTGAGCAAGCGCGAGGTCACCACGGCCGTGCTGGTGGACGACGGCCACACCGTGGTCATCGGCGGCGTCTACGAGTTCAGCAACCGCAGCGCCATGACCAAGGTGCCGTTCCTCGGCGACCTGCCGGTGCTGGGCAACCTGTTCAAGACCAGGGGCCGCAGCAAGAGCAAGGCCGAACTGCTGATCTTCGTGACCCCCAAGGTGCTGCGGGTCGCGCAGCGGCTCTGATCCTGGGCGGTGCAAGGAAACGGGGCCCTGGCGGGCCCGTTTCCTTGTCCGGCGCTGGCGCCGTCGGGGACGGGAGACGGGATCGGTGGGATTCCGAGGCCGCAAACCGGCCTGCTTGAACAAAGTCGTCCCGATCCGGTCAAACTGCTCCACGCATCCGCCGTCGAGGACAGCCCGTGGAGATGGACACCGCAAGCCAGGACAACGCGCGCCTGCATGGTGCGTTCAGCGCGTTGCGCGACGCCCTTGCGCGGGAGATCGTCGGCCAGGCGGAGCTGATCGAACGGCTGTTGATCGCGCTGCTGGCCGACGGCCACCTGCTGGTGGAGGGCGCGCCGGGCCTGGCCAAGACCAGCGCGATCCGTGCGCTGGCAACGCGGCTGGAGGCGGATTTCGCCCGGGTCCAGTTCACCCCCGACCTGCTGCCGGCCGACCTCACCGGCACCGAGGTCTGGCGGCCGCAGGACGGTCGCTTCGAGTTCCTGCCCGGTCCGATCTTCCACTCGGTGCTGCTGGCCGACGAGATCAACCGTGCGCCGGCCAAGGTGCAGTCGGCGCTGCTGGAGGCGATGGGCGAACGCCAGGTCACCGTTGGCCGCCAGACCTATCCTCTGCCGCCATTGTTCCTGGTGATGGCGACCCAGAACCCGATCGAGCAGGAGGGCACCTTCCCGTTGCCAGAAGCGCAGCTCGACCGTTTCCTGATGTACGTGCGCATCGGCTACCCGCAAGCCGAGGCCGAGGCCGAGATCCTGCGCCTGTCGCGGGAGCGTGCACGCGACACCCTGCAACATACGGCGGCGGTCCCGGAGCGCATGCCCTCGCGCGACGTGTTCGCCGCGCGCGCGGCGGTGCTCGACCTGCACATGGCGCCGGCGCTGGAACGCTACCTGATTGAACTCGTGCTGGCCTCGCGCGACGCCGCGCGCTACGACGCCGAACTGGCGCGGCGGATCGCATGGGGTGCGAGTCCGCGCGGCTCGATCGCGCTGGAGCGCTGTGCCCGCGCCCGCGCCTGGCTGGCGGGCCGCGACTTCGTCACCCCGGACGATGTCCGCGCCATCGCCCCGGACGTGCTGCGCCACCGCGTGCTACCCAGCTATGAGGCGACCGCAGAAGGCTGGGACGGCGAGCGCCTGGTGCAGGCGCTGCTCGACGCGGTGCCGTTGCCTTGAAAACTGTGAGACGTGAGACGGGGGACGCAGATTTCCGGTATCGGTGCTCTTGTCCTTCGTCTCGCGTCTCACCTCGCACGTCTAACCCCTCCCGGTAATGAAACCTTCTCCCGACCAGAACACGCCGACCCAAGGCGACGGCCTCCGCCCGACCCTCGCCGAACTGATCGGCCTGCGCAGCACCGTCCTCGCTCGGCGCGCGCCCAGGCGCGGGCGACACGGCGTCAGCGGCCAGGCACCGTCGCCATTGCGCGGGCGCGGGATGGAATATGCGGAGTCGCGCCAATACGCGCTCGGCGACGACGCCCGCCACATCGACTGGAAGCTCACCGCGCGCAGCGGCAGGCCGCACACCAAGCTGTTCCAGGCCGAGCGCGAGCGCCTGAGCCTGATCGTCGCCGACACCGCGCCGGCGCTGTACTTCGGCACCCGGGTGCGCTTCAAGTCGGTGCAGGCGGCGCGTGCCGGCGCGGTGGCGGCATGGAGCGGCGTGCGCGACGGCGATCGCCTCGCCGCGCTGCGCGGC
>JALZMP010000110.1 GCA_030858145.1 Pseudomonadota bacterium
GCGCAGGCCCGCGACGAGCAGCGCCGGTTGAACTCGGAGCTGCGCGCGACCCGTGCCCTGCTCGCCGAGAGCGTGCGCATCAACGAGCGCACGCGCATTGCGCGCGAGCTGCATGACCTGCTTGGCCATCACCTGACCGCATTGAGCCTGAACCTCGAAGTCGCCAGCCACCTCACCAGCGGCCAGGCGCACGAACACGTCGGCCAGGCGCATACCCTGGCGCGGCTGCTGCTCAGCGACGTGCGCGAGGCGGTCAGCCAGATTCGAGGCAACGACGCCATCGACATGGCCGCGACCTTGCGCCCGCTGGCCGAGCGCGTGCCCGGTCTGCATATCGACCTCCAGATGCCGGACCCGTTCCTGCTCGACGACCCCGAGCGCGCACACGTGCTGCTGCGCTGCACCCAGGAGATCATCACCAATGCCGTGCGCCACGCGCAGGCACGGCGTTTGCTGCTGCGTTTCGTGCGCGGGCACGGCTCGGTACTCCTGGAGGCGCGTGACGACGGCAGCGGTGCCAATGGCGCCAGCGCGGGCAACGGCCTGCGCGGCATGCGCGAGCGGCTGGCGGCTCATGGCGGCAGTGTCGAGATCGACACGGCATCCGGGGAGGGCTTCGCCCTGCGCATCCACCTGCCGCTGGACGAGAGCAATGCGGTGACGGCTGTCGAGCCCGACGCGGTGTCCGCGCTGCCCGCGCCTGCGGAGGCGATCGCCAGATGAACACATCCACATCTCCATCGCAGGAACAGGGGGGCAGCATGATCCGCGTCTATCTGGTCGACGACCAAACGCTGGTGCGGCAGGGCATCCGCTCGCTGCTGGCCCTCGACGGCGGGATCGAGGTGGTCGGCGAGGCCAGCGATGGCAAGCAGGCGGTCGAGCGGATCCCGGAGGCCAAGCCCGACGTGGTGCTGATGGACATGCGCATGCCGATGCTGTCGGGACTGGAGGCGCTGCAGGCACTGGCACGACTGAACCAGCTGCCGCCGACCATCATCCTGACCACCTTCGACGACGACCAGCTGGTGCTGGCCGGGCTCAAGGCCGGCGCCAAGGGCTACCTGCTCAAGGACGTGTCGCTGGAGCAGCTGGTCGGCGCCATCCGCACCGTGGCCGCGGGTGGCTCGCTGGTGCAGCCGGCGGTGACCCAGCGGCTGCTCTCGGGGCTGGAGCACATGCGCAACGACTTCGTCAGCCTGGACCGCCCTGATCCGCTGACCGAGCGCGAGACCGAGATCCTGCGGCTGATGGCCTCGGGCTTTTCCAACAAGGAAATCGCCAACTCGCTGGGCGTGGCCGAGGGCACGATCAAGAACCATGTGTCCAACATCCTGTCCAAGCTCGGCGTGCGTGATCGCACGCGGGCGGTGCTGAAAGCGTTCGAGTTGCAGCTGGTCTGAGCCAGCGGATGCCGGGCCCGCGGCAGGCCCGCATCTGCGGGGAGCGTGTCCTGGTCCCGTGGCCGGGACTGGGTGGTGCGCCTGCTCGCTCCTGCGTCCGCAACTTGCTAGGATTGCCGGTCTGCGCCCCGGCTTAGGCCGGTCCCGGTCCCGGAGAACCCTGAATGACCCGTCTGCTCGAACTCCTGATTTCCATAGCGATCGTCGCCGTGCTGTTCCTGTTGGTCGGCGTACTGTTGCCGTCCAGCCGCTCGCTGACCGAGAGCGTAGAGACCAACCGTCGGATGACCATCGTCTACGACACCATCAACAGCCTGCGCCGCTTCGGCGCCTGGCATCCGCTCGCCTTGCGCGATCCGGGCATGGCGCTGGAACTCTCCGGCCCGCCGTCGGGCGTCGGTGCCCGCCTCGACTACCGCTCCAGCAACGACGCCGTGGGCGAGGGCAGTTGGGAGCTGGTCGAGAGCGAGGAAAACCGGCGCGTGCTCTACGCCATCGAGAACGATGCCCGCGGCAACAACAAGCGGACGGAGTTCCTGCTGGAGCCCACCGGCCGCAGCGGGCGCAACGTGGAGATCACCCAGAAGTACAACGTCGACTACGGCTGGGACCTGCTCGGTCGTTATTCGGGCCTGTATGTCAGCCGCAACGTCGGTGACGACATGAAGATGGGCCTGTCGCGACTGAGCAACATGCTCGCCACCGTGCCCAACGTCGACTACCGCGTCGAAGGCAGCAAGATGACCGACCTGGAAGCGGTACAACGCCCGGCCGAGCACCTGCTGGTGGTCACCGCCGGCGCCGTGGAGCGCAACAACGAGACGATCAAGGCGTCGATGAAGGGCAACATGGAGTGGATCAACCGCACCATGGCCGCCAACAACCTCATGGCCACGGGCCCGATGCGCATCATTTCCACCGAACTCGGGCGCGAGACCTACACCTTCGACGTCGCCCAGCCGGTGCGCAGGCGCGCGACCGGTGCGGCCGCCGCAGAAGGGAACGGTGAGCAGGAAGGTGCGGGCGAGACGGCCGCAGCGCAGGTTGGCGCTGGCCCGGCACTGCAGAACCTCGAACTGCTCGGCCCGGTGACCTATGTGCAGGCCCCGGCCACCCGCGCCGCGAAGGCCGCCTACACCGGCTTCATGGCCGAACTGGACAACGTCCGCAACGCCCTGCGCGCCTGGGCGCTGACCCAGGGCTACGAGGTCACCGACAGGCCCTACGAGGTCTACAGGAACGGCATCGACCAGGCCTTTACCGCCGACGGCGAGTACGAGGTCTACTGGACGCTCAGGCAGTAGGCCTCTTCGCAGTCCGCGTCATGTGCATCGCCCGGCAACGCCGCGTCCCCGGATGCGGCGTTGCGCGTTTGCCGGGGTTGCGGTGGCGGGAGCAGCGGGCATGAG
>JALZMP010000124.1 GCA_030858145.1 Pseudomonadota bacterium
GCTGCGGCCGACCCTGGTCTACGGCGCCGGCCGCGACCGAACCCTGACCCGCATCGCCGCGCTCGCGCGGCGCAGCGGAATTTTCGTGCTCCCGCGCGGGGCCGATGGCCTGCGCCAGCCGGTGCACGTCGACGACCTCGCCGAGGCTGCCTGCGCCGCCATCGATGCCATTGCCAGCCATGGCCAGGCCTACGCCCTGCCCGGCGGCGAAACCCTGCCCTACCGCGAGATGGTGGCGCGGGTGCTGGCGACCCTGCAGCCGCGCGCACGTCTGCTGGAAGTGCCGGCGCCGCTGTTCAGCGCCGCGCTTGCGCTGGCCCACGCCGGCAGTCGCCTGCAGGGCTTCGGCGACGGCGCGCTGGCGCGGATGTGCGAGGACCTGGTGTTCGACGGGCTCCCCGCGCAACGCGACCTCGGCTACGAACCACGCGCGTTCCACCCGACGGCGCGGATGTTCGTGCCTGCGGACGAGGCAAGCTGACGCGGACTCTTGCACGCGAGGCACATGCGGAGACAGGCTGGGGTTAGGGCGCGCCGAGGCCGCGCTAGATCTCCTTCGCCGGCGGCAATGGCCGCGCCTTCGCCTTTGCGCGGATCGCGATGACGAGCACACCGGCCAGCACCATCGCGCCGCCGAGCAGCAGCCGCGGGCCGGGCTCGTCACCCCAGAACGCGATGCCGAGCGCGACTGCGATTACCGGCACCAGCAACAGCCACGGCGTCACCTGCGCCACCGGATGGCGCTGGATCAGCACGTAGTACAGGCCATGCCCGAGCAGCGACGATACGAATGCCGCGTAGGCCGCGCCGGCCCAGCCGATCCAGCTCGCCGTGCGCAGCGCCGCGAACCCGCCCGGCTCGAATACCGCGCTGATCGCCAGCAGCGGCAGCAGGCTGACCACCGCCGTCCAGCCCTGCATGCTGTACACGTCCAGCCCGCGCAGGCCCTTCATCAGGATCGTGCCCACGGCGAGCATCAGCGCCGCCACCAGCATCGTCGCCAGCGCCCACGGCTTGGCCAGCACCAGCGGGTCGAAGCCCAGCACCAGCACCCCGGCGAAACTCAGCCCGATCGCCGCCCCGGTGCGCCAGCCGAAGCGCTCGCCCAGCCACCACCAGGCCAACAGGCTGGCCATCGGCACGTAGCTCTGCAGCACGATCGCCGGCGACGACAGGTTGCCGGCCATGGCCAGCGCCAGGAAGCTCAGCCCGAAGTGCAGTACGCCCACGCAGATGCAGACGGCCAGCAGCCGCGGCCATTGCCCGGGCGCGGGCCGCTTGAGTACGAATACCAGTGGCAGCGCCAGCAGCGCGAAGCGCAGCGCGGTGAACAGGAACGGCGGGATCTCGCGCAGCGCCAGCGCCGAGGTCAGGAAATTGAACGCCCAGGCCACGCAGATCAGCAGCAGCAGGAACAGATCGCGACGGGGCACGGCGACTCCGGGGTGCCGTCGCAGCGGCGAGGCGGAACGGATCAGACGGACAGGGAAACGTCAGCGCAGCCTGCAGCCGACGTCCGGCGCGCGGATCAGTAGGACCAGCCCATTTTCCGGTACAGCTTGGACAGTACCCAGGCCGGGCCGATCAGCAGGTAGCGCAGATCGGTGAAAAAGCTCGGCTTCTTGCCTTCGTACAGCCTGCTGTGGCCGATGAACTGTGCGATCCAGGCGACCACGAACACGGCGACAGCCAGCCACAGCACGGTGCGCGTGCCATGGGTCTGGTGCAGCCACCACGTCGGCAGCGACAGCAGCACGAACAGCGCCAGCATACCCAGCCCCAGCCGCCGCGAGGCGCGGTAATAGAATAGCCACGCTGCGAACATCGCCAGCACCGCCCAGAACCCGGGCTTGAACAGCGTGCCCGGCACCGGGATGCACCACAGCAGCGCGATCACGCTCCACAGGATCGCCGGCACCGCGAACACGTGGATCGCCTGGTTGGTGCCGTTGCGATGGTCGCCGGAATAGCTGGTGAACCAGCGGTCGATGGGGCGGTCGGCAGAGTCGTGGGCCGCGTCGTTGATCATCATCCCTCTCCGGGCGCTGCACAGCGTCGCAAGCATACCGCGGTGAAGGTGACCCTGACCGCTGCCACGGGTGCCTTCAATCGATCGAGATGCCAGCAAGCCGTTGCAGCGCCTCGGCATACTTCGCCCGCGTCCGCGCGATCAACTCGGCCGGCAGCCGCGGGCCCGGCGCGGTCTTGTCCCAGTCGAGCGTTTCCAGGTAATCGCGCACGAACTGCTTGTCGTAGCTTGGCGGGCTGGCCCCGACCGCGTACTCGTCCGCCGGCCAGTAGCGCGAGGAATCCGGGGTCAGCATCTCGTCCATCACGTGCAGGCGGCCGTCGACATCCAGGCCGAACTCGAACTTGGTGTCGGCCAGCAGGATCCCGCGCTCGGCGGCATGGTCGGCGGCGAAGGCGTACAGGCGCAGGGTGGCGTCGCGAACCTGCTCGGCGAGCTCGGCACCGACGCTGCGGACCATGGTGTCGAAGTCGATGTTCTGGTCGTGGTCGCCCACCGCGGCCTTGGTCGACGGGGTGAAGATCGGTTGCGGCAGGCGTTCGGCCTGGCGCAGGCCGTCGGGCAGGGCGATGCCGCTGACCCGGCCGGTGCGCTGGTAGTCATTCCAGCCGCTGCCGATCAGATAACCGCGCGCGATCGCCTCCACCGGCACCGGCTTGAGCTTCCTGGCAACCACGGAGCGCTGCAGATACGGCGCAGGATCGACCCTGGGCGGCAGCACCGAGGCCACGTCGATGCCGGTGAGGTGGTTGCGCAGGATGTGCGCGGTGTGCGCGAACCAGAAGTTGCTGAGCTGGCACAGCATCTCGCCCTTGCCGGGGATCGGGTCGGGCAGGACCACGTCGAAGGCGGAGAGCCGGTCGGTGGCGACGATCAGCAGATGTTCGTCGGCCCGTGTCTCCGCGGCGTCCGGCCGGACACGACCCAGGTCGAAGACGTCGCGGACCTTGCCGCGGTGGTGCAGGGCGAGGCCGGGCAGGTCGGCGGTCAGCAGGGTGGTCGACAAGGCAGCCACTCGTGCGCAGGACCGGCTAGTGTAATGATCGCGCCCGGTGCCTGCGACGGGGCCGCTGCCGGCCGCGGGTGCCCTACACTGGGCGCATGACGCGCTGGTACGGAAAACTCTTCGGCTTCATCGCCGGTTGGCTGCTGCTGCGCCACCCCGGTGGCGGCCTCATCGGCCTGCTGATCGGCCATGCCTTCGACAGCGACTGGTTCCGGACCCGGCGCGACGAACACTATGGCGTGCTCGGTCTGACCCGCGAGGCCAGCGACGGCGAGGTCGACCAGGCCTACCGGCGTTTGATCTCGCAGTACCACCCCGACCGTCTGTCCGGCGCGGCCGCCGAACTGCGCGACCAAGCCGAGCGCAAGGCGCGCGAGATCAACGGCGCCTACGACCAGATCAAAGCCGAGCGCAAGCGCCAATAAGCTACTGTGGGAGCGGCCATGGCCGCGATTGCCTTCCCGCATCCATCGCGGCCATGGCC
>JALZMP010000125.1 GCA_030858145.1 Pseudomonadota bacterium
CGCGACTCGCGCGCTTGCACCCGAACGCCCGTGCCGCTGGCACCGGCCGGGGCGCGGAGCGGGGGTTGGGATGAGGGCAGGCCGGAGCTGCAGGCCGATGCCGCAGTCACCGCCGCGCCCGGCACCGTCCTCGCCGTGCTCACGGCCGACTGCCTGCCGGTGGTGCTGGCAGCGATGGACGGCGCCGAGGTCGCCGTCGCCCATGCCGGCTGGCGCGGGCTGGCGGCGGGGGCGCTCGAGCACACTGTTTCAGCAATGCAGACCTCGCCCGCGGATATCGTGGCATGGCTGGGACCGGCGGCCGGCCCCGAGGCCTACGAGGTCGGGGTCGAGGTACATCGGGCATTCATTGCGGATGACGCAGGCGCCGCCGCGGCCTTCGTCCCGACCCGTCCCGGCCAC
Organism: Pseudomonadota bacterium; assembly: GCA_030858145.1. Taxonomy (GTDB): domain Bacteria; phylum Pseudomonadota; class Gammaproteobacteria; order Xanthomonadales; family Xanthomonadaceae; genus Luteimonas. The sequence goes on from JALZMP010000125.1 coordinate 403, forward strand.
TGGCGCGTCGACCTCTACGCGCTCGCACGCCGGCGCCTGCAGGCCGCTGGCGTCCACCGAGTGCACGGCGGCGACCAGTGCACGATCGGGGATGCGGCGCGCTTCTATTCGCACCGCCGCGACCGGTGCACCGGTCGCATGGCCACCGTGGTCTGGTTCGACGCGCCGGCGTGACAGGCGCGCGGCCGCCACGCAACCCTCGGTAGCACGCGGGTCGCGAGCACACCCCCGTGACCTTGCTCCGACTAGGCTTGGACATTCCGTGTTTCCAGGCCTGCACATGAATTCCGACACCCGAGCCGAGCTTGGCGCCGTTCCCGGGGTCGCGCCGATGCGCGATGCCGCCACCCATGGCTTCGTGTTCAACCACAGCATGCTGCGGGTCAAGGATCCGCAGGTCTCCCTGGACTTTTACACCCGCGTGCTGGGCTTCTGCCTGGTGCGCACGGCACACTTCGCCGAGGGCGGCTTTTCGCTTTATTTCCTGGTCCTGGTCGACGATGTCAGCGACATCCCCGATGACGAGGGCGAGCGCAGGCATTGGCTTGCGTGCCAGCGCGGGGTGCTCGAGCTGACCCACAACCACGGCACCGAAACCCGGGACGGCCCCGTCTACCACGACGGCAACAGCGAGCCGCGCGGCTTTGGCCACCTGTGCGTCAGCGTGCCCGACGTGCGCCACGCCTGCGCACGGCTGGAAGCCCTCGGGGTGCCTTTCCAGAAGCGGCTGCAGGATGGCAGCATGAAGAGCATCGCCTTCATCAAGGATCCCGACGGCTACTGGATCGAACTGATTCAGCCGACGCCGCTGGACTGAGCGACGCTGGCTGCGTCGCCCGGCACGGATCCGGCAACGCATCGACGTTCGGCACATCACGGTGGATTGACGGCTCGCCGGGCGTAATCGTCGGGCCGGCCTGTCGGCGATCCGACCCCGCTGCCATGGCCCCGACCCAGACCGACGCCTCCCGCGCCCTGCCGCTGCTGGTCGGCACCGCCCTGGTGATGGGCTTCCTGTACTGGGCCAAGGTGATCGTGGTGCCGGTGGCGCTGGCGCTGCTGTTCACCTTCCTGCTGGCGCCGGTGTCCAACTGGCTCGAGCGCTGGCGCCTGGGCCGGGTGCCGGCGGTGGTGCTGGTGACGGTGCTGGCGGTCGCGGTGGTGCTGGCGGCGATCTTCGGCATCACCCGCCAGATCGGCACCCTGCTCGACGACTATCCCCGCTACGAGCAGAACATCACCGCCAAGATCGCGCAGTACCGCGCCCGCGGCCGCGACGGACTGCTGGACAAGATGCAGATGGTGGTCGAACGGGTGTCGGCGCAGCTCGAACGCGGCCAGCCGCTGCCCGAAACCCGCGAGCAACGCGAGGCCGCGCAAGCGCAGCCGGTGCGGATCGTCAGCGAGGGTCCGTTCCGGCTGGGCCAGCTGTGGTCGGTGGCGGGGCCCCTGCTGCAACCGGTGGCCACCTTCGGCCTGGTGCTGGTGCTGGTCATGTTCATGCTGCTGCGCAGGGAGGACCTGCGCGACCGGGTGATCTCGCTGGTGGGCGTGCGCCAACTGGCCGAGACCACGCGCGCGCTGGAGGACGCCGGCGAGCGGGTCAGCCGCTACCTGTTGATGCAGCTGCTGATCAACGTTGGCTACGGCGCGGCCGTGGCGATTGGACTTGCAGTGATCGGGCTGCCTTATGCGGTGCTGTGGGGATTCTTCGCGGCGCTGCTGCGCTATATCCCATACCTGGGACCGTGGCTCGCCGCGCTGCTGCCGATCGCGCTGGCGCTGCTGATTTCGCGCGACTGGACGGTGGTGATCATGGTGGTCGCGCTGTTCGGGGTCTTGGAGCTGATCACCAACATGTTCCTGGAGCCGGTGCTGTACGGGCGCGGGATCGGGGTGTCGCAGGCAGCGCTGCTGGTGGCAGTGGCGTTCTGGACATGGCTGTGGGGGCCGGTGGGCCTGGTGCTGGCCTCGCCGCTGACGGTGTGCCTGGTGGTGCTGGGCCGCTACGTACCTTTCCTGAAGTTCCTCGACACCCTGCTCGGCGACCGCCCGGTGCTGGCCCCCGCGCAGCGCTTCTACCAGCGGCTGCTGGCCGGCGACGAGGACGAGGCGTCGGTGCTGCTGGAGCGGGTGACCGCGGAAAGCAGCCGTGCCGCGGCGATGGATGCGGTGGTGCTGCCGATGCTGACCCAGGCCCGCGCCGACCTGCGCGCCGGCAAGATCGACGTCGACGACCATGCCGGGATCGTGCAGCACACCGGCGCGATGGTCGCGGAACTGCTCGAGCCGCCGCCCGCGCCGGCCGCGGATAACGACGCGGCGCCGCCGCCAGCGCCGCTGCAGACGGCGCGCGACGACGACAGCCGCACCACCGTGCTGGCGCTGCCGGCGCGCGACGGCATCGACGAGCTGGCGGTGACGATGCTGTCCCGGCTGCTGCGCACGGAACGGTTCGACTACGAGGCTGCGACTTCGGCCAGCCTGGTGTCCGACGTGATCGCGCGCATCGAGCAGTCGCCGCCGGACGTGCTGTTCATCGCCTCGATCCCGCCTGGTGGCCTGTCGCACACCCGCTACCTGTGCAAGCGGCTGCGCGCGCGCTTCCCCGATTTGCGGATCGTGGTCGGCCGCCTGGGCTTGTACGAGGACGAGCGTGCGGAGCAGGCGGGGCAGTTGCAGGAGGCCGGCGCCGACCGGCTGGTGCTCGGCCTGGCCGAGGCGGTGTCGGAGTTGGGCAAGCTGTCGATGCTGGATTGAAGGGCGGTTCGGGTGGTGCGGCCGCCACTGTGCGGTTGCCGGGCCTGTGTCGTTGAGTTTGCCGCCGGCGGCCACCATCTGCAGCATGAACCTGCCAGCCCGTGCCATGCCCGGGTGGGCAGGCCATACAGGATCCGGGAGCCACGCCATGCGCATGGACAAACTCACCTCGCGTTTCCAGCAGGCGTTGAGCGACGCGCAGTCGGTCGCCGTTGGGCGCGACCACAACCTGATCGAACCCGCCCACCTGCTGCTGGCGCTGGTCGACCAGCAAGGCGGTGGCACCCGGCCGCTGCTGGCGCAGTCCGGGGTCAACGTGCCGCTGTTGCGCGAGCGGCTGGTGGAGGCGCTGGACCATTTGCCGAAAGTGTCGGGACAGGCCGGCAACATTTCGGTCGGCAACGACCTCTCGCGCCTGCTCAACGTCAGCGACAAGCTGGCGCAGCAGCGCGGCGACGCCTTCATCGCCTCGGAGCTTTTGCTGCTCGCGGCGCTGGACGACGGCGGCGAGACGGGCCGCGCGCTGAAGGCGGCAGGTGCCGACAAGTCACGGCTGGAAACGGCGATCAATGCCATGCGCGGAGGAGACACGGTGCAGGACGAGAACGCGGAGCAGGCGCGCCAGGCGCTGGAGAAATACACCATCGACCTGACCGCGCGTTCGGAAAAAGGCAAGCTCGACCCGGTGATCGGCCGCGACGAGGAGATCCGCCGCACCATCCAGGTGCTGCAGCGGCGGACCAAGAACAACCCGGTGCTGATCGGCGAGCCCGGCGTTGGCAAGACCGCGATCGTGGAAGGGCTGGCGCAGCGGATCATCAACGGCGAGGTGCCGGAAGGCTTGAAGGGCAAGCGCGTGCTCAGCCTGGACATGGGCGCGTTGATTGCAGGCGCCAAGTTCCGCGGTGAGTTCGAGGAGCGGCTCAAGGCGGTGCTCAGCGACCTGTCGAAGAACGAGGGCCAGATCATCCTGTTCATCGACGAACTGCACACCATGGTCGGCGCGGGCAAGGCCGAAGGCTCGATGGATGCCGGCAACATGCTCAAACCTGCCCTCGCCCGCGGCGAGCTGCACTGCATCGGCGCGACCACGCTCGACGAGTACCGAAAATACGTGGAGAAGGACGCCGCGCTCGAGCGCAGGTTCCAGAAGATCTTCGTCGGCGAGCCGAGCGTGGAGGACACCATCGCCATCCTGCGCGGGCTCAAGGAGCGCTACGCGGTGCACCACGGCGTGGAGATCACCGATCCGGCGATCGTCGCCGCGGCCACGCTGTCGCACCGCTACATCGCAGACCGCCAGCTGCCGGACAAGGCGATCGACCTGATGGACGAGGCCGCGTCGCGCATCCGCATGGAGATCGACTCGAAACCCGAAGAGCTCGACCGCAAGGAACGCCGGCTGATCCAGCTCAAGATCCAGCGCGAGGCGTTGAAGAAGGAGAAGGACGCGGAGTCCAAGCAGCGACTGGCCGACCTGGAGGCGGAGATCGCCACGCTCGAGCGCGACTACAACGACCTCGAGGAGGTGTGGACGTCGGAAAAGGCCACCCTGCAGGCCGCGACCCGGGTCAAGGAGCAGATCGAGCAGGTGCGGCTGGAGCTGGAGGCCGCGCAGCGCAAGCAGGACTACGCGCGCATGAGCGAGTTGCAGTACGGCACCTTGCCGGAACTGGAAAAGCAGCTGCAAGTGGCGCAGGAGGCCGAGACCCGCGGCTTCACCCTGCTCCAGGACAAGGTCACCGCCGAGGAGATCGCGCAGGTGGTCGCGCGCTGGACCGGCATCCCGGTCAGCAAGATGCTGGAAGGCGAGCGCGAGAAGCTGTTGAAGATGGAGGACGCCCTGCACGGCCGCCTGGTCGGCCAGGACGAGGCGATCAAGGTCGTGTCCGATGCCATCCGCCGTTCGCGCGCCGGGCTGTCCGATCCTGGACGGCCGACCGGTTCGTTCCTGTTCCTCGGGCCCACCGGTGTCGGCAAGACCGAACTGTGCAAGGCGCTGGCGGAGTTCCTGTTCGATTCGCCCGACGCCATGGTGCGCATCGACATGAGCGAGTTCATGGAGAAGCATTCGGTCGCGCGGCTGATCGGCGCGCCACCGGGTTACGTGGGCTATGAGGAGGGCGGCTACCTGACCGAGGCGGTGCGCCGCCGGCCGTACAGCGTGATCCTGCTCGACGAGGTCGAGAAGGCACATTCGGACGTGTTCAACATCCTGCTGCAGGTGCTCGACGACGGCCGCCTCACCGACGGCCAGGGGCGCACGGTCGATTTCCGCAACACGGTGATCGTGATGACCTCCAACCTCGGCTCGCATCAGATCCAGGAGATGTCCGAGAACAGCAGCGTCGACGCCGACTCCGCGGAGGGCTACACGCAGATGAAAGCGGCGGTGATGGCGGTGGTGCAGGCGCACTTCCGGCCCGAATTCATCAACCGGCTCGACGACATCGTGGTGTTCCACCCGCTGGACAAGGCCCAGATCCGGTCGATCGCGCGGATCCAGCTGCGCGGATTGGAGCAAAGATTGGCCGAGCGCGGCATCCGCATCGAGGTCTCCGACCCCGCCTTCGCCCTGCTCGGCAACGCCGGCTTCGACCCGGTCTACGGCGCGCGACCACTGAAACGCGCGATCCAGCAGCAGCTGGAGAACCCGCTCGCGCAGAAGATCCTGTCCGGCGAGTTCGCCGGCGGCGATACCGTGCAGGTGGAGGCCGAGGGCGGCAGGCTGGTGTTCGCCAAGGCTTGAAACCGTTTGCCCCTGTGGGAGCGGCCATGGCCGCGATGCTTTGCCGATAGAACTATCGCGGCCATGGCC
>JALZMP010000135.1 GCA_030858145.1 Pseudomonadota bacterium
GGTTGTAGGCCAGCGGCAGGTCGCGGCCGCGACGGGCATATTCGCAGGCCAGCGCGGTGGCCAGCGGGATGCCCTTGTAGGCAGGCCCGAACAGCAGGTCGAAGTCCACCCCGGCAGCGTCCACGGCATCGGCATAGCAGGCCGCCAGTGCCGCCAGCGCCGCGCCACTGTCGAAGCGGCCGGCGTTGAAGAAGTAGGGACTCACGCGGCCGGACTTGAGGGTGAACGCGCCGAAGCGCAGGGCCTCGGCGCGCAGGGAGAGGACGAGGAAGCGCTGGCGGTGGTCGGTCATTGCAAGGAAGGCAGACGTGGTAGGTGAGACGTTAGACGAAAGGCGGGCTGCGGCGGCGCATGGGGAAACCGTCTCACGTCTCACGTCTCACGTCTAACCCCTAGCCCCTAGCCCCCCCAACTGCCGCAACATCAAATGCTGCGGTCCCGCCGAGCCACCGGACACCAGCTCGCCGCAGCCCACGAAGCCGGCCTGGCGGTAGGCGCGCACCGCGACCACGTTGCGGCAGTCCACGTTCAGGGCCATCAGCCGGCGCCGTGGGTGGCGAAGCGAGACGTCGCGGCAACAAGCAAGGAGTGCGCGCCCGGCGAGCCCCCGTCCCTGCCAGGCGCGGTCGAGCAGGAAGGCCCGCAGCACCACGGCGGCGGCGCTGCGCAGGGAGATCCGGGCGACGACCGTCGGCTGGTAGTCGAGGCGGTAGAAACCGATCACCCGGTCATCGGCCAGGATCGCCATCGCCTCGCTGTCGGGGTTGGCCTCGGCGTCGGCCAGGTTGAACGACACGTCGCCGACATGGACGTGCTGGCCGGGCGCCACGCGCAGCGCGCGAACCGCGTCGGCCAGTTGCGGCGTGACCGGTGCGACGCGCAGGGCCGGGGCGGCAGGCATGGCGGCATCATAGCCATTGGCGCGGAGGTGCAGGTTGGCGCATGAAATCCGCTAACCTTGGGCGCGGAGATTTTCCAGGCTCCTATTCCCGGCTTCATCCATGCGCATCATCAGCTTCAATGCCAACGGCCTGCGCTCCGCAGCCAGCAAGGGCTTCTTCGACTGGTTCGCCGGCCAGGACGCCGACGTGCTGTGCGTGCAGGAAACCAAGGCGCAGGAACACCAGTTGTCGGGCGAGGCGTTCCGGCCGCCGGGTTACCACGTGCACTTCCGCGACGCCAGCACCAGGAAGGGCTACAGCGGCGTCGCCATCTACAGCCGGCGCGCGCCCGATGAGGTGCGCACCGCGCTGGGGCGTGAGGACTTCGACGAGGAAGGGCGCTACATCGAGGCGCGCTTCGGGGATCTCAGCGTGGTGTCGTTGTACATCCCGTCGGGCTCGTCGGGCGAACTGCGCCAGGGCTACAAGTTCGGTGTCATGGACTGGCTCGGGCCGCAGCTCGACCAATGGCTTCGCAGTGGCCGCGACTACGTGCTGTGCGGTGACTGGAACATCGTCCGCAGCCAACGTGACATCCGCAACTGGAGGTCCAACCAGAAGAACTCGGGCTGCCTGCCGCCCGAGCGCGACTGGCTCAACGGCCTGTGTGCCGGCGAAGACGAAGACGGCTGGGTCGACGCCTACCGCGCCTTGCAGCCGGAAGGCGAGGACTACACCTGGTGGAGCAACCGCGGCGCCGCGCGCGCCAACAACGTCGGCTGGCGGATCGACTACCAGCTGGTGACGCCGTCGCTGCGCGGGCGCCTGCTTTCCTGCGCGATCCACCCCGAACCGCGCTTCTCCGACCACGCGCCCTTCGTCGTCGATTACAAAACCTTGAGACCCCAGCCATGAGCCACCGCGCATGAGTACTGCCGCCGCCGTACCGGTGTCGTACAAGGGCTGGGCCGGGATCAAGCGCGCCTTCGGCACGCCGTCGGCGTTGACCATGCTGTTCCTGGGCTTCGGCAGCGGCCTGCCGTTCCTGTTGATCGCCTCGCAGACGCTGTCCACCCGCCTGCGCGACGTCGGCCTGGACCTGGGCAGCATCGGCCTGATCAGCCTGGCCAGTTTCTTCTACCTGCTCAAGTTCCTGTGGGCGCCGCTGATCGACCGCTTCCCGTTCCCGCTCACCGCCTTCCTCGGCCGCCGCCGCTCCTGGCTGCTGGTGTCGCAGGTGACGGTGATGGTGGCGCTGGTCGCGCTGGCCTACATGCGCCCGGAGCTGGGCGTGACCGGCCTGGTGCTGTGGGTGCTGGTGGCGTCGTTTGCCGGTGCCACCCAGGACTCGGTGGTCGACGCCTACCGGATCGAGGTCGCGCCGGCCTCGGCGCAGGCGGCCTTGGCGGCGACGTACACCCTGGGCTACCGCATCGGCCTGATCCTGGCCGGGGCCGGCGCGCTGTACATCGCGGATTTCCGCGACTGGTGGTGGGCGTATGCCGCGATGGCCTCGCTGATGCTGATCCCGATCGCGACCACCCTGCTGTGCCGCGAGCCGGTGGCGCCCGAGGACACCGTGATCCGCCGGATCGACTTCTTCGGCGCGTTCTGGCAGCCGTTCTCCAGTTTCTTCTCGACCAACGGCCTGCTGCTGGGGCTGGCGCTGCTGTTGTTCGTGGGCCTGTTCAAGTTCCCCGACCAGGTGATCGGGGTCATGGCCGGGCCGTTCTACCTCGATTCGGGCTACACCAAGTCCGATATCGCCACCGTGTCCAAGCTCTACGGGGTGTGGATGGGGATCGCGGGCGCGTTCGCCGGCGGCGTCGCGGTGGCGGCGTTCGGCTTCCGAAAGATGCTGTTCCTGGCCGCGATCGGCGTGGCGCTGTCCAACCTCGCCTTCCTGCTGATGGCGCAGTACCCGGCGCAGATCTGGGCGTTCTACGCCGCGATCAGTGCCGACAACCTGTTCCAGGGCTTCGCCGGCGTGGTGCTGGTCGCGTTCATGTCCTCGCTGACCGATCGCAACTTCACCGCCACCCAATACGCGCTGCTGGTATCGCTGGCCAACCTGCCTGGCAAATTCGTCGGCGGGGTCTCGGGCTACATCGTCGAGGCGACGTCCTACAGCCTGTTCTTCGTGTTCAGTGCGCTGACCGTGGTGCCCACCCTGCTCTTGCTTGGCTGGCTGTGGCGGCGTATCAAGGAGACCACGCCGGAGGCGGCTGGCGCGACGGGCGGACCATGACCGATATGGTGCTCAAGGACATCGACGGGGTGCTCGCCGAGCGTATCAAGCGGGTCGCGCAGCAACATGCCTGGTCCATCCCCGCGACCCTGCTGCACCTGTTGGAGCATGGGCTGAACACGTACGAGGGCGATGGCCGGCTCAGCTTTGATCATTCGGAGTCCGATGCGCTGCAGGCGGCGATCGCAGCCTTGGAACAGGTCGCCGACGATGCCGGCTATGCGCTGATCGGCAAGCTGCCCCGGGAATCGCACGATGGCGCATAGCGCAAGGCCGGCGCACCGGCCTCAGGCCGGATAGATCCCGCCCAGGATCCGCGGCGCACGGGCCCCGGTGACACTGGGCAGATTGCCCGGTCGGCCGTGGACGGTGGCGTGGGCCAGCCACGCGAAACCCATCGCCTCGACGTGGTCAGGATCGAGGCCGTGCGCGGCGCTGGACTCCAGCACGCAACCCCCGATCGTCCCGGCCAGTACCGTCGCCAGCGTGTCCATCAACACGGCGTTGTGCACGCCGCCCCCGCAGGCGATCACGCGCCGGGTCTGCAGCTGCGCCGTCCGCAGGGCGTCGGCGATGCTCTGCGCCGACAGCGCCAGCAGGGTCGCCTGGACATCGGCAATGGTTTCGTCGCCGGCCAGGCGCGCCCGCACCCAATCCAGGTGAAACTGGTCGCGTCCGCTGGACTTGGGTGGCGGCCGTGAGAACCAGGGATCGTCGAGCAGGCGCGCCAGCAGCGC
>JALZMP010000123.1 GCA_030858145.1 Pseudomonadota bacterium
CATTGTCTACCTGATGGCGCTGTTCGCCTTCCTGCTGGTCGACCACTGGCTGCTGCCGTGGCTGCAGCCGGCGCCGGGATTCGAGTTGCAGCGGCTGGCGTGAACAAGGCGGTGTTATCTGGCGGAGCTGGAGGCGTAACGCGTTACGCCCGCGATCAATCCGCATGACGTTGCCCGGGCGGCGCCTCTAGAGCCTGGTCGCGGGCTATGACTCCTTGAATAGCCCAGGCAGTAGGCCGTTGGAAGCAGAACGATCTTCCGGGCATACTCGATGCAACGCCCCTCCAGAGGGGCCGAATAGACGTTAGGCGCTCATGAAGCATCTTCTGGTACTCGCAGCTCTAGCAATCTCTGCATGTGCAGAGAAGCCTGCGCCGACTGAAACACGAAGCAGGCAAGACGACCGAGTGTCGATTGTCCAAATACTTTCCAACCCCCAGGATTTCGATGGAAAAACCGTCAGGGTCATGGGGTATCTTCAGCTAGAGTTTGAGACCTATGCCTTGTGGCTCCATCGGGAGGACCGTGTACACGGACTATTGCCCAATAGGATTGATCTTGAAGCTAGCGCCTGCGCGAATAACGCGGAACAAGTCAATGAAAGGTACGCATTGCTCGAAGGCACTTTTGTCATCGTCGACAAAGGAACGAATCGCAAGCGACACTTGCTTCAGGACATCACACGCTGTCAGTCCTGGGCAGAGGCCAGGTGACGCGCCTAACAATTCATTCAAGCCGAACTTGCTTCGCAAGTCGGCTTAATTCAGGCGTTAGGCCTAAAGCAGACATGACTATCGAACGTAGCGACAAGCTCTATGAAGCATCAATGGCTGCACAGCAGAAGTTTGATTACTTCGCACTAGGTATAGTTGGGGCTCTGTGTGCTTTCGTCGGCGAATCATTTGAGCCGACACGCCTAGGCTACAACCCCAGCACATTGGAGTTCGTTTCGCTACTCATGCTGGTAGGCTCAGCCGTCGCCGGCTTCCTACGGATTCAAGGCACAAACCAGTTAATGCGTATGAATAGTCACTACCTTCGTATGCAGGAAGAAAAAGGCGCATTGGCGTCTGCACTCGGCAGCCCCATCATCAATCGAGGCACTGGCGAGGCCTTCTCTGCTGACCAAGTCGCTGCAAAGGTCTCCGCACTTGAGGAAGTGGTGCCTACCGCACGAGAGGCAATGGACACAGTCGGCAAGGCTACTTTGCGTACTTATAACGCCCGCAATTGGTTGTTGTTAGTTGGCTTTCTGCTGTTGCTCCTCTCTAGAGTATGGGCTGCGTATATTTAGGCCTAACAATTCGTTCAAGCCGACCCCGCATCAGGGCGGCGCCCAAGTGCACGCCTTCGGCTATATTTGCACTCAGTCGCCGCCCTGCTGCGGGTCGGCTTAACTCAGGCGTTAGGCGCCAATCGGCAGCAGCGGTAACCGCATGGGGCAGAGGTCGATGATTCTAAAACTAGTGGTGCTGGCTCTTGTTGTCACGCTGATTGGTTGCGCTGGGAGGGCGGGACTCTCAGCTGCCCCTGCGGTGCCTGGAAATGATGCGGAACCTGCGCTGCAAGCCGGTGTGCTTCCGTTCCCAGCAGCAGCGGCCGACGACGAAGAACGGCTTGCCAAAGCCATGCCGGAGCTCGCACGGCAGTCGATCGTCGCGTACGCGGAGAGTGATCGACAGCGTTACTTGGACAACCTGCTGCGCTTTCAACTGGTATCAGGAGACCCTGCTGGCGCCTTGGCTACGCTCGACTCCCTGCGGGATCTCCCATCGGCGCCCACGGCAAGCGCCGACCCGGGCCTGATCGTGCTCAACATCTATGCCATCGCCAAGTCGAGAGCAACAGCCGACGGCCATGACTTCGGCAAGGCCTATGGTGAGGCGTTTCGACAGGTCTATGCAGGACTGGATGATCGTGAAGCCTTGGATATCACGTACTGGCTCGAAACTCCGGCCTTCGTCTACGAGCGAAATTTGTACAATGCGCTGAGCCGATTGGGGCCATCCGACGGCATAGGACAGGCGGATGCTGCGAAGCTGGTTCGGGCCTATCTCGCAGACAAGATGTACGCTGAAACGCAACCCTATCTGCCTGCGCTCATCGGTGCAGAGGAGCAGCGCCGGTACGAGATCACCGACGACGTCCTGATCCATACGCCAGACGGGGCGACGCTGTCGGCCGTCGCTGTGCGGCCACGAAGCGCACGTGAGCCCCTACCCGCGGTACTGGTCTTCAGTATCGATACGGACTTGGCCGGTAGCCGACAGCTGGCCAAGACAGCTGCAGCTCACGGCTATGTCGGGCTCGTCGCCGACACTCGGGGCAAACGCCTGAGTCCAGACGCAATCGAACCCTACGAACACGAGGTGGACGATACCTATGCCGTGATCGACTGGGTTAGCCGGCAGCCGTGGAGCAATGGCGAGGTCGGCATGTACGGCGGTAGCTACTCCGGTTACGCTGCCTGGGCTGCCACCAAGCGGCTGCATCCGGCGCTGAAGACGATCGTGCCTTACGTCGCTGCCATTCCCGGGCAGGGATTGCCGATGACGAACAACGTATTCCTGAATGCCAATTACGGCTGGGGCTTCTTCGTAAGCAACAACAAGTTCCTGGACAGCGCCACGTACAACGACCCGGACAGGTGGGACGCGTTGAACCGGAACTGGTACGCGAGCGGCCGCCCATACCGGGAGATCGACCAGGTCGACGGCACGCCAAATCCACTCCTTCAACGCTGGCTGGAGCATCCAGCGTACGACGCATATTGGCAGGCCAAAGTTCCCTACCAGCAGGATTTCGCCCGTATCAATATTCCGGTCCTGTCGATCACCGGCTACTACGACGACGGGCAGATCTCCGCGCTGCGCTATCTAAGGGAACACTACAAGTACAACAAGGATGCCGAGCACTATCTCGTGATCGGCCCGTATGACCACGGCGGTGCGCAGGCGAGACGAAAGCCGCGCGAGCTTCGTGGCTACACGTTGGATCCCGTCGCACTGTTCGATACACAAGAACTAACCTTCCAGTGGCTTGATTATGTTCTTCGGGATGGCGACCGGCCGGCGTTGCTCAAGGGTCGGATCAATTACGAGGTGATGGGTGCGAATGTGTGGCACCACGCGCCGTCGCTGGAGGCAATGAGCAACGAGACGTTGAAGTTGTACCTGACAACCGATCCCGCTGGCGAGAACCACCGCCGCCTGGCGGAGAAACAGCCCGGCAATCCCGCTGCTCTAAAGCAGGTGGTGGACCTCGCTGACCGCACCATCTCGCATAACGACTACTACCCCAGCTCCATCACGGGCAAGGACGTCCAGTTCACCGGACTGTCCTTCATCAGCGAACCGCTTGAGGAGCCGGTCGCAGTGAACGGGATGTTCAGCGGCAACCTGAAAGTTACTATCAACAAACGTGACTTCGACTTCGGTGTCGTGTTGTACGAGCTTATGCCTGATGGAACGCTGTTGCACCTTTCCTACTACCTCGGTCGAGCGAGTTTTGCCGAAGATATCAGCATTCGCAGGCTACTCACGCCCGACCGGGTGGAGTCGATCTCCTTCGAGCGATCCATGCTGGTAAGTCGGCAGCTCCAGCAAGGCAGCAGGTTGTTAGTCGTGCTGGATGTCAACAAGAATCCGTACCATCAGATCAACTATGGAACAGGCCGAGATGTCAGCGACGAATCCATTACCGACGCCGGTGAACCGCTTAAAGTGAGCTGGCATAACGATAGCTACGTCGAAATTCCGATCTGGAGATAGGCATGGCGGGTGAATTAACGCCCCAAGTGCAACACCCCTGAGAGCTGTTGGATTCGCTGTTCTGGTGCTTTGAAGCCATGACGTTTCCTTGGTCGTTGGTTGAGTTTAGTCGTGACGCGGTCGCAGTCGAGCTGGCGCATTCGCGCCAGGCTCTTTCCCTTGCGGAAGTACTGCCTCAGCAGGCCATTGAAGTTCTCGTTGCTACCGCGCTCCCAGGGGCGATGGGGATAGGCGAAGTAGCAGCGCACACCGGTCGCTTCTTCCAGTGCCCGGTAGCCATGGAACTCGGTGCCGTTGTCCCAGGTGATGGTCTTGAAAGGCAAACCGCTGGTCCGGATTAGTGCCAAGGCGGCGCGGTTGACGGCGTGGACGGTGCGGTGCGGCAGCCTGACCACTTCGGCCCATCCGGTGCTGCGTTCGACCAGGGTCAACAAGCACGTCCGCTCGCCTGCGGCGCCCAAGACCGTGTCACCTTCCCAATGACCCACCTCTTGACGGGATTCCACGGTCTCCGGGCGCTGGTCGATCATTGGCTTGTGACGAACTGTTTGCCATGCGTGTGTTCAACTACTCCATCGTCTACCTGATGGCGCTGTTCGCCTTCCTGCTGGTCGACCACTGGCTGCTGCCGTGGCTGAGGCCGGCGGCGGCAATGGAGTTCGTGCCGATGGCTTAATTCGGCGCCGCCGCTCGAATGCGATGTCCTCGAATACCATTGGTCACGATGACCTGCGGCATGGGCTCGCGTGTCAAGCATCCTGCATGCTTGTGTTTGACCGAACGCGGACTGCAGCCGATGGCAATCAATCGATTCTCTGTCATGACGCGGAGCCTCCGACGCCGCGCCGCCGCCGCGCTGGCCTGCGCGCTGTTGTCTGCCTTCGCGCCGCTGTGGGCCGCACTGTCGCCGCTGCAGGCGGAAGTCGCGCAGATCCTCGACGAGGAAGGCCTGACCGGTGCGGTCTGGTCCACCGTGACGCCGGACGGCGCCATCGCCGTCGGCGCGGCCGGCATCAAGGACACGCACAGCGGCCGCGCGCTCGGTGCCGACGATCGCGTGCACATCGGTTCCATCGCCAAGACGCTGCTGGCGACCGGCGCGCTGCGCCTAGTCAGCCAGGGCCGGCTGTCGCTGGACACGCCGGTGTCCGCGCTGCTGCCGGACGCGGTTTTCGACAATCCGTGGGCGACGAGCGATCCGGTACGGGTGCGCCACCTGCTCGACCACACCTCGGGACTGGACGACCTGCGCCTGTGGCAGTTCTTCAGCCTGCAAGCCGATGCCGATACGCCGCTGGCGCAGGCGTTCGCCGGCGACGGTCTGCTGCGCGTGCGCAGCCGGCCGGGCACACGGTTTTCCTACTCCAACATGGGCTACACCCTGCTCGGCCGGGTCATCGAATCGGTCACCGGAGAACGCTACGAGCACTACCTCGACGCTCATCTTCTGCGTCCGCTCGGGATGCACGACAGTACTTTCGGTTTCGTGTCGCAGCAGGGGCCGCACGCGGATCCGCGACTGGCGATGGGGCACTTCGAGGATCGCACCGCGCACGCCGCGGTGGCGATCTACGTGCGGCCGGCGGGCCAGTTCACGACTACCGCGCGGGACATGGCGCGGCTCGCGCGGTTCCTGATGGGCGACGGGCGCATCGATGGCGAAGTCTTCATCGATCCACACTGGCTGCGCGCGATGGGCGCGCCACGCGGCACCGAGGCCGCGATGGCCGGACTGCAGGTCGGCTACGGGCTGGGCCTGTCCACACGCGACCGGCACGGCGCGGTCGGCCGCTGCCACGACGGCAGTATCCTTGGCTATCGTGCGATGCTCTGTCTGTTTCCCGAGCGGCGGCGTGCCTTCTTCTGGTCGACCAATACCGATAGCGAATCGCCCGAGCATCGCCGTCGCCTCGACGCGCTGTTCGTGAAAGCACTCGGGGTGGATGCGCCGGCGTCGGCGCCGGCACCGGCAACGTCCGTCGCAGCCACCGATCTCGATGACTGGAGCGGTGTCTACATCCCGGCGCCGAACCGGATGGACAGCTTCGTCTGGCTCGACACGGTGTTCGGTTTCATCCGTGTGCGCCGCGAAGGCGCCGCGCTGCGGCTGAAGCCGCTGCAGTCGCCCGCGGTCGTGCTGACGCCGGTCGGCGGATCGCTGCTGCGCGCGCCCGATCGCACCATCGCTTCGCACGCGCTGCTGACGGCTGCGGACGGCACACGCGTGCTCAGCACCGGGCTGCAAAGCTACGCGCGGATTTCCATATCGAAGCTCGCGCTGCTGTGGGCGAGTCTGGCCGCGGGCGTGCTCGGGCTGGCCTGGCTGCTGCTGTCCGGGCTCGCGCGCCTGCTGGCGCGGCGGATGAGGCCGCCGCATCCGGTGTTCGTGCCGCTGCTCGGCATCCTCGCGCTGCTGCTGCCGCTACCGCTGTTCCTGCGGCAATCCTTCCTGCAGTTGGGCGACCTCACTTGGGCCAGCGGGCTGCTCGCCGTAGTGACGGCGACATTGCCGCTGGCGATGCTGGTCGGTCTGATCTTGCAGTTCCGCAGTCGTGGGCATGGCGTGATCGCGAGGCTCGACCTGCTGGCGATGCTCGCAGTCGTGCAATGGACGCTGGTGCTGGCGGCGTGGGGACTGCTGCCGCTACGGTTGTGGGCCTAGTGGCGCGCGCTGTGAAAAGGTCATCAGCGCAACAGCAGCACCGGAATCTGGCAGCTGCGCAGCAGCTGGGTGGTGGTGCTGCCGAGGATCAGACTGCGGATGTGGGAATGTCCGTAGGCCCCATCACCAGCAGGTTGATGTCGTGCCTGCCCACTTCTTGCGCGAGCACTGTATCCGGCGTGCCCGGCAGGCGTTCGACAAGTGGCGCGAAGCCGGCGGCCTGAAGCTGCGTGCGCGCCTAGTCGAGGTGTGCGTCGGCTGACGTGCTCGCGTCGCCGACCATCAGCACATGGGCATCGAGCCCCTTGTCCAGCGGGCTGGCGCAGACCATCTCGCCCGGTTCGAGTTCCAGCAGCGTGTCGACCAGCGCGTCGTGGCGCTGGTGGGGCACCGGCGATCTGTCAAGCGCGTGCAAGGATCATGCGGCCGCAGGCGGGGTGAAAAGAGGATCATCAGCAGCGCCAGCGCGGCATAGGGTCGTCAGGGAATCTGCGGACGGTCTCCGCGAGGGACGGCAGCCGCTGCGGCCAGCGCCACGAGCCGGGGCGCCACCATCGGCACGGTCAGCATGGTGCTGGCCACTGCCATCAGCAGCAGCGCGGTGAAGGTCTCGGCGGTGATCACCGCCTTGTCCAGCAGGATGTTGGCGAAGATGATCATGATCAGCGCCTTGGTCTGCAGCAGCCAGCCGATCACGTGGGCCTCGCCGCGCGTCCAGCCGAGGAGGCGCCCGGCGAGGCGCACGCCCGCGAGCTTGCCGCCGACCGCGGCCGCCAGCAGCAGCGCCGCCGCCAGCAGCACGGCCACCCCGCCCACGGCCCAGTTGGTGCGCAGGCCGGTGCTGAGGAAGAACACCGGCATCAGCACCAGCAGCACGTGGTGGCGCAGTAGGTCCATGCGCGCCTGGTCGAACCAGCGCCCATCAGTGACCGCGCCGGCGAGGAATGCGCCGACCATGTAATGCAGCCCGGCCCAGTCCGCGGCCAGGCCGCAGGCGGCCAGCCACACCAGCGCCACGTACCAGCGGTCGCGCTCGGGCAGGCGCCGCATCAGCGCGCGGAACAGCAGGGTCACCGGCGCGAACGCCAGCAGGAACCCGGCCTGGCGGCCGATCCGTTCCCAGTCCAGCAGGATCAGCGCCAGCACGCCCCAGATCGCGATGTCGTCGAGGCTGGCGTAGCGCAGCACACGCTGCCCCAGCGGCCGGCGCAGGATCTCCAGCTTCTCCATCAGCAGGATCAGGATCGGCAACGCGGTCACCGCGCAGGCCATGCCGATGCCGAGCACGAACTGCCAGCGCCGCGCCCCCGTGCCCATCCAGCCCGCGCCCGTGGCCAGCATCAGCAGCGCCGCGACGCAGCCGAAGGCCAGTGGCATGGCCAGCGCGAGGCCGGCGGTGACCACGGTGTCGCGGCGTTGCGCCCAGGCCTGGCCGAGGTCGAGTTCGATGCCGGCGATGAACACGAACAGCATCACCGCCCACCACGCCACCCCATTGAGCGCCAGCACCACCGACGGGTTGAACACGAACGCGTAGTAGTCCGGATAGGCCGCGCCGAGGATGCCGGGCCCCAGCACGATGCCCATCAGGATCTGCACCACGACCAGCGGCGCGTAGTAATCGGTGCGCCCCAGCCGCCACGCCAGGTAGGGCACGGTGAAGATCAGCAGCATCGCGATCAGGAAGATTTCAGTGGTGTGCATCGGGCGTGGCCTGTGTCACTGCTTGCCCCGGATAGCGCGATGAACCCATTGGCCGTGAGCGACAGGCGCTATTGCGCGCCGCCCAGCAGATGCCGCTGCCAGAACAGCATGCTCGCGGCGCTGAAGTAGTCGCTGTTGGCCTTCTTGCGGAAGCCGTGGCCCTCGTCGTTGAACATCAGGAACCACACCGGCTGGCCGTTGCCGCGGACCGCTTTCACGATCTGCTCGGCTTCCGTGTACGGCACGCGCGGGTCGTTCCTGCCTTGCGCGACGAACAATGGCGCCGAGATCTTGCGCGCGTTGTTGAGCGGCGAGATGCGTTCGAAGAAGGCCTTGATCTGTGGATCGCGCTCGTCGCCGTACTCGGCGCGGCGCAGGTCGCGGCGATAGTCCTCGGTGTTCTGCAGGAAGGTGCCGAAGTGGGAGATGCCGACGATGTCGATGCCGGCGCGCACGCGCTCTGGATAATGGGTCATCGTCGCCAGCACCATGTAGCCGCCATAGCTGCCGCCGTACACGCCGATGCGATCGGCATCGAGTTCCGGCTGTTGCGCGATCCAGTCGAGCAGGGCGCCGATGTCCTTGACGGAGTCCTCGCGCAGCAGGCCGTTGTCGAGCTGCAGGTAGGTCTTGCCGTAACCGGAGGAGCCACGCACGTTGGGCACCAGCACTGCGACGCCGAGCTCGTCGAGCAGGAACTGCGTGCTCGGGTTGAAGCCCGGCTGCGCCTGCCCCTCGGGACCGCCGTGGATGTTGATCACCACCGGGTAGCGGCCGCCGGCGGGCGCCGGCTTCGACGACTTGTAATAGAAGGCGGGGATGGTGCGAGGCCGTCCGTCGACTTGATCGAACGTGGGGAAGCGCACCAGCGTCGGGGTGACGAAGCCCGAGGTGTCGAGGCCGCCGACCTCGCTGCGGGTCCAGCGGGTGAGACGCGCGCCTGCGAGGTCGATGACATAGGCGTCGCTGGGCGAGGTCGAGGTGTTGAGGGTGAGTGCCAGGCGCTTGCCATCGGGCGAGAACGCCAGCCCGCCGATCAGGCCGACCGGCAGCTGCGGCAGCCGCAGGGCGCGGTGGCCGGGCAGCGACAGCACGTGCAGACGGTCGATGCCGTCCTCGTTGCTGACGAAGGCGAGGTGACGGCCGTCCTCGGCGACAGTGAAGCTGTCGACGTCCCAGTCGATGCCGGCGCTGAGCACCTGCGCTGGCCGCCCGCTGGCCGGGGCGTGGAAACGCAGGCGCCTGAACTCGCTTTCCACGCCGTTGATGGGTTCGTCGGAGACGAAGTAGACCGAGCGACCGTCGGGCGCGTACTGGAAGCCGCCGAACGCGGCCTTGCCGCCGTCCACCGGGAACAGGGTGAGCCTGCCACTGGCGATGTCGACCTCGCCCGGATACGACTCGTTGGCCGAGACGTAACGGCCGACCAGCAGGCGTTTGCCGTCGGGCGAGAAGTCCAGCGCGCTCCAGCTGCCGCCTTCGGTCAGCAGCGCGCGCGAGTCGCCGGTGCGGGTGTTGCGCAGCCAGATGTCGCGGTCGGTGCCGTTGCGCGCGGTGCTGCTCCACGCCATCAGGCCGCCGTCGTCGCTGAGCACGGTGCCGCCGTTCTGGGTGCGCTTGCCGTCGGTCAGCAGGGTGGTGCTGCGGGTGTCGGCGTCGAACCAGTACAGCTGCGAGAACTCGTCGCCGCCGCGGTCCTTGGCGAACACGAAGCCGTCGCGCCAGGCTTCGGGCGGTGCCGGCGTCAGGCCGGAGACGGGCTCGGGATAGAACGTGAGCTGCTCGCGCATGCCCATCGGCTGGCAGACCCGGTGCGCCTGCGCGGTCTCGGCGAAGCGGGTGCTGATCAGCAGGCAGTCGTTGCCCAGCCAGCCGGCGACGCCGGCGCCGCGGGTGTTCTGGTAGCGGTTGAGGCGCTCGAGCAGGTCGGCCGGGATCTCCGGCAGGTTCTCGCTGACCCGGTTGCCCTGCTCGACGCGGGCGGCCTGCGCTGGCTGCGCAGCGGCGGGCGATGTGCAGGCGAACAGGAGGGTGGACAGCAGGATGGCGTGGCGTGGCATCGATCTCTCCTGGAGGGCGTCGGGTCTGGCGCTCGAGGGACTAGCTTAGCGAACCGGGGGCCGCGATGGTGGCGGACTGTCCGGCAGTGCAGGGCTTCAGCCGAAACGTGCCAGCAACAGTTGCCGCAGCTCGGCCTTGTCGGCGTCGTCGAGGCTGCCCTCGCGCTGCTTGGCCTGCAGCTCGTCGACCCGTTGCTGCAGGGTCTGCTTGTCCAGCTGCGCCATCGCATCGAGGAATTCCTCGCGCCAGTGCGCCTCGTCGCCGGGCAGCGACTGGCTGGCGAGCTTCTGCAATGCCGAGGCTTCCTGGCGGCCGTCGAAGTGCTCGAGCAGGGCGCCGGTGTGGATCTCCGGCCGCGCGCTGACCACGGCGATGAGTTCGGTGAGCAGGTCGATGCCCGGCTGGCGCAGGGTGACGAAGTGGTAGGGCGGGCGCAGCTCGAGCGCCAGCGCCGGCTGCTGCAACAGCAGCGCGATCGCGCTGCGCACCAG
>JALZMP010000174.1 GCA_030858145.1 Pseudomonadota bacterium
GGCCAGGGCCGGGGCGCCGGCCGTGGCGAGCAGCGTGGCGACCATGCAGGCCAGCATGCCGCGCCGCGCGAACGCCCGCATCAGGCCTCCGTCAGCAGCGTGCGGCCGCTCATCTCGTCCGGCTTCGGCACGGCGAGCAGGTCGAGCACGGTCGGCGCCAGGTCGCGCAGCGCACCGCCATCGCGCAATTGCCTGGCCTCCGACCCGTCCCGGCTCCAGTCGGCATGGATCAGCTTCACCGGGCCGACGGTATGCGAGGTGTGCGGCGCGCCGGTCTCCGGGTCGCGCATCATCTCGACATTGCCGTGGTCGGCGGTGACCAGCAGCGCGCCGCCCTGTGCGCGCACAGCCGCGGTGACCGCGCCAACCGCCTGATCCACCGCCTCGACCGCACGGATCGCGGCCTGGAGGTCGCCGCTGTGGCCGACCATATCGGGGTTGGCGAGGTTGCAGACCACCACATCGAAGCGATCCGACGCGATCGCGGCCACCAGTTTCGCGGTGATCTCCGGGCAGCTCATCTCCGGCTGCAGGTCGTAGGTGGCGACCTTCGGGCTGGGCACCACGATGCGTTCCTCGCCTGGGTACGGCTCCTCGCGGCCACCGTTGAGGAAGAAGGTGACGTGGGCGTACTTCTCGGTCTCGGCGATCCGCAGCTGGGTCAGGCCGTGTGCCGCCAGGACCTCGCCGAGGGTATTGCGCAGATCGTCAGCGGCGAATGCGGCCGGCGCCGGCAACGTCGCGTCGTACTGGGTGAGGCAGACGTAGCGGGATAGCGCGGGCCGACGGGCGTTGAAACCGCCAAAGCCGGGCGCCACGAAGGCCGCGCTGAGCTGGCGCGCGCGGTCGGCGCGGAAGTTCATGAACACCACCGCGTCGCCGTCGCGCATCGGGCTGGCGCCTGCGATCACCGTCGGCAGCACGAACTCGTCGTTCTCGCCGCGCGCATAGGCTGCCGTCAGCGCGCCCAGCGCTTCCGGCGCGACCTGCGCCGAGCGCGCCTCGACGAGCGCGTCCCAGGCCAGGCGTACGCGTTCCCAGCGGTGGTCGCGGTCCATGGCGTAGTAGCGGCCGGACACGCTCTGGATGCGCGCATTGCCCAGCGCATCGCACTTGTCCTGCAGCGCACGCAGGCTGGGCTCGGCCGAGCGCGGCGGCATGTCGCGACCGTCGAGGAAGGCATGCACCGCGACCCGCGGCACACCGGCGCGTGCGGCCAGCCCGAGCATCGCAAACACGTGCGCCTCGTGGCTGTGCACGCCGCCGGGAGACAGCAGGCCCATCACGTGCAGCGTCCCGTCGTTCGCCTTGGCCGCTTCGCACGCGGCGCGCAGCTGGGCGTTGTCGAAGAAGCTGCCGTCGGCGATCGCAGCATCGATCCGGGTCAGGTCCTGGTAGACCACGCGGCCGGCGCCGATATTCATGTGCCCAACCTCGGAGTTGCCCATCTGGCCCTCCGGCAGACCGACGTGGCGACCCTCGGTATGGATCAGGGTGTGTGGATGGGCATCGTGCAGCCGGCGCCAGTGCGGGATCTCGGCCAGGGCGATGGCGTTGTCGCGGGGGTCGTCGCGGTGGCCCCAGCCATCGAGGATCAGCAGCACGACCGGCTTCGGCCGCTGGCGGGCATCGGGCGTCAAGGGGCGCTGGGCGGCTTCGGGCACGACAAATGGGCCAGTGACGATCGACAGGTGCGATTGTAGCGAGTCGGCGGCACACTGCCTGTCGTCGCGGCCACCTCGCCGCGTCGCGCGGGCATCGGGTCGTCATGTGCCGCCTCGCATCGCGCCCGTTCCGTCCATCGCTGGAGGTTCCACCATGATCCGATTCCGCCTCGCCCTCGCCTTCCTGCTTGTCCTCGTCGCCCCAGGCGCGCTCGCCTCGGGGCCGGACATCGACAAGGTCAACGGCAGCATCACCGCCGAGGCCGGCCAGGTCTACGGCGACCTCAACACCGTCAACGGCAGCATCCGCCTGCACGACGGCGCCCGCGCCGACGAGGCGGAAACGGTCAACGGCAGCATCCGTGGCGGCGACGACATCCAGGCCGGCAAGCTCGGCACCGTCAACGGCAGCATCCGCATGGGCGTGCGCGCGCGGATCACCGGCGACGTGGAAACGGTCAACGGCAGCATCTTCATCGACCGCGACAGCCGCGTCGACGGCGACGTCGAAACCGTCAATGGCGGCATCGGCCTGGTGCAGACTACGGTCGCTGGCGACGTCGGGACCGTCACTGGCGACATCACCATCGGCGTCGGTTCGCAGGTGCGCGGCGGGATCAAGGTATCGCGACCCAGCCGCAACTGGATGCCGGTGCAGATCAACCGCCGCATCCCGCGGATCGTGATCGGGCCGCAGGCAGTGGTCGACGGTCCGCTGGTGTTCGAGCGCGAGGTCAAGCTGTACGTCCACGACTCCGCGCGCATCGGCACGGTCACCGGCGCCACGGCGGTGCGCTACAGCGGCCCGACCTCGCCCCGGGACTGAATCCCGCCCATGCCCGGCGATAACGAAGGCCAACGGCGGCCGCGCTAGACTCGGGGGTCCGAACATCGCCGCACAAGGACCCCCCCATGCCCCGACACCTCCTGCTCTGCCTGGCCGCCGC
Organism: Pseudomonadota bacterium; assembly: GCA_030858145.1. Lineage (GTDB taxonomy): Bacteria > Pseudomonadota > Gammaproteobacteria > Xanthomonadales > Xanthomonadaceae > Luteimonas. The sequence goes on from JALZMP010000174.1 coordinate 2,612, forward strand.
GACCGCGCTGGCGGCCTGCACCCGCGAGGCGCCCGCCCCGGATGCCGCCACGACCGCTGCACCGCCCGCAACGGCGGCACACACGTTCTCGCCGGAGATCACCACCGGCGATTTCGCGGAGATGGTCAGGACGCTGTCCTCGGACGAATTCGAGGGTCGGGCCCCAGGTTCACCGGGAGGGGAGAAGACCGTCGAATACATCCGCGCCCAGTACGAGCGCATCGGCCTGCAGCCCGGCGGCGACAACGGCACCTGGTACCAGACCGTGCCGATGGTCGAGACGACCGCCGACGAGTCGACCGTGCTCAAGCTCGACGTCAAGGGCAAGCCGCACGCGCTGCAGTTCGGCAGCGACATGGTCATCGGCACCCGCACCGGGCAGCCGGAGGTCAAGGTCGACGGCAGCGGGCTGGTGTTCGTCGGCTACGGCGTCAACGCGCCCGAACTGGGCTGGAACGACTACGCCGGCATTGATGTCCGTGGCAAGACGGTGGTCATGCTGGTCAACGACCCCGGCTTCCATGCCAAGGATGAATCCCTGTTCGAAGGCAACCGGATGACCTATTACGGGCGCTGGACCTACAAGTTCGACGAGGCCGCCCGCCAGGGCGCCGCCGCCGCGCTGATCATCCACGACACCGAGGGCGCGTCCTACGGCTGGGACGTGGTGAAGAATTCCTGGTCGGGGGCGCAGTTCGACCTGCGCGCCGCCGACGATCCGGACCCGCGCCTGCCGGCGCAGGGCTGGATCACCCAGGAGGCGGCCAAGCAGCTGTTCGCCGACGCCGGCCATGACCTCGACGCCATGTACAAGGCTGCCAACGTGCGCGGCTTCAAGGCCGTCCCGCTCGATGGCACCCTGTCGTTCGACCTCAAGAGCACCAGCGCCGAGAAGTCGTCGCGCAACGTGATCGGGGTGCTGCCCGGGAGCACCCGCGCCGACGAGGCGATCCTCTACATGGCGCACTGGGATCACCTCGGCAAGCACGAGGGCGAGGACGGCGAGGACCTGATCTACAACGGCGCCGTCGACAACGCCACCGGCGTGGCCGGCATCATCGAGATCGCGGAGAAGTTCGCGAGCTCGGAGCCCAGGCCGCAGCGATCGCTGGTGTTCCTGGCGGTGACCCTGGAGGAGTCCGGCCTGCTCGGCTCCCGCTACCACGTCGCCCACCCGACCTTCCCGCTGGCGAAAACGGTCGCCGTCATCAACCTCGACGCGATGAACGTCAACGGCCCGGCGCGCGACATGGTCGTGGTCGGCATGGGCAATTCCGAGCTCGAGGACATCCTCAAGACCCAAACCGACCAGCAGCAGCGCACCCACGTGATGGAATCCAACCCCGCGGCCGGTTTCTACTTCCGCTCCGACCACTTCAACTTCGCCCGCGCCGGCGTGCCGGCGCTGTATGCCAAGGGCGGCGACGACCTGGTCGATGGCGGACGCGCGGCCGGCGAGGCCGCGGGCAAGGCCTACACCGCCGAGCGCTACCACAAGCCGGCGGACGAGTTCGATCCGAATTGGAACCTCGACGGCGTGCTCCAGGACCTGCAGGCGCTGTACAGCGTCGGCCGTACTCTGGCCGACGGCGACCGCTGGCCGAACTGGTACGAGGGCAATCCGTTCCGCGCCGCGCGCGAGGCGATGATGGCGGCAAGGCCGGCCGCCGCAGCTGCCGGGGAAACCCCGGCGCAGTAGCCGGGGGATCCCATGCCGCATCGAAAACGGCGCCCGGGTGGCGCCGTTTTCATCCCAACCCCTAGCGGCGCTGAGCGCGCGCTTTACCCCCTGCCGGCGCTGTTGCAAGCTGCGGCCACCGACACAGGGCGTTCCCGCGATGATGATTGCCTACCTCTGCCTCCTGGTCGCGGCCCTGCTGCCGTACGTCTGGATCGGGATCGCCAAGGCCGGCGCGCCGCGCTACGACAACCGCGACCCGCGCGCCTGGCTGGACAAGCAGGACAGCCCGCGCGTGCGCCGCGCCACCGCCGCCCAGCACAATGCCTTCGAGGCCTTTGCGCCATTTGCGGCCGGCGTGCTGATGGCCCAGTTCGTGGGTGTCGACCCCGTGCGGATCAATGCCCTCGCGCTCGCCTTCGTCGGCCTGCGGGTGCTGCACGGCCTGCTCTATGTCGGCAACCGGCACAGCCTGCGCAGCCTGGTGTGGCTGGGTGCGCTGGCCTGCGTGGTGGCGCTGATGGTTCAGGCCATCCTCCGCACTGCGTAGGGCCTGCTCCGGACTTGATCCGCGGCAGGTCATGCAATGGTTGGCCAAGGCCCGCCCTACGTGGCGATCAACCGCACCCGGGCGAAGTTGCGCTTGCCCACGGCGAGCACGCCCTCGAAGCCGGGCGTGAACACCTGCTGCGGATCCTCGACGACATCACCGTCCACGCGCACCGCGCGTTCCCTGAGCTTGCGGGTGGCTTCGGAGTTGCTGGGAGTGAGGCCAGCGGCGGTCAGCAGCGCGCCGATGCGGATGCCCTCGGCGGGGATCGTCACTTCCTGTAGGGGCAGCAGCGCGGTGTCGCCCTCGCCGCGCACGGCGGCATGCCAGCCGGCGATTGCGAGGTCCGCGGCGGCGGCATCGTGGAAGCGCGCGGCCAGCTCGCGCGCCAGCCGCAGCTTGACGTCGCGCGGGTTGCACGCGCCGGCGGCGACGTCGGCCTGCAGCCGCCTGGTTTCGTCGGCACCGATCTCGACACTCAGCAGTTCGATCCACTTCCACATCAGTGCGTCGCCGATCTTCATGGTCTTGTTGACGATGTCGATCGCGGGCTCGTCGATGCCGATGTAATTCCCCAGCGACTTCGACATCTTGTTGACGCCGTCGGTGCCTTCGAGCAACGGCATGGTCAGCACCACCTGCGGCTTCTGCCCGTAGTGCTCCTGCAGGGCGCGGCCCATCAGCAGGTTGAACTTCTGGTCGGTGCCGCCAAGCTCGACATCGGCCTGCAGTGCCACCGAGTCGTAGCCCTGTGCCAGCGGGTACAGGAATTCGTGGATCGAGATCGGCTGCTGCGCTGCATAGCGCTTGGCGAAATCGTCGCGCTCGAGCATGCGCGCGACGGTCAGCAGTCCCGCCAGCCGGGCCATGTCGACGGCCGACATCCTGCCGAACCATTCCATGTTGAAACGCAGTTCGGTCTTCGCCGGATCGAGCACCTTGTAGACCTGGTCGGTATAGGTGCGCGCATTGGCTTCCACGTCCTCGCGCGTCATCGGCTTGCGGGTGGCGTTCTTGCCCGAGGGGTCGCCGATCATTCCGGTGAAATCGCCAATCAAGAAGATGACCGTGTGCCCGAGGTCCTGGAACTGCCGCATCTTGTTGAGCAGCACGGTGTGGCCCAGGTGCAGGTCGGGCGCGGTCGGGTCGAACCCGGCCTTGACCCGTAGCGGCCGGCCCAGCCCCAGGCGCGCGGACAGCTCCTCAGGCTTGAGGATTTCGTCGGCGCCGCGGGCGATCAGGGCGAGGGCGTGTTGGGTCGAGGGTGCTGCGGGCAAGGGCGTGATCCGGAATTGCGCCGCGCGTCCGTTCAGGAGCGTGACGCCGATGTCGACATTTGTTAATCGGGTGTTAAATCATACCGTGCAGAAAAACCCTGCCAGCTCAGGGGTTTGACGCGGCCTGTTCGCGTGACTATGGTACTGCCATGACGCGGTCGTCACGTCCGCGCTGGGGAGCTCCATCATGCCATCACCCGCATCGTCGGCCGACGCCCAGCGTGGCCAGCGCATCCGATCCGGCAACCTGCGCGAAGTCGCCCGCCACGCGACGATGCTCCACCAGCACCTTCCCGCCCCCTTCCAACGCGATGCCGCCACCGGCCGCTGGACCCGCCGGCAATGGGCCCATGCCAGCCTGTTCGCGACCCTCGCCGCCCTGGTGGCCGCCCTGGTGCCGGGCTTTTCCAACGCGATGCAGGCGTCGGACAGCCATGTGCCGCTGACCACGATGGCGCTGCCCCTGCCGCCACTGTCGCGGGCCAGGCAGCAGGCCCAAGCCACCGACAGCTGGCAGCTGGTCACCGTCGAGCCGGGTCAGACCCTGGGCACGATCTTCGAACAACTCGACATCCCCGCGGCCACCATGCACCGCCTGCTGGATCAGCCGGGGGCGAAGGACGCGTTGACGCGGCTCCGTCCCGGCGCCCAGATCGGCTTCGACCTGCCGCTCGATGCCCGCGGCAAGCCCGGGCCGCTGCGCGCGCTGCGTTACGACCGCGGCGACACAGAGCGCGTCGAGCTGGCGCTGGTGGGCGAGATGGTCGTGGAGACCGTGCTCGAGCGCCCGGTCGAAGTCCGCACCACGGTGATCAGCGGCAAGGTCGGCAAGTCGCTGTTCCATGCCGCACGCAAGCTGGGACTGTCCGCCAGCAACATCAACACCCTGACCGACGAGATCTTCAAATACGACATCGACTTCAACTCCGACGTCGCCGCCAGCGACCGCTTCAGCGTGGTGGTCGAACAGACCTTCCGCGAGGGCGAGTTGCTCAACAGCGGCCCGGTGCAGGTGGCCACCTTTACCGCCAAGGGCAAGCTGCACACCGGCTTCCGCTTCGAGCGCAACGGCAAGGCCGAATACTTCACCGCAGAAGGCCGGCCGCTGAAGAAGAGCTTCATCCGCATGCCGATCTCCTACGCGCGGCTGTCGTCGAAATTCGGCGCCCGCCGCCACCCGGTGCTGGGCACCATGCGCATGCACAACGGTGTCGACTACGCCGCCAGCAGCGGCACCCCGATCATGGCCGCCGGCGACGCACGGGTGCAGTTCATGGGCTGGAAGGGCGGTTATGGGCGCACCGTGATCCTCGACCACGGCCGCGGCTACACCACGCTGTACGCGCACATGTCTTCCTTCGGCAGTATCCGTCAGGGCCAGCGCGTCGCCCAGGGCACCCAGATCGGCCGCGTCGGCAGCACCGGCATGTCGACCGGTCCGCACCTGCACTACGAATTCCGCATCAACGGCGCGCATCGCAACCCGCTGGCGCACACCATGCCGCCGCCGGAGCCGCTGCAGGGCGTCGAGCTGGCGAAGTTCCGCGCCCAGACCGGGCCGATGCTGGCGCGCATCCGCACCGTCGAGAACATCCTCTACGCCGAGTTGCCGCCCACCCCCGAAGACACCCGGATCGCAGCGGCACCGAAGCCGGACAAGGGCAGCAGCAGAGGCTGAGGCAAATGAGGATGGAGGCGTTGAGCACGCTTGCCTGCCTCCGTCCCTTTTGACCGCATGGACGTACCTACAATGGCGGCATGCCTGATTCCTCCCTGTACCTCGGCCTGATCTCCGGCACCAGCGCCGACGGGATCGATGCCGCCCTGGTGCGCTTCGACCGCGATCCGACCAGGCGGCCCGAACTGCTGTTCGGGCGGACTTACCCCTGGGAGGCCGACCTGCGCGCGGTGCTGGTCGCGCTCGGCCAGGACGACGCCCGGCTTGGCCTCGACGACTTCGGCGAACTCGATGTCCGCATCGGCCGCGCCTTCGCGGAGGCGGCGAACCGGGCGCTGGCCGACAGTGGCACCGCGGCCGAGGCGGTCGCCGCGATCGGCTCGCACGGCCAGACCCTGCGCCACCGCCCGCATGGCCGCAACAGTGACGGGCAGCGTGCCTACACCCTGCAACTCGGCGACCCAAGCACGATCGCCGAACGCACCGGGATCCGCACCGTGGCCGACTTCCGTCGTCGCGACGTGGCCGCCGGCGGCCATGGCGCGCCGTTGCTGCCGGCGCTCCACGCCGCGTTGCTGCACCGCGCCGGAGAGGACCGCGCGGTGCTCAACCTCGGTGGTATTGCCAACCTCACCCTGCTGCCCGCGACCGGCGCGGTGCGCGGCTTCGACACCGGGCCCGCCAACGGACTGATGGACGCCTGGTGCCTACGCCACACCGGCGCCGCCTTCGACCGCGATGGCGCGCTCGCGCGCAGCGG
>JALZMP010000137.1 GCA_030858145.1 Pseudomonadota bacterium
GGCTCGACCTCCGCCGCCAGTTCATACGCCAGCAGCAGCGCCCAGCCGCCGCGGAACGGCCAGCGCGGCTCCTCGCGCGGCAGCCGCGCCCCGCGCCAGGCAGCGTCGAGGGCAGCTAGGAAACCTCCGGGCACCGCGCCACCGTCGCCACAGCGGGTGACGCCGTGGCCGTTGAGACGCAGGCCGTCGCCGTCGCCGGCCAGCAGCAGGTCCCAGCGCGCCTGCGCGGTGCCGTCGGCGACCGACTCGAGCAGCAGCGGATAGCGCTGCGGCGCGCTGCGGTGCAGCGCCAGCAGGTCAATGCCTGCCGGCAGCACGCGGGTGACGATCACGGGGCGGTGTGCCGGGCGACGGTCAGCAGCGGCGGAACACCAGGGTGCCGTTGGTGCCGCCGAAGCCGAAGGAGTTCGACAGCGCCACCTCCACCTTCGCCTCGCGCGCGGTATGCGGCACGTAGTCGAGGTCGCAACCTTCCGACGGGTTGTCGAGGTTGATGGTCGGCGGGATCACGCCGGCATGCAGCGCCATCGCGGTGAACACCGCCTCGACGCCGCCGGCCGCGCCGAGCAGGTGCCCGGTCATCGACTTGGTCGAGCTGACCATGACCTCGCGCGCGTGATCACCGAGCGCGGTCTTGACCGCCAGTGTCTCGGCGAGGTCGCCAGCGGGGGTCGAGGTGCCGTGGGCATTGATGTAGCCGACCGCGGACGCATCGATGCCGGCGTCACGGATGGCGTTGACCATGCAGCGCGCGGCGCCCTCGCCGCTGACGCTGGGGGCGGTCATGTGGTAGGCGTCGCCGCTCATGCCGAAGCCGGCCAGCTCGGCGTAGATGCGTGCACCGCGGGCCTTCGCGCGCTCGTACTCTTCGATCACCAGGATGCCGGCGCCGTCGCCCATGACGAAGCCGTCGCGCCCCGCGTCCCACGGCCGCGAGGCTTCGGTCGGCGCGTCGTTGCGGGTGGACAGCGCCTTCATCGCGCAGAAGCCGCCGACCGAGGTTGGCGTGGTGGCAAACTCGGCGCCGCCGGCGACCATCACGTCGGCCTCGCCGTATTGGATCATGCGCATCGCCAGGCCAATGTTGTGGGTGGCCGTGGTGCAGGCGGTGACCGCGGCGATGTTGGGCCCTTTCGCGCCGGTCATGATCGACACCTGTCCCGCGATCATGTTGATGATGGTGCTGGGCACGTAGAACGGCGAGATCTTGCGCGCCCCACCCTCGTGGTACTTGATCGTCGTCTCCTCGATGCCCTTGAGCCCGCCGATGCCGGCGCCGATGGCCACGCCGATGCGCTCGGCGTCGGCCTCGGTGATCTCCAGACCGGAGTCGGCGATCGCCATCATCGCCGCCGCCACGCCGTAGTGGACAAAGGGATCCATCTTCTTGATGTCCTTCGGCGCGATCCACGGGCCGGGGTCGAAGTCCTTGACCTCGCCGGCGATCCGGGTGGGAAACGCGGACGCATCGAAGTGGGTGATCGGGCCGATGCCAGAACGCCCTGCGGCGATGCCGTCCCAGCTCGAGGCCAGGTCGTTGCCCAGCGGCGAGAGGATGCCGAGGCCGGTGATCACGACGCGACGCTTGGACATGGAGAACCTCGTGACTTGGTGCAGACCGCTCTTGGGGAAATGTAAGGCGTGAGATGTGAGACGTACGACGAAAAAGCATGGACCGCGCGATCGCTGTCACATCTCGTGTGCTACGCCTCTCTGGCTGCACACAAACGCACAGGGCCGCATCAGCGGCCCCGGCGCGGTGCAACCACGCTGCCGATCAGCTCTTGACGTGGGCCTTGATATAGTCGATGGCCTGCTGCACCGAAGTGATCTTCTCGGCCTCCTCGTCCGGGATCTCGCACTCGAACTCCTCCTCGAGCGCCATCACCAGTTCGACGGTGTCCAGCGAGTCGGCGCCGAGATCGTCGACGAAGGAGGCGCTGTTGCTGACTTCCTCCTCCTTGACGCCCAGTTGTTCGACCACGATCTTCTTGACGCGTTCTTCGATGCTGCTCATAGGCTGTTGGCTCCGGTGGAGGCTGTTTCGGCGAGTAGTGTAAGGGCTGTGCCGGGGCGAGCATAGCGCGGCACTGCCGGGCTGCCCCGGCGCACGTCCGGCCATGGATGGCCGGGCCGGACCGACCGGTGCCTGGCGTGCGGCGCCATGGACGGCAGAAATTGTTGGTTCCGAACGCTATATAAGGCCACAAATCCTTGAATCAGCGTGATTTTGCACACCACCTCACGGCATGTACATGCCGCCGTTGACGTGCAGGGTCTCGCCGGTGATGTAGCTGGCCGAGGATCCGGCAAGGAAGGCCACCGCGCGGGCGATGTCGTCGGGCTCGCCGAGCCGCCCGAGCGCGATCTGGCCGCGCAGCGCCTCGCGCGCGGCCTCAGGCAGGTCGCGGGTCATGTCGGTGACGATGAAGCCCGGGGCGACCACGTTGACGGTCACGCCGCGCGCCCCGACCTCCCGGGCCAGTGACTTGCTGAATGCGATGATCCCGGCCTTGGCCGCGGCATAGTTGGCCTGGCCGGCGTTGCCGGTGACGCCGATCACCGAGGCGATGCTGACGATGCGGCCATGGCGGGCCTTGAGCATGCCGCGCAACACCGCCTTCGAGGCACGGTAGACGCTGGTGAGGTTGGTGTCGAGGATCGCCTGCCAGTCTGCATCCTTCATCCGCAGCAGAAGGTTGTCGCGGGTGATACCAGCATTGTTGACCAGGATCGAGACCGCGCCGAATTCGGCAGCGATGGCCTCGACCAGTGCCTCGATCGCACCGGTCTCGGTGACATCCAGGCGGCGGCCGTGACCGCCGGCAGGCTGCAGGCGTTTGCCGATGGCTTCGGCACCGGCATCGCTGGTCGCGGTGCCGATCACGGTCGCCCCCTGCGCGGCCAGCACGTCGGCGATGGCGGCGCCGATGCCGCGGCTGGCGCCGGTAACCAGCGCGATCTCGCCTTGCAGCGGCGTGGTGTCGGCAACGACATTCATGGCGATGTCCAGTCCTTGAGCGCGGAATCGAAATCCTCCGGTGCGCCGAGTGCGCGCGCGTCGACCGACTTGTCGATGCGCTTGACCAGGCCGGCGAGCACCCGGCCGGGACCGCATTCGCCGATCCGGGTGGCGCCGGTGGCGACCAGCGCCTGGACGCAGCCGGTCCACTGCACGGGCAGGTAAAGCTGGCGGACCAGGGCGTCGCGGATCGCCTGCACGCCCTCGTGCACCTCGGCGTCTACGTTCTGCACCACCGGGCGGTGGGGCGCGCGCCAGTCGATAGCGGCCAGGGCCTCGGAGAGCCGGTTGGCGGCCTCGCGCATCAGCGGTGTGTGCGAGGGCACGCTGACCGCAAGTTTCACCGTCTTGCGCACACCACGTTCGGCGAGCAGGGCGAGCGCGCGATCCACCGCCGCGGCATGGCCGCCGATCACCACCTGCCCTGGCGAGTTGTAGTTGGCCGGCACCAC
>JALZMP010000041.1 GCA_030858145.1 Pseudomonadota bacterium
ACCCGTGCCCGCCGACCGTGCCCCGTCCGTGCTCGCCCAGGTGGCGCCCGCCTACCCGCCCGCGGCGTTCCGGGCCCGCGAGGAGGGCACGGTGCTGGTGCGCGCCGAGGTGGATGCTTCAGGCAACCCGACCAATGTCACCGTGGCCCGCCGCAGCAGTTCGCGCGAGCTCGACCGCGCCGCACTCGACGCGGTGCGTGGCTGGAAGTTCGCGCCGGCGATCCGCGATGGGAAGGCCGTCGCCGCGACCGTGGAAGTTCCGGTGGAGTTCACGCTCGACAGCCAGTGATCCGCTCGCCATGGCGGAGTCGCAGCTGCCCGGGTCGAACCGAACCGACCGTCAGTGCGCCTGCAGTCCGAAGCCGGCCTGCTGGGCGAGCGCCAGGAACCCCGGGAACGAGGTCGCCACGTTGCCCACGTCGCGGATGACCACCGGTTCGCGGGCCACCTGCCCCGCCACCGCGAATGCCATCGCCACGCGGTGGTCGCCGCAGCTGTCCACCGCCGCGCCTGCCAGCCGGCCTCCGACGATGCGGGCGCCGTCGGGGGTTTCCACGACCTCGATGCCCATCGCTCGCAGGCCACTGGCCATGGCGGCGATGCGATCGGATTCCTTCACCCGCAGCTCCGCAGCACCACGGATCACGGTGCTGGCGCGCGCGCAGGAGGCAGCCACGGCCAGCACCGGGAACTCGTCGATCATGTCGGCCACATGCTGCTCCGGCACCTCGATTCCGCACAGCGGCGCGTGTCGCACCCGCAGGTCGGCAACCGTCTCGCCGCCCTGCCCGCGGCGATCAAGTTCGAGAATGTCCGCACCCATCGCGCGCAACACCGGCAGCAGACCGGTGCGGCGCGGATCGACTCCGACCCCGTGCAGGATCAGATCGGACCCAGGTACCAGGGTCGCGGCCACCAGCAGGAACGCGGCCGACGAGAAGTCCCCCGGGACCGCCACCGCGCAGGCGGACAGGCGGTGGCCGCCCGACAACCGCACCTGCCCCGGCGTGTGCGACACCGGCCAGCCGAACGCCGCCAGCATGCGCTCGGTGTAGTCGCGGGTCGGCCGCGGTTCGCGCACGCTGGTCTCGCCCCGGGCATACAGACCGGCCAGCAACACCGCCGACTTGACCTGGGCACTGGCGACTTCGGACACGAAGTCGATCCCCTGGAGCGCGGCACCGCCGCCGATGCGCAGCGGCGCGGTCTGCCCGTTGTCCGAGGCGATGCGCGCGCCCATGCGCCGCAATGGCGACATTACCCGCTGCATCGGCCGCGCCGACAGCGAGGCATCGCCGACCAACGCGCTGTCGAAACGCTGCCCGCAAAGCAGTCCTGCCAGCAACCGCATCGCCGTGCCGGCGTTGCCGCAGTCCAGCGGTCCGGCCGGGGACTGCAGCCCGTCGATGCCGACGCCGTGCACGATCCGCTGCGACGGCGAGGGGATATCGATGCGCACCCCGAGTTGGCCGAAGACCGCCTGCGTGGCCTGCGTGTCCGCGCCCTCGAGGAAACCGTCGATGCGCGACACGCCGTCGGCGAGCGCCGCCAGCATGATCGCCCGGTGCGAGATCGACTTGTCGCCCGGCAACCCGTGGCTGCCGCGCAGCGGCTGGGCGCGGGTGGCGAGCCAGTCCTGTCGTTGGGCAGGACTCATCGCACCGCCTTACCCGGTACCGGCGCTGCTTGACGGTACTCAGCCATGCCGGCGCTGGAAGTCGCGCATGTAGTCGACCAGGGCGCGCACGCCCTCGACCGGCATCGCGTTGTAGAGCGAGGCACGGATGCCACCCAGCACGCGGTGGCCCTTGAGCCCGATCAACCCTGCCTCGCCGGCGCCCGCGAGGAAGGCGCCGCGCAAGCCATCGTCGTGCAGGAAAAAAGGCACGTTCATCCGCGAGCGCACGGCGGGCGCGACCATGTTGCGGTAGAAGCCGCCGGATTCGTCGATCGTGGCATAGAGCAGGCTGGACTTGGCCTCGCTGCGGCGGCCGAACTCCGCCACCCCGCCCTCGGCCAGCATCCACTTGAACACCAGCCCGGCCAGGTACCAGTTCCAGGTTGGCGGCGTGTTGAGCATCGAATCGTGCTGCAGGTGGCAGGCGTAATTGAAGATGTCCGCGCGCGGCTGCCCGGCGCGCGCCAACAGTTCCTTCTGCACGATCAGCACGCTGACACCGACGGGGCCGAGGTTCTTCTGCGCGCCACCGTAGATCAGGCCATAGCGCGAGACGTCGATCGGCTCGGAGGCGATGCTGGAACTGAAGTCGGCAAACAGAGGCACGTCACCGACGTCCGCGGCGGGCTCGCCCCAGGCCGGGCGGTATTCGACGCCGTGGATGGTCTCGTTGGCGGTGATGTGCACGTAGGCGGCATTCGGCGACAGCCGCCAGGATGCGCGCGGCGGGATGCCGCGGAAGCCGCCGTCCTCGCCACTGGCGGCGATGCGGGCGTCGAGGTAGGCACCGGCCTGGCGCATCGCGGTCCGGCTCCAGTGGCCGGTGACGACGTAGTCGGCGCCCTGGCCCGGCGCGGCGAAGTTCAGCGCCATCAGCGCCTGCTGGGTGGTGGCGCCGCCGGCAAGGAATAGCACCGCATAGGCGTCGGGCACGGCCAACAGCTGGCGCAGGTCAGCCTCGGCCTCGGCCGCCACCTGCATGAACTCCGGGCCGCGGTGGCTCAGCTCGACGATCGAGGCGCGGGCGTCGCGCCATTCCAGCAGTTCGGCCTGGGCCTGGCGCAGGACGGGCTCCGGGAGCGCCGCGGGACCGGCGCTGAAATTGTAGGCGCGTGACATCGTTGTCCTGGATTTCGTGGGCGTTTTGGGCACAAAAGCCAAGCGGGATTTGGAGGTATCCAGTGTGCCGCGACGCAGCATACCGGGCGGGCGGGAGATGGGCGGAGAAGGCAGCCCCCCGGCCCGGCACTCCGCCGCCGGCCCCTGGCCATGCCGGTTCCGGTCGAGCCACCTCGATGACCCAAAAATCGTGACACCGACCACGGATTTGTCTGCTAGGATCGCGAGGCGGCATCGCCCCCACGATGCGCCCATTTCAGGGGATTCACCCATGTCGATCCGACTCACCGGCTCCAAGGCCGCACTGGCCGTGGCTGCACTGACCCTCGTGGCCGGGGCCGCGGCGCAGAGCAGCGGCCCGCGCAAACCCGCTCCGCCTGACGCGACCCGGTCCAGCGCGTCGGCACAACAGTCGCCGCACGCGCATATCGTGATCTTCCGCGAGGCCCCACTGGCCACCTACCAGGGCGAGCGCCCCGGCTTGGCCGCGCCGCCACGGCATGCCAGCGGCAAGCGCAAGGGCAAGATCGATGTCCACAGCGGTCCCGCGAAGGCGTACGTCAACGACCTGAGGAACCGCCAGCGCAACCATGAGAATTCACTTGCCCGCACACTCGGGCGCCCGTTGCAGGTGAACCTGCGGATGCAGCATGCCGTAAACGCGGTGGTCACCGTACTGAGCCCGGCTGAAGCGGCACAGGTCAAGCGTGACCCCAACGTACTGCTGGTCGAGGGCTATCGGGAATATGCCCTGGATACCGATGCCGGTCCGCTGCTGATCGGCGCCCCGACGGTGTGGAACAGTGGCAGCGGCCTGCCGCCTGGCCTGCGCACCGACGAGTCCGGTCCAGCCAAGGGCGAAGGCATCGTCTTCGGCATCCTCGATTCGGGCATCAATTTCGGCAGCCCGTCGTTCGCCGCCATCGACGGACTCGGCTACCAGCACACCAATCCGCTAGGCACGGGCAATTACCTCGGCACCTGCACGGCCGGTCAAGTCGATGACGGCCGCTGCAACGACAAACTGATAGGCGGCTACGACTTCGTCTGCGGCGCCCCGGCCTTCCAGTGCGGCAGGCCGAATATCCGCGAAGAACCCGGATTCGGCGACACCAGCGGCCATGGCAGCCACACCGCCAGCACCGCCGCTGGCAACCACCGCGATACCACCTTCCGCGGTGCCGCCGTGCAGCTGTCCGGCGTGGCCCCACGTGGCAACATCATTGCCTACGACATCTGCTACACCAACACGGCCACCGGCCAGGGCCTGTGCCCCAACGTCTCGGCCGTGGCGGCGGTCAACCAGGCCGTCGCCGATGGCGTGGTGGACGTGATCAACTATTCCATCGGCGGCGGTGCGGCGCCCTGGAACGAGGCGGTCTCGCTCACCTTCCTCAACGCCTCCGACGCGGGCATCTACATCGCCGCCTCGGCCGGCAATTCCGGCCCCGGTGCGGGCACCCTGGGCCACAACGAGCCCTGGACCGCATCTACCGCCGCAGCGACCCACAACCGGCAGGGGTTCGAGTTCTTCTTCAGCGTGACCGGGCCGAGCCCGGTCCCGCCTGCACTGACCACCATCTTGCTGCGTCCCGGCAGTGGCGGAGTGGCGCACACCAGTGCAATTCCGGGCACCACGCCGCTCGTGGTCAGCCCGACCTTCAACGCTGCCAATGACGGCTGCGTGGCGTTCCCCGCCGGCACCTTCCAGAACGCGATCGCGGTCATCACCCGCGGCTCCTGCTCGTTCTCGACCAAGGCCAACAGTGCCGCGGCGGCCGGGGCGATCGCCATCGTCATCGCCAACAACCAGGCCGGCCTCATCACGCCGTCCGTCCCCGGCACCACCATCCCCGCGTTCATGGTGTTCCAGGACGACGGCATCGCGATCCGCGATTTTGCCGCCGGCAAGTCCAATGCCACCGCCGGCATCGGCTACCCGGCCCTGGTCATCCCCGGCACCCCCGACGTGCTCGCCAGCTTCAGCTCGCGTGGCCCGGCGCCTTTCGACCTGCTCAAGCCTGACTTGACCGCGCCTGGCGTCAATATCCTCGCAGCCTATGCGGGCAGCACCATCACCGGGTTCGCGCAGTTGATCGACATGATCAGCGGTACCTCGATGGCCTCCCCGCACCAGGCCGGTGCCGCGGGCCTGATACGGCAGCTGCACCCGAGCTGGAGCGTGCCGGAAATCAAGTCGGCGCTGGCGCTGACCGCAACCCAGGGCGTCCTGCTCCAAGACGGCGTCACGCCGGCCAACGCGTTCGCAAGCGGCAGCGGCCGGGTACAGGTCGATCTCGCCGCGCGTGCCGGACTGGTGATGCACGAGACCACGGCCAACTATCTCGCAGCCAACCCGAATGCCGGGGGCGATCCGGCCACCCTCAACCAGCCGTCCATGGCGCGCGGAGATTGCAGCAGCAGCTGCACCTTCACCCGCGTCTTCCGCAGCACGCGGAAGAACTCGCAGGCCTTCCTCGTCAGCCTGGAAGGGCTGGGCGGCAGCGTGTCGCTGGGCAAGATCAACGTCAAGGCATCTGGCACCCAGACCCTGCAGGTGACCATCGATGGCAGCCAGCTGCCCGCAAATGGCCTCTGGCAGTTCGGCGCCCTGGTCCTGACGCCTGAAAAGCCCGGTGCCAATTCGTCGCCGACGCTCAGGCTTCCGATCGCGGTCAAGGTGCCAGCCCCCGTCATTCCACTGCTGAACCTGACCGGCCTGTCCGGGGCAGCCGGTAGCGACCAGTTCTACCAGGTCACTGTGCCGACGGGTGCCAGCAGCCTGATCGTCAGGACCAGCGGCGGAACGGGCGATCTCGACCTGTATGTCAGGCAGGGCCAAGCGCCCACCGACACCGCGTTCAACTGCAGGCCATTCCTCGACGGCAACAATGAGACCTGCACCATCGTCTCGCCCGCAGCCGGGGTCTGGCATATCCGCCTGAATGCATTCACGGCATTTTCCGGGGCCACGCTGACGGCGGGTTACACCAACTGATCCTCGGATGGCATCCCCTCCCTGCACTGAGGGGCGCTTCATCGAAAGATCGGGGCCCGGAGCAATCCGGGCCCTTTTTTGGCTCTTCAGGGAAGTTCGAGCAACACGCCACACAGGAGGGCGTGGCGGGAGCCGACAAGCCTCCCGGCGCAGTGCATTTTTTCCGCGGGACGGCGTGGGCCTTGCCAAGCCAATCTCTAGGCATGCCGGGACGCATGCACGGCGGTGCGGGGTCAGCCTGTGCCGTAAAGCATCAATGCGCTCAACAGTGCTGCCAGCAGCACGGCCGCAAGCAGCAGCCACGGCAACGTGCGTGAGCGGGCAGGCGACTTGCTGCCGATATCGTCCTCATGTGCCTGTCCGAGCGATGCCTCAGCGTCAGTGCGCTCGGATTCGCCCACAACCAGCGCGCGCGCAGGCGCCTCGACCACGAAGCGGTGGTGGGCATCGAACACGACCTGGTCCCCGGACTGCAACACCGCGTCATGCACCGGTTCGCCATTGACCATGCTGCCCTCCGCCGAGCCCAGGTCGTGGAGCACGACCTGCTCGCCGAGCAGCTCGATGCGGGCATGGTGCTGGGCGAAGGCGGGATCGTCGATGCGGATGTCGGCCTCCGCGGTACTGCCCACCAGGCGTGGCCGCTCGAGGGTGAAGCTGCGTCCGTGGTACTGCCCTCCAACGCCACGCAGGACCACGCGCGGGTCGTCGTGGGCATCCTGGCCGTGCTGTGCGTCCAGCGAGGACGGTGCTGCCGGCACGCGGTCGGACATCAGGCGCAGTTCCACGCCGTCGACGTAGATCGCATCCCCGACCCGCAACATCGCCATGCGCCGGACGTGGCGGCCATTGACGTGTACGCCCTGCACGCCCTCGGCCACCGTCAGCCATACGCCGCGGCGATCGACGCAGAAGCGGACCGGAGGCTCGGCGCCGTCCTCGAGCGGCTGCGGGCTCAGCTCGCCATCGGCACCGCGGCCGATGCCGTGCATGCCGACACCGAGCGGCAGTTCGGCGCGGGCCTGGCCCGGGAAACGCAACTTCAGGACATCCATGCGGCCTCAATCTAGCATGGGCACCGACTTGGATGGCGGCGCCGCCGGCCGCACAATGATCACCCGCCCCACCGAGGTACGCATGCATGTCCGGGATCGACATCCAGCACAACCACTCCCTGCCGCCGGCCAAGGCGCGCAAGGCTGTCGAGGAGGTGGCAGTCAAGCTCGGCGAGAAGTTCGGGCTGGACTACCGCTGGGAAGGCGACACCCTGCACTTCGTGCGCAGCGGCATCGACGGACGAATCGCGCTGGCGCCGAAGCGGCTGCACGTAACAGCCAAGCTCGGATTCCTGCTCTCGGCCCTGCAGGCGCCGATCGAGGCCGAGATCCGGCGGGTCTTGCAGGACAAGTTTGTCTGAGCGAAGCTCGAGCCCGGCATCGACCTGCGGATCAGCATCTACCCGCTGCTGCCGTTGGCGCAGGCCTGCGGCTACTCCGATAGCGACTGCGCGGCTGGTGTGAATGCTCTAGACAGGTGCGCCAAGCTGCGGTGACATCCAGACATCGGCTTCCGCGGAGGACACATGGCCAAGTTCAACAAACAGACAGGCACGAGGACCGGCGCCGGCAAGCGCGGCACCGGCAAACCGAACGTCAAGGCCCAGGCCGGACGGCTGTCCGAGACCCTGAGCGAGTCCGCGCAGCAGATCTGGCTGGCGGGCGTGGGCGCCTTCGGTCGCGCCCAGGTCGAGGGCGCCAAGCTGTTCGAGGCCCTGGTCCGCGAAGGCTCCAGCTTCGAGAAGTCCGCGCGCAGCTTCGCGGGCGAGGGGGTGGAGGTGGTCCGTGACACCGTCGAGAGCCGGGTCGGACAGGCGCGTGTACGCGCCACCGACACCTGGGAGCGGCTGGAAAAGGTTTTCGAGGATCGCGTGCAGGGCGCCCTGGTCAAGCTGGGCGTGCCCGGCCGTGACGACCTCCGGGAGCTGAGCCGGCAGGTGGATGCGCTGACGGCCGAACTGCGCAGGCAGAAACGCGTGCCCGCGCGCAAGCAGCCCCCGGCCAAGGTCGCTCCGGCAAGAAAGGCGGCCACAAAGCAGACGGTCAGCAAGGCGCCACGCAAGACCGCATCCAAGGCCACGCGCAAGCCTGCAGCGAAGCAGGCCACGCGCAAGCGCAAGCGCAAACCGGCCGGCGGCTAGCCAGTCGTGGCAACGGTGCTGGCGTCGCAACTGCGGTCGACCTCCCACCGTTGGCCCGCACCACAACGCCCCGAAGCGACCATATGCCCGTGCAGCTGCGTCCGGTGGCCGGTTTGATACCCTTTCGTCGGTAGAGATCATGGCGTCCGTGAGACGACATTGGCAGGGAGGTTGATGCGTGGGCGCAGGAGTCCAGTGGTTTGCCGCAATCCTCGTCCTGCTGCTCGTTGGCGGAGCGGCGACGTTCTACATTCGTACCGTGCTCCTGCGCGGTCATGAGGCCGCCGCCGGTATCGCTGCGCTGTCGGCCATGACCTGGCGCGACTTCATCCACCTCGTGCTGGAATCCCTGACACGCCGCGGTTACCGCCGCGTCGGCGGCGATGACGCCCCCACTCGCGATGGCGAGTACCTGCTGGTACGCGACGGCGAGCGCTGGCTCATGTCCTGCAAGCATGGCAGCGCCTACGTGCTCGGCGCGGTAGCGGTCACCGAACTTGCCGATGACCTGCGCCTGAGCAGTGCCACTGGCGGGTTGCTGGTCACCCAGGGTCGCATTGCCGAGGATGCCCATGGCATCGCCAGGCTGCGGCACATCGAACTCCTCGATGGCCCGACCCTGTGGCCGCGGGTACGTGACCTGATCCCACCTGACCAACTGGCCCAGATGCGCGGCGAGGCCAAGCGCAGGACCAGGACACTGACGCTTCTGGCATGGCTGGCCGCACTGCTCGCGGCCGGAGGCGTGATCGTGATGATGCCGCAAGCTGCGCCGACGCCCGAAGGGGCCGCGCTTCCGGCCAACGCCCCCGCCCCTGTCACGCGCAGCGTGCCGCAGGCCCCCACCGGTGACGTCGTGGAGGACATCACGCCGATGCCGGACGAAGCCACGCTTGAGCTCCAGCGCAAAGACGTGGCCAATGCAATCTCGACCCTGCCGATGGTCGATCGTGCGACCTGGCCGACCCGGTCCACGCTCGAGGTGTTCCTGCTCGAGACCCAGAGCGACGCCGTGGCGCTGATCTGTCCACTGATGGAGCGTTATCCGGGCCTGGCCGCCTCGCGGATCCAGCTCACGCCGCCGCAGGGCAGCCAGGCGCCTGTACGTTTCCGGCAGTGCCGCGTCTACTGAAGGTCACCCGGTAGCCCCGTTGCCACGGTACCAGCCTGTGTCCGGCGCAATTGCCGGCGTGTTGACCCCCCTGCCGGCGCGTGGTGTCATGCCTGCCCTGCGCGCCCGCCGATCCGGCGCAGCGCATCGCGGAGCCATCGATGACCGATCTGCAACAACGCTTCGAACAGGCCAAGCAGGACGTGCAGGGCCTGTCCGAACGGCCAGACAACGACACCCTGCTGCGCCTTTACGCGTTCTACAAGCAGGGCTCGGGGGGCGACGTCAGCGGCAACAAACCCGGTTTCTTCGACTTCGTCGGCACCGCAAAACACGAGGCCTGGGCGAAGCTCAAGGGCATGGACCGCGACGAGGCAAGGAAGAAATACATCGACCTGGTGAAGAAGCTGTCCGGCTGAGCCGGGCATCCGGCGACATGGCCTCGCGGCAGACCCGCCAGCGCATCCTCGACGGCTCGCTTGCGCTGTTCAACACGCAGGGCGAGCCCAACGTCACCACCAACCACATCGCCGACGAGCTGGAGATCAGCCCAGGCAACCTCTACTACCACTTCCGCAACAAGGACGACATCATCGAGCAGCTGTTCGCGCGCTTCGATGCGCGCATGGACAGCGCGCTTGCCGCGCCCGACGGCCGCCTGCCCGGGCTGGAGGACATCTGGCTGCAGCTGCACATGGTGTTCGAATGCATCTGGGACTACCGCTTCCTGTACCGCGACCTGGTCGAGATCCTCAGCCGCAACCGTCGCCTGCGGGTCCGCTTCGCACGCATCCTCACCCGCGGCGACGAGCGCGCGCACGCGGTCATGCGCGGGCTGTCGCAGGCCGGGGTCATGCGCGCTTCCGCGGCCGAGCTCGACGCCGCCGCCACCAATGTCCTGGTGCTGTCGACCTTCTGGCTGAACTACGCCGCCGTGCGCGGCGACCGCGACGAGCATGCCGCGATCCGCGACGGTATCGTCCAGGTGATGATGCTGCTGGCGCCGTTCCTGCGCGACGCCGAGCGGGTGCATCTCAATACCCTCACCCGGGCCTACCTGGACTGATCCCGGCGACAGCGCCTGCCTCGGGCGGAGCGCGCGGACGAGCACGTCAGCGACGACGCCACCAGCGTTGCCGATCCATTCGGTTCGAGACATGTGGCTCCTGGTGCACGCCGAGGACACCGGCCGCGCTAGCACTGGCACGAGACGAGTACTGCATGCTGATGCCCGGGCGCTACTGGTCGTGCTGCGCTGCAGCATGACTCTGACCTGAACCCGGCCCTTCCCCCGCACATCCAGCCGCATACATGGCGCCTCTTTTGCCCTGGAAGATCCCGCTATGCTTGTCGGGTTACGGGAGGTCGTTTGCGCACGCTCGCTTACCAGGAGGAACTACAGGCCGCCCACGCCGGCGACCCGGTCGCGCTCGCAGACCTGCTGATGCTGTCGCGGCAGGACATCCGCCGCTATGCGGAATACCACTGCGCGATCAACGACGTCGAGGATGCGGTCCAGGAGGCCCTGATCCTGGTATCGCGCAAACTCAGCGACCTGCGCTCGCTGGAGTGCTTCTTCTCTTGGGTCTTCCGTATCGTCAAGCGCGAATGCAACCGGCTCAAGCGTGGCGCCAGGAGGCTCACCGGCGACCCGGTGACGGACGACATCGCGGCCTGCAGCACGCCGGATATCCACGAGTGGCGCCAGGACGTCGCATCTGCGCTGGAGTCGCTGCCGTATCATTACCGCGAGATAGTGCTGCTGCGCGACCTGGAGGGATTGAGCATCGCGGAGTTGGCGGAGCGCCTGGGCCTCACCGTGATGGCGACAAAGGCCCGTCTGCACCGGGCGCGGTCGCTGGCCCGGGAATACCTGCGGTCCTGAGGCGCGCGGGCCCTGCTGCCGGCAAGATCATGCAACCACCTTGCGTTCACTCACCCCGCGGAACCCCGCATCCAACTGGAGTTACGAATATGTCGCAATCCAACGTCAAACCCGTCGCCCTTGCCGTCTGCACCGCACTTGGCGGACTGGCCCTTTCGGCTTCCGCATTCGCCTCGCAGCCACTAGCCAGTGGCTACATGGCGTCTGCCGGCGCCCTGGCGCATGGCGACAAGCACGCGGAAGGCAAGTGCGGCGAAGGCAAACGCCACACCCTGGCAATGATGGACACCGATGGTGACGGCCGCATCTCGCGCGCCGAGTTCGCCGCGGCCCATGACGGCAAGGCCGACAAGTTCGGCAGGTACGACGCCAACGGCGACGGCTTCATCAGCGCCGGCGAGCTCAAGGCCGCGCACGAGGGTAAGTGCGGTGAGGGCAAGTGCGGTGCCGACAAGGCAAAGGCGGGCAAGAAGGCCGGTGAAGGCAAGTGCGGCGAAGGCAAGTGCGGTGGCGCCGCCTGACCTGGACGATGCGTGCAGGACATGGGCGCGATGAGCCGATTGCCGCCTTTGGCGGATGATGCCGTTGGACTCGGCCTGCGGCGATCCCTGCTGGGATCGCTGCAGGCGGCCCCGCCCGGCAGCTACGATTTCCTCGAGCTTGCGCCCGAAAACTGGATCGACGTCGGCGGCACGTTTGGCGAGGCCCTGGACGCGCTCGCAGCGCGTTGCCCGCTGGTCTGCCATGGCCTGTCGCTGTCGATCGGCGGACCGGCCGAACTCGATGAAACCTTCCTCGTCCGGGTCCGCCGGTTCCTGGACACGCGACGGGTGGCGATCTACAGCGAACACCTCAGTGCCTGCGGCGACAGCCGCGGCCAACTCTACGACCTGCTGCCGCTACCGTTCACCGAGCAGGCCGTGCGGCATGTCAGCGCGCGTATCCGTCGTACCCAGGATGTCCTTGGCCGGCGGATAGCGGTCGAAAACATCTCCTATTACGCCGCACCGTTCCAGGCGATGCCCGAGATCGACTTCGTCAACGCCGTGCTCGCCGAAGCCGACTGCGACCTGTTGCTGGACGTCAACAACATCGTCGTCAATGCCACCAACCATGGCTACGATGCCCATGACTTCCTGCGCGCCCTGCCCGGAGAGCGCATCGCCTACATCCACGTCGCCGGCCACTACGACGAGGCCCCCGACCTGAAAGTCGACACCCATGGCGCGGCGGTCGGCGATCCGGTCTGGGCCCTGCTCGCCGAGGCCTATCGCCTGCACGGCTGCAAGCCCACCCTGCTGGAGCGCGACTTCAACTTTCCGCCATTCGCGGAGTTGCTCGACGAGCTCGGCACCGTGCGCCGGCACCTGGCCACCAGCCCGCGCGAAAGCCGTCGTGCCGCCTGAGCGAGACGACAGCACGCAGGCAAGCGGGGTACTGCGCGCGCAGCAGGATGCGCTGGCCGCCTACATCCGTGACCCGGACCAGGTCGCGCCGCCACCGGGCATCGAGCAACGGCGCCTCAGGATCTACCGCGATCTGTTCTTCAACAATGTTTCCGGGATGCTTTCCGGCAACTTCCCGGTGATCCACCGCATCTACGGCGAGGCACGCTGGCAGGCGCTGCTGCGCGGCTTCTACCGCGACCACGACTGCCACACGCCGCTGTTCACCGAGCTCGCGCGCGAGTTCCTGCGCTATCTGGACTCCCCCGCCGCGGCCGCGCATCCGCCGTGGCTGCGCGAGCTGGCGCATTACGAATGGATCGAACTGGCGCTGCAGATCAGCGAGGCCGCCGATTCCGATGTCGCCCACGACCCCGATGGCGACCTGCTTGAAGGGCGGCCGGCGCTGTCACCCCTGGCCTGGCCGCTGGCCTATGTCTGGCCGGTGCACCGGATCGGCCCCGACTTCCAGCCTGACGTGCCTCCCGATGCACCCACGCTGCTGCTGGTGCACCGAGAAACCATCGGAACGATCCGCTTCCACGAATTCAACCCGCTGACGTACCGGCTGCTGCAACGGCTGGACGAGGCGCCGGAACTGGACTGCCGCGCGCAGCTGTGCGCGCTGGCCGGGGAAGCCGGACGCAATGATCTTGATGTTTTCATCGCGGAAGGCCTCGCCATGCTCGCGAACTGGCGCGAGGCCGGCGTCGTCATCGGAACCCACGCCGAAGCCGCGCACTGAATCCTTGGCTTGCTCGGTGTGACGACTGGATTCCGGCGTTCGCGGCAATCACGATATCAACGTCCGGACTTGCATCGGCTGGAACGGAGCGCAGTGGCCACCACGATGCCTCGGCTACACTGGCGCTGTGAACGATGACGCCACGGATATCCAACCCAGCTACCGCCCGATGGCGGTGCGCTTCCGCGGCTACCTGCCGGTGGTGGTGGACGTGGAAACCGGCGGCTTCGACTGGAACCGACATGCCCTGCTCGAGATCGCTGTGCTGCCGATCGACCTTGACGACAATGGCCAGCTGGTCACCGGCGAAGGCGCCAGCGCCCATGTCGTGCCCGCGCCCGGCACCGAGATCGACCCCAAGTCGCTGGAGTTCACCGGGATTGACGTCGACCACCCGTTCCGGCTTGCCAAGGCGGAGCGCGAGGCGCTGGATCACGTCTTTGCCGCGGTTCGCATCGCGGTGCGCAGGCACGGCTGCCAGCGCGCGATTCTGGTCGGACACAACGCCCACTTCGACCTCAACTTCCTCAACGCGGCGGTCGCACGCAGCGGCCACAAGCGCAATCCGTTCCATCCTTTCAGTGTCTTCGACACGGTCACGCTCGCCGGAGTGGCCTATGGCCAGACCGTACTCGCGCGCGCCGTGCAGGCGGCAGGCTTGGCATGGAACAGTGACGAGGCACACTCGGCGGTGTACGACACCGAGCGCACCGCGCAATTGTTCTGCGCCATCGCCAACGCCTGGCCGCAGCCAACCGCTTCACTGTAGGAGTGCCGCCGTCAGGGCACCTTGGGTGCGTTCCGCTCCATGACCCGACGCGTCAACCCGTAAGCGGTGATGACGATCCACAGCACCATCAGCACGAACACCGCGATGTTGAAACCGCCGTACAGCGACGCCAGCACGCCCGCGGCGCCGAACAGGTTCAGCAGCTGGTAGGTCAGGCCATTGCCCTTCAGCCGCTCTGCCTGCAGCAGGTAGTAGGCGAACAGCACCATGAGGGTGCCGAGGATACCGATCCAGTCATACCACTGCATGTCGTACATGGGGCGCCTCCGTCGTCAGGACTGTCGCTGCCGCACGGCTTCGAACAAGGTGATGCCGGCGGCCACCGATACATTGAGACTTTCCAGGCCCGGCGTCGAGCCGAGCCCGGGCATGGGAATGTTGACCAGCTGGTCGCAGTGCTCACGGGTCAGCCGGCGCAGGCCGTCGCCCTCGCCGCCCAGCACCAGCGCGACGTTGCCGCGCAGGTCGAGCGCGTACAGCGAACCGGCAGCGTCGCCGGCCAGGCCATAGATCCACACCCCCTGCTGCTGCAGTTCGCGCAGGCAGCGCGCCAGGTTGGTGACCCGCACCACAGGAACGCTGTCGGCGGCGCCGGCCGATGTCTTGCGCACGGTGGGGTTGACCTGGACCGCCTTGTCCTTCGGGATCACCACCGCGGTCGCCCCCGCCGCCGCCGCGCTGCGCAGGCAGGCGCCGAGGTTGTGCGGATCCTGCACGCCGTCGAGCACCAGCAGCAGCGCCTTGCCGGCTGCAGCGTCGACAAGGCCGGCCAGGTCGTTCTCGCCCCAGGTCTTCGCCGCCGCGTAGCGCGCCACCGCCCCCTGGTGGCGCAGGCCCCCGGCAACGCCATCCAGCGCCTGCTGCGCCACCCGACGGACGTCGATGTCGTGATGCCGGGCACTGCTCTCGATCTCCAGGATCCGCGGATTCTTCGCGCCCGCCTCCAGCAGCACCTCGCGCACGTTGCCGGCATCATGTTCGATGGCGGCGGCGACCGCGTTGATGCCAGCGATCCAGTGGTTGTCCCTGCTCATGTCGTCATTGTCCCTGCTTTGCTCCCCTTGCGCGCAGCGCAGGCGGAGGCCGGGATTGAAGGCACTTGATCGTGCGCATGCACTCGGTGACCAAGGCGCACACTTCAAAGCTCCGCTCCCTTGTCTTTCCCTTCACCCCTGCTTCGGGGAATCAGATTGTGCGGCAAAAGGGAGGCAGAGGTCGTCCTCAGTAGTTCTGCTTCCTGCGCTTCGCCGGCTTGCCGCGCGGCGCCGGCGCGCTCGACGCGGTCCGCGCATTGCCGCTCCGCCCACCTTCCTCGACAAGACGGAAGTCGATCTTGCGCTCCTCCAGACTGGCCTTGAGCACGACGATGCGCAGCCGGTCGCCGAGCCGGAACTCGCGGCCGTTGCGCTGGCCGGACAGGGTCTTGCGGATCGGGTCGAAGTGGTAATAGTCGTTGGGCAACTGGGTGACGTGCACCAGGCCGTTGACCTTGGAGCCGTCGAGTTCGACGAACAGCCCGAAGCTGGTCACCCCGCTGATCACGCCGTCGAACTCGCTACCCACGTGCTGCTCCATCCACGCCGCACGGTAGCGGTCGTCGACCTCGCGCTGGGCCTCGTCGGCACGGCGCGAGCGCTCCGAGCACTGCTGCGCCAGTACCGCCATGGCGTGTGTGGTATAGCCGTAATCGTCCTCGCCGCCACCGGCCAGCGCGTGCTTGATCGCGCGATGCACCAGCAGGTCGGCATAGCGGCGGATAGGCGAGGTGAAGTGGGCGTAGGCCGCCAGCGCCAGCCCGAAGTGGCCGATGTTGTCCGGCGCGTACACCGCCAGGCTCTGGCTGCGCAATACCACGGATTCCAGTAGCGAGGCGTCCGGGCGCTCGCGCACGGTCTCCAGCAGCTCGCGGAAATCCATCGGCCGCACTTTGGGCCACGGCGGCATCCGCAGCTTGAATTCCTTCAGGAACTCCAGCAGGTCCGCGTATTTGCTTTCCGGCGGCTTGTCGTGGTCGCGGTAGGGCGCGGGTACGCCGGCGGCCAGCAGGCATTTCGCCGCCTCGACATTGGCGGCGATCATGCATTCCTCGATCAGCTTGTGGGCGTCGTTGCGCTGGATCATCCCGGCCTGGGTGACCTCGCCCTGCGGACCGAGCACGAAGCGGACCTCGGAGGTCTCGAACTCGATCGCGCCGCGCTGCCTGCGCGCCTTGTCGAGCACGCGATAGAGCTGGTGCAGGTGGCGGACCTGCCCGATCTGGGGGCCGATGAAGGCCTGCGCCTGGTCGCGGTCGGACTCCGGCACGCCCTCGCCCACCGCATTCCACACCTGGGTGTAGGTCAGGCGCGCATGCGAATGCATCACCGCCTCGTAGAACTTCGCCTCCTTCACTTGGCCCGACCGATCCACTTGCATGTCGCAGACGAAGCACAGCCGGTCGACCTTCGGCTTCAGCGAGCAGATGCCGTTGGACAGCGTCTCCGGCAGCATCGGCACCACGTAACCGGGGAAATACACCGAGGTCGCGCGCCTCGAAGCCTCGTCGTCCAGCGGCGTACCCGGACGCACGTAATGGGAGACGTCGGCGATCGCGACGATCAGGCGGAAACTGTTGCGATTGGGCTCGCAATAGACAGCGTCGTCGAAGTCCTTGGCATCCTCGCCATCGATGGTGACCAACGGCAGCGCGCGCAGGTCGACACGCGCTGCGACGTTCGTCGTGTCCACATCGACCGGAACGGCGGTGGCCTCGGCCAGGACCTCCGGCGGGAACTCGTGCGGAATCTCGTGGCCATGGAGCGCCGCTTCCACCGCCAGCGACGCGGTCAACTTGTCCCCCAGCACCGCCAGCACCCGGCCGATCGGGGGCCGGTGGGTGGTCGGTGGCTGTACGATCTCGCAGACCACCAGCTGCCCATGCCTGGCGTCCAGCCTCGCGTCCATCGGGATCTGCACGTTGCGCTGCACGCGGCGGTCGTCGGGCACCACGTAGCTGATGCCGGATTCGACCTCAAAGCGGCCGATCAGGCGGTTGAGCCGGCGTTCCAGCACCTCGACGATCGAACCCTCGCGACGGCCGCGGCCGTCGACGCCGGTGACGCTGCCCAGCACGCGGTCGCCGTGCATGGCCTTGCGCATCTCGTACGGCGGCAGGAACAGGTCGTCGCCGGCGCCAGAGTCGGGGCGCAGGAAGCCGAAGCCGTCCGGGTTGGCGATCACCGTGCCCGGCACCAGGTCGGCGCGCTGCGCCGGCACGAAGCCGCCGCGCCGGTTCTGCAGCAACTGGCCGTCGCGCAGCATCGCCGCCAAGCGCTTGTGCAGGGCCTCGGCGCGGTCGGGATCGGTCAGCTGCAGGGCTTCGGCAATCTTTTCCGCCAGCTGCGGCCCGTCAGCGGCGTCGAGAAGCTCCAGGATGGCCTCGCGGCTGGGGATGGGATTCTCGTAGCGCCCGGCCTCGCGGGCCGCATGGGGATCGTGGAGACCGCCGCGTCCCGGCCTGCCCTTGCGCTCGCCCTTGGCTGCAGGCTGGTTACCGCTCGCACCCTTGTCCTTGCCCTGGGGCGTGTCCTTGCCGCCCGGGCGACCTCCCTTCGGGACTTGCGTGTCGCCCGATGCCCCGCGGGTGATGAAGTCCGGCATCCATCCGGGCGTCGGCGCCGGCTTGCCGGACCTTGCCGGAGCGGCAGGTTTTTCCTGTCTGGCGGGCTTGTTCGCGGCCGCGGCCTTGCCGGATTTGGCGGGCTGGCCGCGCTGCGCGGGCGCTTTCTCGCCGCCTCTCTTCGTAGGGGATGCGGATTCGCCACCGCCGGTCTTGCCGCGGCCGCTGCCGCGCTTGCTGGGAGTTTTTGCCATTGGCGTGATGGTACACGCCTGCCCCGCCACGCCGCGAGCGCGCAGGCGTTGACATCATCCACCGCCCCACGCACCATACGCGCCCTGCACCCGCCCGGGTGGCGGAATTGGTAGACGCACTAGCTTCAGGTGCTAGCGGGGGCAACTCCGTGGAGGTTCGAGTCCTCTCCCGGGCACCATCCCCCCGCGTGACTCGCTCGCCGCGATGAC
>JALZMP010000061.1 GCA_030858145.1 Pseudomonadota bacterium
GGGTGGCGCTGGCCACCGCGCCGGCATCGGCCTGCGCGCCTTGCAGCGGACGGAACGCCAGCATCCGCAACACGCACATCTCGAATCCGGCACGTGGGCTGGGCGCCAGCGGCAGGTCGCGGCGGCCGTGCAGCGCCATCTGGTACCACAACTGCACCACCTCGGGGCGCAGACTGGCGGCCAGCGACTCGACGTCGATGCCGTCACCCTCGATACCGCAGTCGGGCACCAGCTGCTTGACCTGCACCCGGTGCAACGCCTCGGCCAGCGCGTCGAGCACGCCCGCCCAGTCCGGCGAGAACCCGGCCAGGGCCTCGACCTCCTGCAGCAGATGCGCACCGTCGCCGGCCTGCAGCGCAGTGAGCAGCTCGCCGACGCGGGTGCGGTCGACGGTGCCGAGCATGGCGGTGAGCGCAACGTCGGTCAGCGCACCGCTGCCGTTGTCGGCGCCGGTGTAGGCAATCGCCTGGTCGAGCAGCGAGAGGCCGTCGCGCAGGCTGCCATCAGCCGCCTTGGCCAGCTGGCGGATCGCACCGGGCTCGATGGCGATGCCCTCGGCGTCCAGAATCATCGCGATCTGGCCGCCGATCTGTGCCTCGTCCAACCGCTTCAGGTTGAACTGCAGGCAGCGCGACAGCACCGTCACCGGCAGCTTTTGCGGGTCGGTGGTGGCGAGCAGGAACTTGACGTGGCCCGGCGGCTCCTCCAGCGTCTTGAGCAGCGCGTTGAACGCCGATTTCGACAGCATGTGCACCTCGTCGATCAGGTAGACCTTCACCCGCCCGCGCGAGGGCATGTACTGGGCGTTGTCGATCAGCTCGCGGACGTCGTCGACGCCGGTGTTGCTGGCGGCGTCGATCTCCAGCAGGTCGATGAAGCGGCCGGCGTCGATCGCGAGGCAGGTGGCGCATTCGCCGCAGGGCTCGGCCGAGGTGCCCTGCTCGCAGTTCAGCGACTTGGCGAAGATCCGCGCGATGGTGGTCTTGCCGACCCCGCGGGTGCCGGTGAACAGGAAGGCATGGTGCACGCGGCCGGAATCCAGCGCATTGGTCAGCGCGCGGACCACGTGCTCCTGGCCCACCAGCTCGGCGAAACGCTTCGGACGCCACTTGCGGGCGAGGACGAGGTAGGACATGGCGTCCATTCTGCCGCGCCGCGACGAAATTTGCCCGTCCGGATGATCAACGCGCCGCCGCGCGCCCTGGAAAGTGGTCACCGGGCTGGTGGTGGTGCCCGCGTACGCCCGCCGCGCCGCGACGGTCTTCCTTGTCCGCGTCCCGCGCGGCGGCTAGAATGACTGCCCTTGCGCAAGCGGTCTCCGCCCGCATGGGCGCCCCGAAGTCCCCGCGGCGCGTTCCAGTTCCGGAGAGGTGTCCGAGTGGTTGAAGGAGCACGCCTGGAAAGTGTGTAAGCGTCTAAACCGCGCTTCGGGGGTTCGAATCCCCCTCTCTCCGCCAGTTTTCTGCGCGTCGCGAAACGAGCGCAATGTCTATGGTGGTCCTGTCGGCCCCTCGCGACGCTAGATCGAAAATCCCGCCAGGGCCGGAAGGCAGCAACGGTATCGATCGACGCGGGCGCCGAGGCCAGTCGGCAGGGCCATCGCCATTTTGGCGCCGCTGCCATCGATGGCGAAACAGGTGGCCCGGAGCGCACATTCACCCGCAGGATCGGCCGCTCAACGCCAGCGCATCCGGCTCGCGTCCGGTCTGCCAGTGGTCGACCACGGTCCATGCCTGGGTGTCGATCACCGCGACCAGGTCCGCGCCGCTGATCGCCACGTAGGCCCGCGGCCGGCAGGGGTCTGCGATCACGCCGATGGGCAGCGCGTCGCGGCCGAGCAGCGTCTGCTTGTATTGGGCACCTTCCGGCGCCAATGGCACGGTGGCGACGCGCTCGCGGCTGGCGGCGTCGAACACGGCCAGGGTCGCGGCACGGGCGTTGGTCACCAGGGCATGGCGGTCGTCGGCGGTGAACACGATCCGGATCGGGAAGCCTTCGCTCGCCAGGGTGTGACGGACGGCCAGGGTGTCGGGATCGTGGACCGTGACCGTGTCATCTGCGCGATTGGTCACCCACACCGTGCCGTCGGCGGCGACCTCGATGCCTTCGGCACCCGTGCCGGCCGGGCGCTCGTGGGTCTTCTCGCCCCGGTCGAGGTCGATCCGGCTGACCGTACCGGCGGCGATCTTGCTGACGTAGGCCATGGCGCCGTCGCGCGACAGCGCCACCATGTGCGCGGTGCCCGCGCCGACCTCGATCGCGCGCTCGACTTGCCGTGCCGCGACATCGACCACCAACAGCTTACCGCTGTGCTCGCTGGTCACCAGCGCCCGCCGGCCGTCCGCCAGGAAGCGCGCGCCATGCGGGCGGCGATGATCGCCCAGGTCGATGCCGGCCTGCGCCCTGCTGTTGGCGAGCTCGACCACGGTCAGTGAATTTCCGGCCTCTCGCCGCCCGTAGTCGGTCACCAGGGCGATGTCACCGTTGGGTGACACCGCGATCTCATGCGGACCCTCGCCGCTGGCCACCTCGCCGAGCCGGCGGCCGTCGTCCAGGCTCAGCCGCCACACCGTGTCGGCGGACTTGTTGCCGACCAGCAGTTCGTGTTGCGCAAACGCCGGCGTGACGGCTAGCGTGACCAGCACGGCGGTCATTCCGGCAATTCTCATGTGTCCTCTCCCAGGGCATGTACCCAGCCGGCGTCGCCGTCAGCGTAGCGCTCGTGCTTCCAGATCGGCACCCGCGCCTTGACCTCGTCGATGATATGGCGGCAGGCCGCGAAGGCCGCGTCGCGATGCGCGGCCGAGACGCCGACCCACACCGCCAGCTCGCCGACGACCAGCACGCCGCTGCGGTGCACGCAGCGCGCGTAGACGCAGTCGAAGCGCAATAGCGCATCGGCCACGATCCGTGCGCCCTCGGCATCGGCCAGCGCGGCATGGGCCTCGTAGCGCAGGCCGGCCACCGCGCGCCCCTGGTGGTGGTCCCGAACGCGGCCCTCGAAGGTCACGCAGGCGCCCGCATGCGGGTCCTCCAGGCTCGCTTGCAGGTCGGCCACCGCAAACGGCGCCTCGGCAATCAGGAAAGCGGGAGGCGGCATGCTCATCCCCCGGAGACCG
The DNA here is from genome assembly GCA_030858145.1 of Pseudomonadota bacterium. GTDB lineage: Bacteria > Pseudomonadota > Gammaproteobacteria > Xanthomonadales > Xanthomonadaceae > Luteimonas. The sequence continues at coordinate 3,120 of JALZMP010000061.1, forward strand.
GCGGCAGGAATGCCACCTCGATACCGTGCACCACCGTGTCATCCCAGGACGCGAACTCGGTGCCCACCGCCACCCGCACCCGCGTGCAGGGCAATGGCAGGCCGTGGCGCGCCTGCGCCTCGCGGTAGAGCGCCCGCAGGTCGCGCGCATCGGTGTCCACGGATTCGCTGGCCATGCCGGCAGCGTCGCGCAGGCTCGCGAAATACAGCAGTGTCACCCGCACCATCAGGCCGTGCCGCCGAAATCGCGCCTGCCGCCGCGCTTGCCCAGCAGCTTCGCCGGCCCCAGCACGATCGCATGCGACAGGGCCTTGCACATGTCGTATACCGTCAGCGCGGCGACCGTGGCCCCGGTCAAGGCCTCCATCTCCACGCCGGTTCGGTGCACGGTCTTTACGGTGCATTCGATGCGCAGGCTGCGCGCATCGTGCCAGGCGATGCCGATGCGCACGGCGTCGATCGGCAGCGGGTGGCAGAACGGGATCAGCTCGTGGGTGCGCTTGACCGCCATGGTGCCGGCGATCACCGCCGTCTCCACGATCCCGCCCTTGGCGCTGCGCAGGCCGCTGCCCTGCAACTGCTGGGCGACGGCGGCCGGAAACCGCACCCGGCACTCCGCGGTCGCGGCACGCGCCGTGGCCGCCTGCGCCGAGACGTCGACCATCGCTGGATTGCCGTCGGCATCGAGGTGCGAGAGCCGCTTTGCTGCGCGCTTCATGGCTGCTTTATGTGGCATGTCTTGCCCCTTGCTGCGCACAGGGCATTCAGCCCATGCCCGAGGCAGCGCCGCGCAATCGACCTGGCCTCAGCCATGGCCGGACCTTCGCAGCCGCGTCAACCGGTGGTTCGCAAGCTCGGCTGCTCACCCGCCGACGAGGAACATCTCGACATGCTTGCGTGGCGCGTGCGCGCTGCCGCGCAACTCGCTGTAGCGGTCGCCGCGCCGCGACCAGAGGCCGGCGACATGCTCTGCCAGAACCGCCTCGCCCTGCGCCAGCAGCGGCCGCAGCGGCGTGCCCGCGCCGGCGAACAGGCAGGTGTAGAGGGTGCCGTCGGCAGACACGCGGGCGCGGTGGCAGTCACCGCAGAACGGGGCGCTGACCGAACTGACAAAACCGATTTCGCCGCGGCCATCGACGAAGGCATGACGCACGGCGACTTCGCCACGGTAGTTGCACTGCAGCGGACGCAGCGGCCAGCGCGCATGGATGCGCTCGCGCAGCTCGGCCGAGGGCACCACGCGGGCGGCGTCCCAGCCGTTGCAGGTGCCGACGTCCATGTATTCGATGAAGCGCAGCAAGTGGCCGCCATCGCGCGCGTACTGCACCAGGGGCAGCACCTGGTTGTCGTTGACACCGCGCTGGACCACGCAATTGAGCTTGACCGGAGCGAAGCCGGCGGCGCGCGCGGCATCGATGCCGGCAAGCACGTCGGCGACCTCGCCGCGGCCGCCGGAGAGCGTGCGGAACAGTACGGGGTCGAGTGCGTCGAGACTGACCGTGATCCGACGCAGCCCGGCCGCATGCAGCGCGAGCGCCTGCGCCGCGAGCAGCGCGCCGTTGCTGGTCAGGGCGATGTCGTCCAGCCCGTCGATCCGTGCCAGTCGATCGATCAGTTCCGGCAAACGCTTGCGCAGCAGCGGCTCGCCGCCGGTCAGGCGCAGCTTGCGCACGCCATTGCGAACGAAGCCGCGGACCAGGGTCTCGATCTCGTCGAAACTCAGCCGTGCCGACGCGTCCAGGCCGTGCTCGTCATCCAGCCGGTCGGCCGGCATGCAGTACGGGCAGCGGAAGTTGCACGCCTCGATCACCGACAGCCGCAGGTCGCGCAGCGGGCGGCCCAGCCTGTCCCGCGGCGACGCCAATGGCGCGGCAAGTGCTTGCGGCAGCGCGCTCATGTCACGTCGACCGCCAGCGGTCTCGGATCCGGCAACGGCAGCACCTCGCCCTGGCGCGCGACGTGGTAGCCGCGTGCCTGCATGGCGTCGCCATCGGCCTGGCTGCCGTAGTGGTAGAGCACGCAGCGCCGCAGCAGCTCCGGTGGATACTCTCGCTGGAGGTCGTCGAGGCCGCTGTGCGAGGGGTTGCCCTGCAACCCGCAGTCGTGCGCGATGACCTCGTCGGCATCGGCATGCACACGCAGCAGCTCGCCGATCGGGCGCGTGTCGCCGGTCCAGACCAGGCTGCCGCGCAGGCGCAGGCCGTAGGCGGTGTTCGGCCAGTGGTGGCGCACGGCGAAGGTCTCCAGCCGCACGCCCTCGTGCCAGAACGCATCGCCCACGGGAATCACATGGAACGCATCCCAGAAGTTGGCCCCGCCCTCGGCCAGGGCATTGGGATGGTCGCCGACGCGCTGGTGCAGCAGGGGCAGCACGGTGGCAGGCACGTAGATCGGGGTGCGGCCGCGGCGCGCGGGATCGAAATAGTTTGCGACGAACAGGCGCTCGAACCCCGACACGTGGTCGAGATGGGTATGGGTGATGAACAGCGCCGGCGGCGGCGCGTCGTAGTTCGCGAGATAGGCCGTCAGCCCTTCAGCCCCGCAGTCGAGGGTCAGCCAGGGCGCGCCGTCACGTTCGATGGTCGCCATCGCCGAGCCGAGCTCGACCGCAAAGGCATTGCCAACCCCTTGGAAGCGCAGCGACCAGCCCACCTCAGTAGCCCTTGGCCCAGACATCGTCGTAGGCCTTGCGCAGGCGTTTGAAATCGCCCTCGACCTCGCCCATGGCACGCGCGCCGCGCAGCTTGAGCAGCGAGCGCTTGAGCCGCGCCAGGTTGCCCTCGCGCCAGGCGGTCTCCGGGATGCGCAACACGCTGCGATCGAGGTCGATCAGCCATCCCTCACCAGCGGCATCGAACAGCAGGTTGTGGGCATTGAGGTCGGCGTGGTCGAGCCCGGCGCGATGGAAGCGCGCGACCAGGCGGCCCGCGCCCTCCCAGGGCGCCTCCCCGGGCGAGAGTGCGACGAGGTCGGCAAAGGTCTGCACGTCGATGATGCGCGCGAGCAGGATCGAGGCCCGGTAGCCCATGCCGCGGCGCGCATAGCATGCAGCGATGGGATGCGGCACCGGCAGTCCCTTGCGCAGCAGCGCGCGCAGCAGGCGGAACTCGGCGAAGCTGCGGACCTGGTTGATGCCGCGCCAGAGGTGGCGGTCCTGGCTGAACGACGCCGCCCAGCCGCCCCTGCGATACTCGCGCAGCACGCAAGGGCCGTGCGCGGCGTCGATGAACCATGCACCACCGCGGCCACTGCCCTGCACCGGTTGCGCGCGCTCGCCCCACTGCGCGGGGTCGAACCAGCGCGGGTCGACTTGCCGCAGTTGCGAGGCGTCGAACAGAATCGCCCCTTCACCCCCCGCGTCGCGGTACGGCGTCAGGCTTTCCGTGGCATCGAACGCGACCATACAACGAGTCTAGCAAGCTTGAAGCACGCCCCCGCATCGCCGGACACGCCCCGCTCGATCTGCCTGCTGCGGCTGTCGGCACTGGGTGACGTCACCCATGTCGTGCCCCTTGTCCGTACCCTGCAACGCGCCTGGCCCGGGATTGCACTGACCTGGGTGATCGGCAAGGCCGAGCAGCGGCTGCTGGAAGGCCTGCCCGGTGTCGAGTTCGTCGTCTACGACAAGCAGGCCGGGCTGGCCGGGATGCGCGCGCTGCGCCGGCGATTGGCCGGCCAGCGTTTCGACGCCCTGCTGCAGATGCAGGTCGCGGCGCGCGCCAACCTGCTGTCTGCCTTCCTCCCGGCACGGCGACGGATCGGCTACGACCGTGCGCGTTCGAAGGATCTGCACGGCCTGTTCGTCAACGAGCGCATCGCGGACCGACCGGGCATCCATGTGCTCGACGCCATCGGCAGCTTCTGCGAGCCGCTGGGCCTGCGCCAGACCGACGTCATCTGGGAGTTGCCGGTCCCCGAGGACGCCCGCGCCTGGGCGCGCACGCAATGGCCCGACGACGGCACGCCGACGCTTCTGGTCTCGCCGTGCGCCAGCCACGTGCAGCGCAACTGGCGTCCCGAACGCCATGCCGCGCTCGCCGACCACGCTGTCGAGCGCGGCTGGCGGGTGGTGCTTTGCGGTGGCCGCAGCGCGCTGGAGCGTCGCACCGCCGACGCCATCCTCGCCGCGATGCACGCGCCTGCGCTGGACCTGGTCGGCAAGGACACGCTGAAGCAGCTGCCTGCACTGCTCGAACGCGCCGACCTGGTGGTGACGCCGGACTCCGGGCCGATGCACATCGCCAACGCCATGGGCCGCAAAGTGCTCGGCCTGCACGCCGCCAGCAACCCCGCGCGCAGCGGACCGTACTCGGACCGCCACTACTGCGTCGACCGCTATGACGAGGCCGCGCGGAAGTACCTCGGCAAGCCGGCTTCGGCGCTGAAGTGGGGCAGCAAGATCGAATTCGCCGGAGTCATGGACCTGGTGACGATCGAGGACGCGGTCGCGGCCTTCGAACGTTACGCCGCCCGACACGCGTCCCACCCTGGCTAGTGCGGACTTCGGCCCACCCTACGCCCCGGCATCGCTCCGGTAGTCCTGGTAGGACTTTTCCTCGATGTAACTCGAGCCCAGCGCCACGTTGATCTCCTTCTTCAGCCGCGCGCGCTCGTCATTCTCGAAATACACGCTGCGTGCGAGCCTGACGAACTCGTCGTCGAAGGCCTGGGCCTGCTCCTTGGCGCGGATGTCGTCCTCGATCTCCCACAGGCGCTCGTTGACCGCCTTCAATTCCGCGCGCAACTTCGCCAGGCCCGGTCCGGAACCCGCCCCGGGATCGTTTGCGGCCGCGGGGTGAACCATCCAGGTCCGCTCCAGCGCCGACAGTTCATTGCGGACATTGGCCAGCTTGGCGGCATCGGACATGCGCTCCGACTTGATCTGCAGGATCGCGATCTTGTCGAGCAGCTCGCCGAAGGACACCGGCACGGAGATTTCGGACATGGGCTGCGACCCTGGGAAGGAACTACCGCTAGTCTACCGCGGGCGCCTTGTCCGGCCTTGCTGCGGCCCGTATCATGGCGTCCCGTTGCGGCCCGCCAGGATCGTAACCCACCGGAGAGGTGGCAGAGTGGTCGAATGTACCTGACTCGAAATCAGGCGTACGGGTAACCGTACCGTGGGTTCGAATCCCACCCTCTCCGCCAGGAAAGACGCCATTCTCCGGCCGGTCCGCCCCCCTGAAACCGGCAAACCTCCAGACCCCACCCT
>JALZMP010000063.1 GCA_030858145.1 Pseudomonadota bacterium
TCCGGGTCGGGGTCGAGTGGCGGATCGCCCGCCGTTCTCCACGGCCCGGGCCTACCGGACGCGTCAGCGCCCGAAGTGCGCCCGCGGTTCGTTCACCGCGCCGCTGGGCCGCATCGGCAGGTGCCCGCGCAGCCACGCGGCGAAGTCGGCCTCGCTGGTCTCGCCTGCGGCCAGGGCCACCATCTGTGCCCCGCCGATCAGCGCTCCGAGGGTGTCCGCCCGATCGCCCGCCACCCGATGTCGTGCCGGTGGAACTCCCCCGGCCATGAGATCCCGGCCACCTCCGCATACGCCCGCTGCTGCGCCTCGGCCACGGTGTCGCCCAGCGCGGTCACGCACAGCACGCGGCCGCCGGCGGTGACGGCGTGTTCGCCTTCGAGCCGGGTGCCGGCGTGGAACACCTTGGTGTCGCTCACGTCGGGGACGTCCCAGGTGTTGATGACGTCGCCGGTGCGCGGGGCGGCTGGATAGCCTTGCGCCGCCATCACCACGCCCAGCGCGGGGCGGGGGTCCCACTGCGCCTGGCGGCCGGAAAGGCTGCCGTCGACCGCGGCCTCGATCAGGTCGAGCAGGTCGGACTGCAGGCGCATCAGCACCGGCTGGGTTTCGGGGTCGCCGAAGCGCACGTTGAATTCGATCACCTTCGGTGCGCCGGCCTTGTCGATCATCAGGCCGGCGTAGAGGAAGCCGGTAAACGGACTGCTGTCCGCCGCCATGCCGCGCACGGTGGGTTCGACCACCTCGCGCATCACCCGCGCATGCACCTCGGGCGTGACCACGGGAGCAGGCGAATACGCGCCCATGCCGCCGGTGTTGGGGCCGGTGTCGCCGTCGCCGACGCGCTTGTGGTCCTGCGATGTCGCCATTGGCAGGGCCGTCGCGCCGTCGACGATGGAAATGAAGCTCGCCTCCTCCCCAATGAGGTACTCCTCGATCACCACCCGCGCGCCGGCGGCGCCAAAGGCATTGCCGGCGAGCATGTCGCGCAATGCGGTTTCCGCTTCGTCGAGTGTCATCGCCACCACGACGCCCTTGCCCGCAGCCAGGCCGTCGGCCTTGATCACGACCGGCGCGCCTTGCGCATGGAGGTAGGCCAACGCGGCGTCGAGCTTGTGGTGCACGGCGTAGCGTGCAGTGGGAATGCCGTGGCGGGCGAGGAAGTCCTTGGCGTAGGCCTTGCTGCCCTCCAGCCGCGCGGCGGCAGCGGTCGGCCCGAAGATGCGCAGGCCCTCGGCGCGGAAACGGTCGACCACGCCCGCGACCAGCGGCTGTTCCGGCCCGACCACGGTCAGGTCCACGTGCTCGTCACGCGCCAGTGCCAGCAGCGCGTCGAAGTCGGTGGCGGCCACGGCGACGTTGCGGCACTTGTCCTCGTGCGCGGTGCCGGCGTTGCCGGGCGCGACCAGCACCTCGGTCACCCGCGGCGACTGTGCCAGCTTCCAGGCCAGCGCGTGCTCGCGCCCGCCGGCGCCGATGACGAGCAGTTTCACGATCGCGGTTCCCTAACCTGCGGAAGCGCTCGATTCTAATGGCAGCAGAGCGTCGGCGTTGCGCACGGCGTAGCTTCCGCCGCGGCGCAGGATCGTGCCTGCCTTCAGGAGGCTTTGCCCCCCGCCGTGCGCTGCCGCCGCTGCTGCCACGCGCGCACCGTCACCACCAGCAGGGTCACCATGGTCAGCGGCACGACGAAGGCCATCATCACCAGGCTGTACATCGGCAGCGCGTCGTGGCCGGCGCTGTCGAGCAGCAGGTAGGCGGTGTAGGCGACGTAATAGCCGAGGAACAGCGCGCCTTCCCAGCGTGCGATGCAGTGGCCGGTGAAGAAGATCGGCAGGCAGGCGACGGCGACCGCGGTCATCACCGGCAGGTCGAAGCCGAGCACGCCCGGCCCGACCGGAATGCCGCCGGGCGCGATCGCCGCGGTGGCGCCGAGCACCAGCAGCAGGTTGAAGATGCTGCTGCCGACGATGTTGCCGACCGCCAGGTCGCGCTGGCCGCGCAGCGCGGCGAGGATCGAGGTGGCCAGCTCCGGCAGCGAGGTGCCGATGGCGACCACGGTCAGGCCGATCACCAGCTCGCTCATCCCGAAGG
>JALZMP010000064.1 GCA_030858145.1 Pseudomonadota bacterium
GCCGCCTGCCTGCTGCCGCTGCTGCTGCAGTTGCCACAAGGCATGGGGCTTGGGATCGGCGCCATCGCCATCTTGGTCATGGCGCTGACCTGGCGGCTCCGGGTGCCAGGCTGGCTGCGCCTGTTGCTGGCGCTGGGCGTCTTCGGCCTGGTGCTGTCGGGCGCGGATTTCCGCATCGGCCGCGACACCGGTAGCGCTCTGCTGGCGGCGATGCTGGCGATCAAGCCGGTGGAGCTGCGCAGCCTGCGCGACGGGCGCAGCCTGCTCGGGTTCGCGCTGTTCGCGCCGTTCGCCACCTTCCTGCTCGACCAGGGGCCGATGTCCCTGCTGCTGGGGCTGGTCGGCACGGTGTTGGCGCTGATGGCCCTGCTGCGACTGTCCGAGCAGTCCTTAGGACTCGACGGGGTTTTGCACGGACGCGGGGGCTGGCAGCGCTTGACCACCGTCGCGCGGCTGCTCGCGGTTGGGCTGCCGCTGGCACTGGCCGCGTTCTGGCTGTTCCCGCGCATCGCGTCGCCCTTGTGGGGCGTCCCCGAGCGCGCCCTCGCAAGGCCGGGCCTGTCCGACCGGATGAGTCCCGGGGAATGGATCGACATCCTCACCGACGACCGCCCGGCATTGCGGGCGACGTTCGTCGGGCCTGAGCCACGCCGCGAGGACATGTACTGGCGCGGCCCGGTGCTGTCGGATTTCGACGGCCGCAGCTGGACCCAATCCGGCTGGTTACGCAACCTGCCTGCGGCCGAGGTGGTGCCCGGCAACCAGCGCTTCGAGTACGAACTCGAACTCGAACCCACCGATCGCCGCCAGCTGGTGGCACTCGAGCTGCCACTGACCACGCCCGAAGGCGTGGAGCGATCGCTTGACCACGGCCTGTTCGTGGCCAGACCGCTGTCGAACCTCAGCCGCTGGCGGATGCGCTCGGCCACGCCCCAGGCCTTCGAGCCACAGCTGAAGATCACCCTGCGACAGCTCGCAGTGCGGCTTCCGGAGGGTTACAACCCGCGCACGCTGGCACTCGCCCGCCAATGGCGTGCGCAAGCCGGTCACGGCACGGCAGGCGATGCCGCCATCATCGACCACGCCATGCAATGGATCCGCGACCAATTCGCCTACACCCTGGAGACGCCGCTGCTGGGCCGCCATTCGGTCGACGAGTTCCTGTTCGACCAGCAGGCCGGCTTCTGCGAACACTTCAGCTCCGCCTTCGTGGTGCTGATGCGCGCCGCGGGCATCCCCGCGCGCGTGGTCACCGGTTACGTCGGCGGCAGCCGCAACGCCTATGGCGGCTATTGGCTGGTGCTGCGCTCCGATGCGCATGCCTGGGCCGAGGTCTGGCTGGAAGGGCGTGGCTGGGTCCGGGTCGACCCGACGGCCGCGGTCGCGCCCGAGCGCATCTATGACACGCTCGGAAATCGCGGGGCGGCCGGCGCCGGGCGCGGTCACGCGCCGATCCGGGACATGGGCGACTGGCTGCGCCGCGGCTGGAACGATTTCATGCTCGGCTTCGACGCGGCGCGCCAGCAGCGGCTGCTGCAGCCTTTCGGCATCGACGAAGTCGACTCGCGCCAGCTGATCGGCGTGTTCGCGCTGGCCGGCGGCCTGGCACTGGCATGGATGTTGTGGCTGAGCGCGCGCGGCGAGCGCGAACGCGACCGGGTCCTGCGCGCATGGCACCAACTGGGCCGGCGCTACGCACGGCTCGGCCTGGGTCGTGCGGCGTACGAAACCGCCGGCGACTGGGCCCGGCGGGTCGCCGTGTCCCGGCCACAGTCCTCCGCCCTGGCTGCGCTGGCTGCACGGTTCGAGGATTGGCGCTACGCTCACCCGGCGGATGGCAGGCTCGACCCGACTGCGCTCGTCCGCGCGTTGCGTGCGCACCGACCCTGCCCATCCGCCAGCCGAACCTCCGGAGAGCCCCGATGAGATCCCGTTTCCTCGTTGCCGCGGCCGCCATCGCCAGCGCCCTGCTCGCCGCCTGTGCCTCGCAGCCGCGGCCGCTGCAGGGCGAATTCATGCCCCTGACCCCGCGCGACTCCGTGGTCGCCGACCGCACCGGCGCCGCGGTGCGCTGGGGCGGGCGCATCGTGCAGGTCGAGCCCAAGCCCAATGCCACCTGCTTCGAAATGGTGTCGACCCGGCTCGACGTCTACGGGCGCCCGTACTGGGCCTCCGACGACACCGGCGGCCGCTTCATCGCCTGCCGCACCGGCTTCTACGATCCGGCGGTGTTCGAGCGCAACCGCGAGGTGACCTTCACCGGCCGCATCGAAGGCTACGAGAACCGCCAGATCGGCGGCTACGACTACCGCTTTCCGCGGGTCGCCGCCGATGTCGTCTACCTGTGGCCGGTACGCGACCGCATCAACCTCGTCACCCGGCCAGCGCCGTGGCCGTGGTGGGGGTACTGGTAAGGGGAGGCATCCACGACCCATTGCGAAGCCCGCGCCGGTCGCGCAGGCAACGCCGGTCCTCTGCGTAGGCGCGCAGGGATCGAGTGTCGCCATTTGGCACCACGATCACGTATCCCGGCTGGTCCCGAAGCGCCCCAGCGGCGCGCCGGCCAGCAGGTGCAGGTGCAGCTGGAACACAGTCTGGCCACCGTGCTCATTGCAGTTGATGACGAGTCGGTATCCGTCCTTCGCCAGCCCCTGCCCGCGGGCGTAGCGCGCGGCGGCGGTGACGAGGCGGCCGACCAGTTCGGGCTGGTCGTGGTCGAGGTCATCGAGAGTGGCGATGTCGGTCTTGGGTACGAACAGCACGTGCACCGGCGCCTGCGGCGCGATGTCGCGGAAGGCGATCAGGTGTTCGTCCTCGTAGACGATGTCGGCCGGGATCTCGCGGCGGATGATGCGGTGGAAGATCGTGTCCATGGGAAGGGCCCTCAAGGCATCTCGCCGCGGCTGACGAAGGCGTGCGACAGGGTGCCGCGGTCGATGTATTCCAGCTCGCCGCCCAGCGGCACGCCGTGGGCCAGGCGACTGGGGCGCACGCCGTGCTGGCGCGCCAGCTGCGCGAGGTAATGCGCGGTGGCCTCGCCTTCGACGGTGGGATTGGTGGCGATGATCAGCTCCTGCACCTCGCCTTCGGACATCCGCTCCGCCAAGCGTTCCAGGCCGAGTTCGCGCGGGCCGATGCCGTCGAGCGGGCTCAGCCGCCCCTGCAGCACGAAGTAAAGGCCGCGGTAGCCGGTGGCCTGCTCGATGGCGAGGCGGTCGGCCGGCGACTCCACCGCGCACAGCAGGTGGGCGTCGCGCGCGGCACTGGCGCAGGTGGCGCATAGCGCGCTCTCGCTGAAGTCGCGGCAACGCGCGCAGTGGCCGATGCGTTCCATCGCCTCGCCCAGGAGCCGCGCCAGCCGCACGCCGCCGTCGCGCTCGCGCTCGAGCACGTGGTAGGCCATGCGCTGGGCGGTCTTCTGGCCGACGCCAGGCAGCACGCGGAAGGCCTCTATCAATTGTTCGAGCAGCGAGCTCATCGATACGAGCGAGGTCTGGGCGCACGTGCATGTACGCACGTGCTGCGCCGCAGGCGCGGCACGGTCGCGGGCGGAAACCGAGATTTCGCGCGCGACGCGGATGTGGCGGCAGGACGCCACATAATCCGCATCAGAAAACCCCCGGCAGCTTCATCCCCGGCGGCAGCGCCATGCCGGCGGTGGCCGCCCCGAGTTTCTCCTGCGACGCCTGGTCGACCTTGTTGGAGGCATCATTGAACGCGGCAGCGACCAGGTCCTCTACCATCTCCGGATCCGTCAGCACGCCGGGGTCGATGCGCACCTTGCGGCATTCCTTGCGACCGGTCAGGGTGACGCTGACCATGCCGCCGCCGGCGCTGCCGGTGACCTCGATGTTGGCGAGTTCTTCCTGGGCGCGCTGCAGGTCTTCCTGCATCTTCTGCGCCTGCTGCATGAGTTGGGCGATGTTTCCGCGCATGTGGGTTCTCGTGTGGTGGGACGGGGTGTCATGTCGTGGCGGGTCCGGACGCATCCATCCCCGGTGTGCCCGGCGGCTCAGGAGTCCTCGCGCGGGCGGATCGAGTCGGGCACCAGTTTCGCGCCCTGCTGAGACATCAGCCGCTTGACCTGCGGGTCGGCGAGGAAGGCGTGCTCGGCCTCGTGCTGGCGGACATCACGCGCGCGCGCGCTGCGGCCATGCAGGGTCTCCGCTGCCTCGGCCTGCACTGCCTCGAACCGGATCTGCGGCGCCTGTCCCCACTGCGCGGCCAGCGCGTCGGCCAGTTGCTGGACCAGAAACGGCGCCTTGAGGTGGTCGTCGGACGCCGGCAGCGACAGCCGGAGCTGGCCGTCGGCATAAGCGAGAAAACCGGCATGCGCGGTCAGTTCCCGCGCCGGGCCGCGCAGGGCGAGCCGGGCGACGAGCTCCAGCCAGGCCTCGGGGTCGAGGTCGCGGGGCGCGGCCGGCGCACCCGGTGCATCCTGTGCGTCCGCCACAGATGCATCCGGCCTTGATGACACTGCCGCCGTCGCCGCTGCAGGCGCAGTCTGCACCTTTCCCGGCTCACGTCGAGGCTTCACCGGCGACGGCGTGCGCACCGCAGCGTCCGCGGCCCGCGCCG
>JALZMP010000076.1 GCA_030858145.1 Pseudomonadota bacterium
GACCGCGGCGGTGCGCGCGCTCGGGCTGGAGACGCTGCCATGGACCCAGGGCCTGCGGCAGTGGCGCGCGCGGGTGCAGTCGCTGCGCGCATGGATGCCGGAACTGTGCCTGCCTGCGCTGTCGGACGCGGCGCTGCTGGCGACGCTCGAGCAGTGGCTGTCGCCGGCCTTCTTCGGCAAGACCCGGCTCGATGCGCTGGCGTCCGGGGAGCTGTCGGCGGCGCTGCAGACGCTGCTGGAGCGGGACGCGCTACGCCATGTCGAGCGCCTTGCGCCGGCGCGGATCACGGTGCCATCGGGCATGACGCGGCCGATCGACTACGCGGTCGATGCCGCCGGCGCGCCGGCGCCGCCAGTGCTCGCGGTCAAGCTGCAGGAACTGTTCGGTCTGGCTGACACGCCGTGCATCGCCGACGGCCGCGTGCCGCTGCTGTTGCACCTGCTGTCTCCCGCTGGCCGCCCAGTACAGGTGACCCGAGACTTGGGCAGCTTCTGGGCACGCACCTGGCCCGAGGTGCGTAGGGAGATGAAGGGGCGCTATCCGAAGCATCCGTGGCCGGAGGATCCGTGGAATGCCGTCGCGACGCATCGTGTAAAACGGCGCGGGACTGAATAGCGACAGTGTTTCGGCGAATCAATATCGCAAGCCGTGGCGACGGCATCGATTACGGTGCGTCGGAAGGATTCACTTGGCGCGGCCCGAGGTGCGCAGCGAGATGAAGGGGCGCTATCCGAAGCATCCCTGGCCCGAGGACCCCTGGAATGCCGTGGCCACACACCGCGCCAAGGCGCGATGAATCGGAACACACCCGCGACCCCGGCGCGACGCCGGCGCTCACGCGGGTTCTACGGCGGCATCGCGACACTGCTGTCCTTGTCCGGCCCGGTGGCCGGCCCCGCACGAAGAGGAGTCCCCCATGCGCACCTTGGACAACGTTTCCGACAAGACCCTGGAGCTGGTCAGCCAGCTTAGCGACAGCCTCAAGCACGCCATTCCAGACGGCGCCGGCAAGTGGCTGCAGACCGGAGCCGCCCTGACCATGGCCAAGACCGGCAGCCGCGTCGCCGGCACCTTCATCCGCCGCAACCCGGCGGTGGCGGTCGCGGCGGCAGCCGGGGCCGGACTGCTGTGGTACGTGGCGCGTCGGCAGCAGAAGAAGGCGCAAAACGGCGCGATCGAGGGCAAGGCGACCCGGATCGAGGCCAAGCGCGGCACGGCCGCGCCGCGCAAGCGCAGAACGGCCAAGCGCAGTACCAAGGCCAGTACATAAGCAAATAGCTGCCATGGCGCTGCCACCGGCCGGCGGTGCGCAAGCGGCAACAAAGCCTAGGTGCGAGCGCGCCGGAGCCCGTATCGGGCTTGAACGGGTGCCGGCGGAGTCGCAGGCGTCGGCTTACGAGACGAGTGCTTCCGGCAGTTCCACGATGAAGCGGGCGCCTCCACCGTCACGGTCCTCGTACCAGAGCTGGCCGCCGGCGCCGGTGACGATCTGCTTGGCCAGCGACAGCCCCAGGCCGCTGGAGGTGCCGTTGACCTCCGGGTCGTGGTCGCTCAGGCGCGTGAACGGCTTGAACAGTTCGCGCTGCTTGACCGCCGGGATCCCAGGGCCGCGGTCCTCGACCAGCAATTGCCAGAAACCCGGCGCACTGCCGCGGGCGATCAGCTCGACATCGCTGTCGGGGGCGTACTTCATCGCATTTCTGATCAGGTTCTCCGCGACCTGCCGCAACACCAGGCCATCCATCGCCACCACGCCATTGCAGTCGGCGCCGACCAGCAGCAGCCGGCGGTTGCCGCTCTCCAGCTGCAGCTCGTAGCGCTCGGCGATCCAGACCACCACCTCTCGCAAGGCGACCATCGGCGCGTCGCCGGCAGACGGCCTGTTCTCCGCGCTGTCAGCCTGGGTTTCCAGATAGCGCTTGATGTAGCCAAGCGCGTCCTGCGCGCTCTCGTGGATCATCTGCAGGTAGCGCGGCACGCGCTCGGCGTGCACGCCATCACTGCGCAGAATGTCGCTGGCAAACAGAACGCTGGTCAGCGGGTTCTTCAGGTCGTGCGCGACCAAGTTCACCAGTTCCTGGCGCTCGCGGGCGACGCGCTCGAGGCGGTCGCGGGTGAGCTTGAGCCCGAGATGGGCGTTGACCCGCGCCAGCAGTTCCTCGGGCATGAACGGCTTGGTCACGAAGTCGACCGCGCCGGCATCGAAGGCGCGCAGCAGCAGTTCGCGATCCTGCGCCGCGGTCAGGAACACCACCGGCACCCGCAACAGTTCCGCGCGCTGCTTGATCTCGCCAAGCAGCGCGAAGCCGTCCATGCCGGGCATCATCATGTCGAGCAGCATCAGGTCCGGGACCTGCTCGGTAGCGATGGCCAGCGCTTCCTCTCCAGTGGAAGCGGTGAGCACCTCATGGCCGTGGCGGGCCAGCAGTGTGCTGACCACGCGCAGGTTCGCCGTCTGGTCGTCGACCACCAAGATGCAGCCCGGTGCCATGGCGTTCGCGGTCATCTCGTCCTTGTGCCCTGTGCCCAGCGATTCGCTGCGGATGGGGCACCCGCCGAACGAAGCTGAATACGCATTGATCCCGTGCTTACGTTACCAGAACCCACGCCGTATCCGGCCCGCCGCTGATCGGCGAAATCGACCAGAGCAAGCCTCCAGCTGAACAATTCAGCGTGCATGGCCAACAGGCGGCTTGACTTCCTCCCGCCACGTACCCGGACTTAGGCCCTGCAGCGAGCAGGATCCGATCGCCGTGCGCACCAGGCGCAGGGTCGGCAGACCTACCGCAGCCGACATCCGTCGAACCTGCCGGTTGCGGCCTTCGGCGATCGTCAATTCGATCCAGGCATCCGGCACCGTCTTGCGCTGGCGTACCGGCGGATCCCTCGGCCAGAGTCCGGGTGCCACATCGAGCAGCCGTGCGCGGGCCGGACGTGTCCGGCCATCCTTGAGCACGACGCCTGCGCGCAAGGCATCCAGATGCGTCGCGGTCGGCGCGCCCTCGACCTGGACCCAGTAGGTCTTGGGCAGCTTGTGCCGCGGGTCGGTGATCCGGTGCGCCAGTGCGCCGTCGTCGGTGAGCAGCAGCAGGCCTTCGCTGTCGTGGTCGAGCCTGCCCGCGGGATAGACCCCCGCGGGCAGCGCGAACCCGGCCAAGGTGCGCCGCGGCGCCGCGCCGCGGTCGGTGAACTGGCAAAGCACGCCATGGGGCTTGTTGAAGGCGATCAGCATGCCGTCACGCCGCGCCTGACCCTGGCTTGTCGCAGGAGGACGAACATAAAAAGTTTATAAATCAAATAGATACACGCGATCATCACGGGAAGTCTGCGACAATGGCAGTGTTCGATAGCAACACGAAGGATCACCATTCGAATCTCGGGATCAAGCGCCGCCCGCCTTGGGCCGAGCCGCGGATCCGTCCCGCAAAGGAGAAGCATGAACATCATGAATACCAATACCAACATCCGCGAACAGAAGATCGACACTCTGAACGAGCTGATCGCCGTCACCCGCGACAGCGCCGATTTCTACAGCGATGCCGCCACCAAGGTCGACAACCCGCAGCTCAAGACCCTGTTCAACGGCATGGCCGATTCCAAGAACGGGCTGGTCGGGGCGATGTCCCGCGACGTCAAGGTCGAAGGCGCACGCCCAGCCGAGGCCGGCACCTTCCGCGGCGTCCTGCATCAGATCTATGGCGACGTCCGCGCCAAGTTCGGCGACAACAGCGATTACGCCTATGTCAGCGAACTTGAGGAAACCGAGGATCGCATGCTCGGCGCACTAAACAACGTGTTGCTCGACAAGGACGTGCCGAGCCCGGTCAAGGAGGCCGTGACCAGCTACCTGCCCAAGGTCAAGGAGCACCACAACCTGATGCGCGACCGCAAATGGGCGATGAAGGCGAAGAACTGATTCCCGCCTGACAACACACCGGCAGGCATCCGACCGCGGATGTCGGTGACCGGTAGCGGAAACGAAAAACGCCGGCCCGCAAGGGCCGGCGTTTCTGCATGCCCGGCCGGCACCACAGCGGCCAGGGCGAGGTGGAACGGGATCAGGGCTTCGCGAAGCGCAGCGTCATCCGGTCGCTTTCGCCGATGGACAGGTATTTCTGCGCGTCCTCGGGGTCGTGGCGCTTGACCGGTGGCAGCATCCAGACCCCATTGGGATGGTCCTTGGTGTCGCGCGGGTTGGCATTGACCTCGCTCTTGCCGTCGAGCCGGAAACCCGCGGCCTCGGCCATCGCGATCACCTGCGCCTCGCCGACGTAGCCGGACTTGTCGTCGGCCGGGACGTCGCGCGTGGCGCGGTGCTCGACCACGCCGAGCGTGCCGCCCGACTTGAGTACGTCGAAAAAGCCCCGGAACATGCCTTCGGCTTGGCCACCGCTGCGCCAGTTGTGCACGTTGCGGAAAGTCAGCACCGCATCGGCCGTGCCGGGTGCGCCGAAGCGCGGCGCCTTCGGGTCGTAGGCCATGACTGTGGCGCGGTCGAACTGCGCGGGCGCGGCGGCAAACTTCGCCTGAAGCTCCTCCCTGCCCTTGGTGTAATAGTCGCGCTGGCGGCCCGGCTCGTAAGCGCCCGGATCGACCACGGCGGCGATATAGCTGCCCTGGCCGCGCAGATACGGTGCCAGGATCTCGGCATACCAGCCGCCACCGGGGGTGATCTCGATGACGGTTTGGTCAGGACGCACGCCGAAGAATGTCAGCGTCTGGCGTGGGTTGCGGAACCGGTCGCGTGCGATGTTGTCGGGCGAGCGCGCCGGATTGGCGAGGGCTTGGTCAAG
The DNA here is from genome assembly GCA_030858145.1 of Pseudomonadota bacterium. GTDB lineage: Bacteria > Pseudomonadota > Gammaproteobacteria > Xanthomonadales > Xanthomonadaceae > Luteimonas. Next base: position 4,795 of record JALZMP010000076.1, read on the forward strand.
CGCAGCGTGCGCGGCGTCGCCGGGTGATGTGGCACAGGCACCCAGCAACAATGCGGACAGGGCGAGCGGAACGAGCAGGTGCAGGGGGTGGCGCATGGCGGTCTCCAGTGCGGCGGGCGATAGGATTCTGGTCGAGTTGTGCAGCCCTTGCCAGCAGGCCACGGGGCTGCGGGGCGCCAGCCCACTACATTACCCCCCGGGCAAGGTGCCCAGCGCGGCATTGAAGGCCGCGCTCGGGCGCATCGCATGGGCCATGCGCTCCGGGTCGGGCCGGTAATAGCCGCCGATGTCCACCGCAGCGCCCTGGGCCGCGTTGAGTTCGGCCAGGATCTCGGCCTCCTGCGCCGCCAGCGCGTCGGCCAGCGGCAGGACCGCCGCCTTGAGCGCCGGATCCCGGTCTTGGTCGGCCAGCGCACGTGCCCAGTACATCGCCAGGTAGAAGTGGCTGCCGCGGTTGTCCAGTTCGCCCACCTTGCGCGCGGGCGACTTGCGGTTGTCGAGCAGGCAGCCGGTCGCCGCATCGAGGGCGTCGGCCAGCACCTGCGCGCGCGCGTTGCCGGTGGTGTCGGCCATGTGTTCGAGCGCGGCCGCGAGCGCCAGGAACTCGCCCAGCGAATCCCAGCGCAGGTGGTTCTCGGCAAGGAACTGCTGCACGTGCTTGGGTGCGCTGCCACCGGCGCCGGTCTCGAACAACCCGCCGCCGGCCATCAACGGCACGATCGACAGCATCTTGGCGCTGGTGCCGAGCTCCAGGATCGGGAACAGGTCGGTGAGGTAGTCGCGCAGCACGTTGCCGGTGACCGAGATCGTGTCCTGCCCGGCACGCACGCGCTGCAGCGTGTGGCGCATGGCCTCGACCGGCGGCAGGATACGCAGGTCGAGGCCCTGGGTGTCGTGGTCCTGCAGATAGCGCTCGACCTTGGCGATCACCTGGGCGTCGTGCGCGCGCTGCGGGGCGAGCCAGAATACCGCCGGGGTCGCGCTGAGCCGCGCACGCGAGACCGCCAGCCGGACCCAGTCGCCGATCGCCGCGTCGCGGGTCTGGCACATGCGCCAGAGATCGCCGGCGCGCACGTCGTGCTCGAGCAGCACGCGGCCGTCGGCATCGCCCAAGCGCACGCGGCCATCGGCCGGCGCGCGGAAGGTCTTGTCGTGGCTGCCGTACTCCTCGGCTTTCTGCGCCATGAGGCCGACGTTGGGCACGCTGCCCATGGTCGCCGGATCGAACGCGCCATGTGCCTTGCAGTCCTCGATCACCGCCTGGTAGATGCCGGAATAGCAGCGGTCGGGGATCACCGCCTTGGTGTCCTGCAGTTCGCCGGCCGCATTCCACATCCTGCCGCCGTCGCGGATCAGCACCGGCATCGAGGCATCGACGATGACATCACTAGGCACGTGCAGGTTGGTGATGCCCTTGTCGGAGTCGACCATCGCCAGCGCCGGCCGCTCACGGTAGAGCGCGGCGATGTCCTCGCGGATCGCGGCCTGCAGCGCGGCGGGCAGCGCCGGCAGTTTGGCGTACAGGTCGCCGATGCCGTTGTCGGCATCGAAACCGGCCTGCATCAGTTCGTCGTCGTAACGGCCCAGTACCGGCGCATAGAAGCGGTTGACCGCGACCCCGAAGATCACCGGGTCGGAGACCTTCATCATGGTCGCCTTGAGGTGCAGCGAGAACAGCACGCCCCGGGCCCTGGCATCGTCGATCTGGGCATCGATGAACTCGGCCAGCGCGCGGGTGTCCAGGGTCGCGGCGTCGATGATCTCGCCGGCCTGCAGCGACACCCGGTCCTTGAGCACGCGCACCGTGCCGTCGTCAGCGACCAGTTCGATGCGCACGTCGCAGGCCTGATCGACCGTCAGCGAGCGCTCGCTGCCGAAGAAATCGCCGTGGGTCATGTGCGCCACGTGCGAGCGGCTGTCGGCGCTCCAGGCGGCCATGCGGTGCGGATGGGTCCGCGCGTAATGCTTGACCGAGGCCGGCGCGCGGCGGTCGGAATTGCCCTCGTGCAGCACCGGGTTGACCGCACTGCCCTTGACCCGGTCGTAGCGCGCGCGGATGTCGCGCGCGGCCGCGTCGGTGGGCTCATCCGGATACTCGGGCAGGGCGTGGCCCTGGGCCTGCAGCTCCGAGATTGCGGCCTTGAGCTGCGGCAGCGAGGCGCTGATGTTGGGCAGCTTGACGATGTTGGCTTCGGGCGTGGTCGCCAGCCGCCCGAGTTCGGCGAGGTCGTCGGCAACCTGTTCGCCGTCGCGCAGGCATTCCGGGAACTGCGCCAGGATGCGCCCGGCCAGCGAGATGTCGCGGGTCTCGACCGCGATCCCGGCCTGGGCCGCGAACGCGCGCACGATGGGCAGCAGCGAGGCCGTGGCCAACAGCGGCGCTTCGTCGGTGAGGGTGTAGAGGATCGTCGGGCGCTGGGCCATGGCTGAGCTTGCTCGGTTGGTGCGGCGGAAGGGGAGGGTGTTGCGCGATCACTGCGGCCGAGGGTCGGACGCGATCCGCCGCGTGCATCTCGCACGACAGTCGCCTGGGCGACTCGGGTAGCAGCGGCGGAATCCCCGACGGTCGCTGGATCGTGACCACGAACCCTGCATTGTCGTGGTTCCGGCACGGCGAGGCAAAGCGCGATGGCCTGGACGCGAGCAGGGACAGTGCGAAGCCGTCAGGCCGCGTCAGTGCAGCAGAGCAGCCACGCGGGCTGCGCGTGCGGTCGGACGCGGAGGCAGCGCAAGAGGACAACGAACCTTCCCCTGCAGGTGCGACAGGAAGGTTGCAGGGGTGCCGGGCGGGTCAGGCGCCGAAGCGGGCGAGCGCGCCGGCGCACCCAGGCGGGCTACGCAGACGCGTCAGCCCGCAGCAGGCAGTTGATCTTGTCGCCTAGCGGACCTCGAACTGCCGCGTCTGCACTACGTTGCCGTCGTGGAGGATCTCGACCTTGTAGGTCCCGGCCGGCCACGGCTCGGGGTTGCTGATCTGGAACACGGTGTGGCCGCTGCCGCTGAAGTTGAAATCCTGGCTCAGCTCGTCGACCACCTGACCGTCCTGGTAAGTCCAGCGCGCGGCCAGCCGGCCGCTGGCCGAACTGGCGGCATCGGCGGCACTGGTAGCGACCGAGGCGTAGATGGTGTCGTTGCGCGAGAACGCGGCCATCGGCGTGGTCACGCGCCGGTTGCCATCGACGGCGTTGCCGAGGTCGACGGTGGTGACCGTCACCGCGCCGGCAGGCGACGACACGGGCGGCAGTGCAGTGGGCCCAGGCGTTGTGGCCGCAGGCGGCAGCGGGGCCGGTTCGTCCTTCTTGCAGCCAACGAGCGTGAGCGAGCCGATGAGGCCGGCGGCAACAAGCGCGGCGAGGGGGTGCAGGGTCATGGTGGACTCCGTGGGGAAGTGGGAAGTCAGGGATGGGACGGATCTTGGCGCGCGCTCAAGGCCCGGAATCGGGAATCCTGAGCACCTGCCCCGGAAGGATCCGGTCGGGATCGTCGAGCAGGTCGCGGTTGGCCTCGAAGATGCGCGTCCACTGGCTGGCCTTGCCGTAATACTGCTTGGCAAGGTGAGAGAGGGTGTCGCCCTTCTGCACAGTGTGGTTGCGCGCACCGCCGCTACCGGTGCTGGATTCCGTCGAGGAGACGGCAGAGCGCACCTTGCTGAAATCGGCGGTGGGTTGTCCCTGGGCGCTGCCGGACGCGCGGCTACGGACCTTGGAGAAGTCGGCGCCGCCCGCGCCGCGGCTGGGCTCGAGCGTCAACGACGCGGGATCGCCGGGCTTGTTGGGCTTGTTCATCCTGGCCTCCTGTTGCCGATGACCCATGCAGCGTCCCATGCCCGGTGTTAAGGAAATATCGCGTCCGCGGGTGGCGCTGCGGTCACTGGCGCGGGTCGCGGCCGGGCGCGGGTGCCGGCTGGCCGGGCGTGGCCCGCCAGGGGTTGATGTCGAGCCCGCCGCGGCGGGTGTAGCGGGCCTCGACCGAGAGCCGCTCGGGCCGGCAGCGCGCGAGCAGGTCGATGAAGATGCGTTCCACGCACTGCTCGTGGAACTCGGCGTGCTCGCGGTATGACACCAGGTAGCGCAGCAACCCGGCGTGGTCGATGCGCGGGCCGCGGTAGGCGATGCGCACGCTGGCCCAGTCCGGCTGGCCGGTCACGGGACAGTTGGATTTCAGCAGCGCCGAATGCAGGATCTCCTCCGCCACGCCGCCGGGGTCGCAGGCCAGGAAGGCCGGGTCGGGGGCGTCGCAGGCGTCCAGGTCGAGTTCGCAGCCATCGATCGAGAGGGCATCGGTTTCGCTATCGAAGGCAGGCAGCCCGAATTCCACCGCCACTGCAGCGCCCGCCGCGCGCGACAGGTCCTCGGCGATGCGCAGGCGCACAGTGGCCGCGCTTTCGAAGCGCTCGCCGTTGAGCGAGTTGAGGTAGAGCTTGAGCGACTTCGATTCGACCAGCTGCGGTGAATCCGCCGGCACCGTGAAGGTGGCGGTAGCGACTGCCGGCTTGCCGCGCGCATCCAGCCAGCCGAGTTCGTAGGCGTGCCAGCGATCGTGGCCGACGAAGGGCAGCGCCGCGGCAGCGATGCCCAGCGCGTCGCGCCCCTGCGCGCGCGGGATCGGGAACAGCAGCGCGGGGTCGTAGCATCGCGGGTAGGCGACCTCACGGCCGAGCGCGGAGTCCTGGGGCGAAGGCGTCATCGCCCCATTCTAGCGGCGGGCCTCAGCCGGCGGCCTTGCCGCCATGCAGGTAATCCAGCGCCACCTGCAACATGGCGCGCAAGCCGAGGTCGAGCGCGGACTCGTCGAGGAAGAATTCCGGCGAATGGTTGCTTGGCGCCGTCGCTGGATCCTGGCCCTTCGGCGTGGCGCCGACGAAGAAGAAGAACCCGGGCACCTCGCGGGCAAAGAAGGAGAAATCCTCCGCGCCCATGGTCAGGTCCATGGCGACCACGTTGTCCGCGCCGGCCACGCGCTCCAGGCTCGGCACCATGCGCGCGGTGAGCGCGGGGTCGTTGACGGTGACCGGGTTGCCCTTGGTGTCGGGCACCTGCGCCACTGCCGTCGCGCCGTGCGCCGCGGCGACCTTTTCGGCCACGTTCTTCAGGTCGGCGAACACCGCCTGGCGCATGCCTTCATCGAAGGTGCGGATGGTGCCGACCAGCTCGACGCTGTCGGGGATGATGTTGTAGCGGATGCCGCCCTTGATCGCGCCGAAGCTCACGACCACCGGCAGCTTGGAGATGTTCTGGCGGCGGCTGACGATGGTCTGCGCGGTGCCGATGACGTCGGCGGCGGCGACGATGGGATCGATGCCGCCCCAGGGCCGCGACCCGTGCGTCTGCCGTCCCTGGATGACGATGTTGAAGCGGTCCGACGCGGCCATCGTTGGTCCGCTGCGATAACCGAGCTGGCCGGCGTTAAGAGTGCTGAACACGTGCAGGCCGAACACCGCGTCCGGCCTGAAGTCCTTGAAGATGCCCTGCGCCAGCATTTCCTCGGCGCCGCCCTCCTCGCCATCGGGCGGGCCTTCCTCGGCCGGCTGGAAGATGAAGAGCACCTCGCCCGGAAGCTCCGCCTTCATCGCCGCCAGCGCCTCGGCCACGCCCATCAGGGTCGAGGTGTGGGCGTCGTGGCCGCATGCATGCATGACGCCGGTGGTTTCGCCGCGGAACGTCGTGGTGACCTTCGACGCGAACGGCAGGTCGGCGCGCTCGGTCACCGGCAGCGCGTCCATGTCCGCTCGCAGTGCGATGCGCGGGCCCGGCCTGCCGCCGCGCAGCACCGCGGTGACGCCGGTGGTGGCGATGCCGGTGCGCACGTCCTCCAGCCCGAGTGCGCGCAGGTGCTCGGCGACCAGCGCGGCGGTACGCACTTCGCGGTTGCCGAGTTCGGGGTGCTGGTGGATGTCGCGGCGCCAGGCGACCACTCGGGGTTGCAGCCGCTCGGCCGCTGCGGCGACTTCCGGGCGCGGGGCTGGAGGCATCTCTACCGCGGCCGGCCCGGGCCGGCCCTGTGCGAGGGCGACGCCGGCGCCCGCCAGCAGGGCCAGCGACAACGGGACGGATCGGATCCACTGGCGCATCGACGGTCTCCCCTGCAAGAACTGCATGCTACTCCGCGCGGCAGCGGCCCGCTGTGCAGCCCACACCGCCAAGGCTCAGCCGCGATGCGCGAGCGCGAGGTAGTCGGCCGACCGCATCTCCACCAGCCGCGAGGCGGTGCGCTCGAACGCGGCGGCGAGGCGTTCGCCGGCATACAGCGCGTGCGGCTCGGCGGCGGCGGTGCACACCAGGTTGACGTGGCGGTCGTACAACTCGTCGACCAGGGTGACGAAGCGGCGCGCGGCGTCGTCGTGGCGGGCGTCCATCGCCGGGATGCCGCCGAGCAGGACGGTATGGAACTCGCGTGCGATCTCGATGTAGTCGGCGGCGGCGCGCGGCCCCTCGCACAGCGCGGCGAAGGCGAACCAGGCCATGCCCGGGCGGCGCGCGCGCACTGCCAGCCTGCGCCCTTCGAGTTCGATGCTGCCATCGCGATGGCCGTCGTCGCCGGCAAGCGCGTGCCAGCGGCTTTCCAGCCAGGCATCGCCGCCGTCATCGAGCGGTTCGCGGTACACCGGCGAGCAGGTCAGCGCGCGCAGGCGGTAATCGGTCCCGCTGTCGAGGTGGACCAGCGCGCAGTGGCGCTCGATCAGCGCGATCGCAGGTTCGAAGCGCGCACGCTGCAGGCCGTCGCGGTAGAGATCGGCGGGGGCGGCATTGGAACTGGTGACCAGCACCACGCCCTCGTCGAACAGGCGCTCGAGCAGGCGGCCCAGCAGCATGGCGTCGCCGATGTCCTCGACGAAGAACTCGTCGAGCACCAGCACCCGCAGATGCTTGCGCCATTCGCGCGCGATCGCTGCCAACGGGTCGCGCTCGCCGGCGTGCGCACGCAGCTGCCGGTGCACCTCGCGCATGAAGCGGTGGAAGTGGGTGCGGTGTTTGCCGGGAAGGGTTGCGGTTGCCGCGCCCTCACCCCAGCGCTCGCTCAGCGAGCGGTCCTCCCCTGTCCCGCGGTGCGGGAGCGGGGCATCTGTGCGGCCTGTGGCCGAGACGTCTTGTAGGGGCAGTCCGTCGTGGAACAGGTCGACCAGAAAAGTCTTGCCGCGGCCGACGCCGCCCCAGAGGTAGAGCCCGGCGATGGCGTCCTCGCGGGTGTGTCCGAAGACCCGACCAAACCGGCGCGGGCGGCCGGGCGCCGCCAGCAGGGCATCGTGGATGCGGTCGAGTTCGCGCAGCGCGGCCTGTTGCGCCGGATCGTCCTCCCAGTCGCCGGCGGCGACGCCGGCGCGATAGCGAGCCGACGGCCGCGCCGCCGCCGCGCCCTCAGCCATGCGCCGCGGGCAGGTACTGGCGCACGCCGTTCTTGATCGCGCCACGCAGGTCGATCAGCTTGCGGTGGAAGAAGTGGCTGGTGTCGGGCATGCGCACCAGCTCGGCCTGGGCCTTGATCCGCTTGAGCCAGTCGTAGACCGCCTGCGGGTTGACTACCTCGTCGGCCTCGCCCTGGACCACCAGCCAGGGCATGGTCGGCGCGACGATGTCCTTGAAGCCGTCCCAGCGCCCGGCCGGGGGTGCGATCGAGATCAGCAGGTCCGGCTGCAGGGTCGCCGCCGCCCGCAACGACACGTAGGCCCCGAAGCTAAAGCCGGCCAGCCACAGCGTGTCACTGGGCCGCTGCGCCCGCACCCACGCCGCCACCGCCGCAAGATCGTCGACCTCGCCGAGGCCGTCGTCGAATTCGCCCGCCGAACTGCCGGTGCCGCGGAAGTTGAAGCGCACGGTGGTCGCGCCGAGTTCGCGCAGCGCGCGCGCGGCCATCGTGACCACCTTGTTGTGCATGCTGCCGCCCTCGGTGGGCAGCGGATGGCAGACGATGGCGGTGAGCGGGCGTGCCGCCACGTCGTCGTCGGGCAGGTCGACAGCGAGTTCCAGCACGCCGGCGGGGCCGGCGAGGCGGACCGGCCCGGAGGCGTCGGGAAAGGCGGGCGTGGTCATGCGCCGATCATAGGCGGATGGGCGTCAAGGCTGGCGCAGGCGCAGTCCGACCAGGAGCGGGTCGTGGTCGGAACTGCGCCAGGGACTGACTTGGGCAGCGTCGGGATCGTCCACAGGCGCGCCGATGCGGGGCGCTTCATCGGCGTTGCTGTGCCACACGGCCGCGCCGGCCAGGCGCAGTGCGAGCGCCGGGCTGAGCAGGGCGTGGTCGAGCCGGCCGGCCTGGGCGTCGAAGACGTAGGTGTAGGGGTCAGCGACACCCGCCAAGGCATCCTGCCAGCCGCTGGCGCGCAGGTGGCGGACCGGGTCTTCCATGGCGTAGGCGTTGATATCGCCGAGGATGGCGACAAGATCGCTGCCGGATCGTGTCGGATCGGCGCGCAACCATGCGTCGAGCTGGCGCGCGGATTCGAGCCGGGTGGGGTTCCAGCAGGCCTGGCCGTCGGCCTGATCGAGATCGCCGCCCGCGGCGTCGCGGCAGCCCTTGGATTTGAAGTGCACGGCGACCACGGTGAACGCGGCGCCGCTGCCGGCGCGGAACGCCTGCGCCAGCGGGATCCGGCTGCGCTCGCCGAACGGGCCGCCGGCCAGGGCTGCGGCCGGACCGACGGGGACCACGCGGCCTGCGCGATAGATCAGGCCCACGCGGATCGGATGGTCGCCAAGCGCGGCGAGCGCCGCGGGCGCCCGCGGCTGCGGGCAGGACGTGGCGCAGGCGGGCACGAACCGCCAGTCGCCGCCATCGGCATTGAGCGCATCGACCAGCTGGGCGAGGCTGGAGGCGGGGCCTTCGCCGTCGTTCTCCAGCTCCATCAGCGCCACGACATCGGCCCGCAGGGCCTGCAAGGTGGCGACCAGCTTGGCGCGCTGGTGCAGGTAGGCGGCATGGGTGCGTGCGCCGCGCGCGGTCGGGAAAGCGCCGCCTTGGCCATCCCCGTTGAACAGGTTCTCGAGGTTGAGGCTGGCGAGGCGGACGTCACCGGGGACCTCGGGCACCGGCGGGCGCGGGGCCGGTTGCGTCTGCAGCGGGCGGTCGACCAGCAGCACGGTACCTGCCGTGTCGGCGGCGACCACGCCCTCCACGCCTGCCAGCACGCTGCCGCTTCGCCAGGGCGGCTGGCCGGACCAAGGCCACGGCACCGCGCCGGCCGCCGGCGGGCCCATGCGCACGTGGAGCCTGCGGCGGGCGTTGT
>JALZMP010000083.1 GCA_030858145.1 Pseudomonadota bacterium
GGCGCGTACTGGTCGGCATCGGCCATGTCGGCGCGCGACACCGCCTGCTGCGCGCCGGAAAGCTCGGCGGTCGGCGGCGGCAGGCTGGCGCAGGCCGTGAGCGCGAGCGCGGCTCCGAGACACAGGCCCTGCAGGGGCGTTCTGATTTGTGCGAAGCTTGCTGGCATGGGGGTCGTGTCGGAGTGGGACGCACGGCCATTGTTATCAGCATCCGGCTGAATCGCAACGTTCGCCGGCGCCAATGGGGATTGCACTGCTATGGACATCGGCTATTTCCTGAAGCTGATGACGGAAAAGAACGCCTCCGACATGTTCCTAACCACCGGCGCGCCGGTCTACATCAAGGTCGAAGGCACACTCTATCCGCTCGGCAACACCGGCCTGCCGCCGGGCATGGTCAAGAAGATCGCCTATTCATTGATGGACGAGGGCCAGGTGCCGCAGTTCGAGCGCGACCTGGAGCTGAACATGGCGCTGTCGGTGGCCGAGTCCGGTCGTTTCCGCGTCAACGTGTTCAAGCAGCGTGGCGAGGTCGCGATGGTGATCCGCGCGATCCGCAGAGTGATCCCGAGCATCGAGGAGCTGCAGCTGCCGCAGGTGCTCAAGGAGATCATCATGGCGCCGCGCGGGCTGGTGCTGATCGTCGGCTCCACCGGCTCGGGCAAGTCGACCACCCTGGCGTCGATGATCGACTACCGCAACAGCGGCACGTCGGGCCACATCCTCACCATCGAGGACCCGATCGAATACCTGCACAAGCACAAGAAGTCGATCGTCAACCAGCGCGAGGTCGGCTTCGATACCCACGCCTTCCACAACGCGCTCAAGAACGCGATGCGCGAGGCGCCGGACGTCATCCTGATCGGCGAGATCCTCGACGCCACCACCATGGAGGCGGCGATCGCCTTCGCCGAGACCGGCCACATCTGCCTGGCCACCCTGCACTCCAACAACGCCGACCAGACCATCGAGCGCATCCTCAACTTCTTTCCCGAGGCCGCGCACAAGAACGTGCTGATGAACCTCGCGCTCAACCTGCGCTCGGTGGTGTCACAGCGTCTGGTGGTGGACAAGAGCGGCCGCCGCATGCCGGCCACCGAGGTGCTGATCAACACGCCGATGATCCGCGACCTCCTGCGCCGCGGGCAGATCCACGAGATCAAGCAGGCGATGGAGGAATCGCTGGAGGCCGGGATGGAATCCTTCGACCAGTGCCTGTACCGGCTGTACAAGGAAGGCCGGATCGAGCGCGAGACCGCCCTGCGCGCGGCCGACTCGCGCGATGGCCTCGATCTCAAGTTCCGCTTGTCCGAGGGCGCCACTGGCGAGCACGACCCCTACGCCGAAGTCTTCGACAGCAGCCGCGCCTCGCGTTGAATCCACCGGCCCGGCGCGGTTCGTGGAACTGCCGCCTCAGGTGGCACGCATGGGCGCATCGGGCTGGCGCTCGGGACGCGCGGCATCGAACGCAGGCAGGGCCAGGCAGGCCTGCTCGATGCGCACAATGGTTGGATACGGCGACAGGTCGATGCCGAAGCGGCGGGCGTTGTAGGCCTGCGGCACCAGGCAGCAGTCGGCGATGCCGGGCATCTGTCCCTCGCAGTAGATGCCGGTCGACGGATTGTCCTGCAGCAACGCTTCGAACGCCTCGAATCCGTTGACGATCCAGTGCCGCACCCAAACGTCGCGCTCGGGCTGCGGGACGCCCCAGTCCCGCTCCAGGTACTGCAAGACGCGCAGGTTGTTGAGCGGGTGCACGTCGCAGGCGATCACCTGCGCCAGCGCACGCACGCGCTGGCGTTCGCGCGCCGTGGCCGGCAGCAGCGGCTTGTCCGGCCACACTTCGTCCAGATACTCGAGGATCGCCAGCGATTGCCGCAGCATCCGCTGGCCGTGCTGCAGGACCGGCACCTGGTGCTGGGGATTGATCTCGGCATAGGCCGGCTTGTGCTGCTCGCCGCCGTCTCGCACCAGGTGCACGGGCGCGATCTCGTAGGCGAGCCCCTTGAGGTTCAGCCCGATGCGCACGCGATATGCGGCGCTGGAGCGCCAGTACGAGTGCAGCCACAACGGTTCGCTCACCCGCCCACTCCCCTGCGATGGGCGCTCCCCGCGCCCAGGGCCACGCCCACTACGCTGAACCGGGCGGCTCCCGCACCATAGCCCGATGGCGACGCTTGCGGAAGACCGTTCGTCGCGGTGCGGCGGTCGCCTGGCCTCAGGGCACGGGCTGGCGCTCGATGCGCTGCTCGATCGCGCCGAAGATGCTGTTGCCGGCCTCGTCGAGCATCTCGATCCGGACCGTGTCGCCGAACTGCATGAAGGGCGTCTTCGGCGCCCCATGTTCCAGCGTCTCCACCGTGCGCTTCTCGGCGAAGCAGGAGGCGCCCTTGCCGGTGTCCTGGTTGGCGATGGTGCCGGAACCGACCAGGGTGCCGGCCGACAGCGGCCGGGTGCGTGCGGCATGGGCGACCAGCTGCGCGAAGTCGAACTGCATGTCGACGCCGGCTTCCGGCGCGCCGAACCATGCGCCATTGACGTGGGTGAGCACTGGCAGGTGCACCTTGTTGTCGCGCCACGCCCCGCCCAACTCGTCGGGCGTCACGAACACCGGACTCAGCGCGGAACGCGGCTTGGACTGCAGGAAGCCGAAGCCCTTGGCCAGCTCGCCGGGGATCAGGTTGCGCAAGGACACGTCATTGACCAGACCCAGCAGCTGGATGTGCCCTGCGGCCTGCGCCGGGGTCACCGCCATCGGCACGTCATCGGTGACCACCACGATCTCGGCCTCTAGGTCGATGCCGTCGGCCTCGTCAACGACCTTGACCGCATCGCGCGGGCCGAGGAAGCCGGCGCTGGTGGCCTGGTACATCAGCGGATCGGTGTAGAAGCTCTCCGGCACCTCGGCGCCGCGCGCGCGGCGCACGCGCTCGACGTGCGGCAGATAGGCGCTGCCGTCGAGGAACTCGTAGGCGCGCGGCAGCGGCGCCGCCAGCTGCGCCTGGTCGAGGGCGAAGACACCGTCGGCCGTGCCGGCATCCAGCGCCTCGGACAGCGCGTTCAATCGCGGCGCCAGATTCGACCAGTCCTCCAGCGCGCGCTGCAGGGTGGGCGCGATTCCGGTGGCGCGCACCGCCTGCGACAAGTCGCGCGAGACCACGACCAGGGTGCCGTCGCGGCCGCCTTCCTTCAGGGAACCGAGTTTCATCTGGACTCCGGGGGATTCAGCATCAGGCCGCGCATTGTAGCGGCCGTGGCGATGCAGACAGCGCCGAGCGCCAGAGGCATGTCCGAATCGGTGCGGGTTTGCCGAGTTTGCGGGAGTGGCTGCAGCCGCCAAGGCGTGTCTGTGTGGGAGCGGCCATGGCCGCGATGAATGGTGCCGATCAAGCCAGTCGCGGCCATGGCCGCTCCAACAAGGGCGGAATTCAGTCGTCGCCCTGGAACGCGCCTGCGCGGTAGGTCAGCACCAGGGTGTCGCGGTGCCCGGCCGCGTCGAGCGGCTGGATCGGGGTCGACTCGTGGATCACCCGGGTGTCGTCGAGCAGCAGCACCGACCACGGCGCCTCCAGGGTGAAGCGCTGGCCGTTGGGACCCGCGGCCTCGAACACGCGCGTCTCGCCACCCTTGATGCGGTGGCGACCGACCAGGAACACCGCCACGAAATCGACCCCGTCGCGGTGTGCACCCTCGGGCGTGGGACGGCCGATGCCGTCGCTGGTGTCGATCCGGAACTGGTGTGCCTCGACATACCACGGCCGCGCGGCACGGACCTGGGAGAAACAGCCCCCCAGCGCCTGCAGCAGCCGCGCCCAGGGCGGTGCCGCCGCCACCCAGGGCTGGATCGGCTCGAACCAGCGCTGCATCCCGCCATGCAGGGCGTTGTAATCCTCGGACTGCCAGTGCGCGCGGTGCGGCGCGCGGGTCACCGTGTCGCCGTCGACCACGAAACAGCCATGCCGTCGCCGGCGATAGCTGCCGCCGTCGCGCAGGTAGTGGTCGAGGGCGAGGTCGTCCCAACTGGGGACGAAGGCGGCCAGCGCAGCCGGGGCCAAGCCGGTCAGTTCGGCGACGCCCGCCGGCCCCAGCACCGCGTAGCCCCGCTCTCCCAGCGCCGCAGGCGCGGCGGCGGCAGGCAGGGCTGGAGCGGGAAAGGTGGCGACCATGTCAGGCGGCTTGGGCGTGGCGGAGCAACGGGCGCGGCGGGACTGCGGCCGCAATGGCGAAAGCCCGCACAGGGCGGGCTTCCGGTGGATCAACTGCGTGGGCGGAATCTGTGCCCGGCCCGCAGCCTGGATTGGCAGCCCCGGATGGATTCGAACCACCGAATGCCTGAGTCAGAGTCAGGTGCCTTACCGCTTGGCGACGGGGCTATGTTGTAGTCAGGGATCGGTCCGTCACGGACCAACCCTGACGTCGCCAATCCGGCAGAGCCGGACTGGCTCCCGGAACAAGCTTAGCTTGTTCCGGGCGGCACATCCGTGTGCCGCGGCGTTGTCGTAGTCAAGCATCAATCCTTCCAGGACTGACTTTGACGTCTATTGTCGCATCACCCACCGATTGTAGACGCGAGCGCTTCCTAAACGCCGCAAGCGCGTAGCCGATCATTCTCTGGCCAGGAGTGGTGGCGCCGCCTGTACTGGAAGTACTGGCAAGCCGCCAAGACAACGCCAGAGGGCGACTCGGATCAGCGCTTGGAGAACTGGGTCGCGCGACGGGCCTTGTGCAGGCCGACCTTCTTGCGCTCGACCTCGCGGGCGTCGCGGGTCATGAAGCCGGCCTTGCGCAGCTCGCCCTTCAGGGTCTCGTCATACTCCACCAGCGCGCGCGCGATGCCCAGGCGGATGGCGCCGGCCTGGCCGGTGGTGCCGCCGCCGTGGGTGGTCACGGTGATGTCGAAGGTTTCGGTGCTCTTGGTCAGCTCCAGCGGCTGGCGCACGATCATGCGCGCGGTCTCGCGGCCGAAGAACTCGTCGAGCGGACGCGCGTTGACGGTAATCTTGCCGCTGCCCTTGCGCAGGAACACGCGAGCGGTGGAGGACTTGCGGCGGCCGGTGCCGTAGTTTTGCGTGGTTGCCATGTGTTTACCTTTGAAGTCCGCACAGCGAGGTGCGCGGACCTTGATGAGCCTGTCGTAGCGAGGGACTCGCGTTAGATGTCCAGGACCTGCGGCTGCTGGGCCGCATGCGGGTGCTCGGCGCCCTTGTAGACCTTGAGCTTCTTGTACATGGCACGGCCGAGCGGATTCTTCGGCAGCATGCCCTTGACAGCGTGCTCGATCACCCGCTCCGGATGGCGCTCCAGCGCCTGGCCCAGGGTCTCGGTCTTGAGGTTTCCGACGTAGCCGGTGAAGCGGTAGTACTTCTTGTCCGCCAGCTTGTTGCCGGTGACGTGGATCTTCTCGGCGTTGATCACGATGAGGTAATCGCCGGTGTCCACGTGCGGGGTGTAGACGGGCTTGTGCTTGCCGCGCAGGCGATGGGCGAGCTCGGCGCTCAGCCGGCCGAGGGTCTTGCCGGCGGCGTCGACGACGTACCAGTCGCGCTGCACGGTCTCATTCTTGGCGGTGAAGGTCTTCATGGGCGGGGCTCGGTCGGTCGTCGGGCTGGTTCCGGCGGGGGGGACCCGGCGGAATGTCGCCTCGCGTTGTGATTGCGGAACGCAAGAGGCGGAATGATACCGGCCGGACCGTGCGCCCGCAAGTCGCCCCATCGACGCCCCATCGACGCCGAAGCGGTCCACGCAGCGGCCTGTGGCGCCGTGGCCGCGATGGCGCGAAGATGGGCCATGACCACCACCTCTCGCCTAGGTGCTGCCATCAAGGGCCCGACTTCCCGGGCCCATGCAAGGCCCGGCCGTGCGCGCGCTCAGCAAGCGCCCGTGGCTGAGGCTGAAGCCGAAGCCGGCACGCCATCGGCCAGGCGCAGCCCGCCCAGCGCCCTCGACCACGTCCTGTCCGAGGCCCAGCGCGCGCTGGAGACGGTGTTCGGCGACCCGCCCGCGCAACGCCCCACCCCGGCCACCGCCGCCGCGGAC
>JALZMP010000104.1 GCA_030858145.1 Pseudomonadota bacterium
CGCGCGGTCTTGTCGTGGCGGACGGCTTCGGCCATGGGGACTTCCTGCGTCAGGACGGTGCGGGCGCGTCGTGACAGCAGGCGCGCAGGGTCAGGCGTTCATGGGCGCATTATCGCCTGTCGGCTGCGCGATGCCCACCCGTGCGCGTCGGCTCAGGCGGTGGCGCAGCTCTGCAGCCAGCGCTCGATGCCGGCGCGGTCGCGCGCGCGCAGCAGAGCGGGGGCGCGGGCGCGCAGTTCCGACAGGTCCTGCGCCCGGACCGCGCGGCGCACCTCGAGCAGGGTGCCGGGGTGCAGGCTGAACTCCTCCAATCCCAGTGCCAGCAATACCGGGGTGAGCAGCGCATCGCCGGCCATCTCGCCGCAGACCGCCACCGGCTTGTCATGGGCCTTGGCGGTGGCGATCACGTCCGACAGCAGTTGCAGCATCGCCGGATGCATCGGCGTGTGCAGGTCGGCAAGCGCCTCGTTGCCGCGGTCGGCGGCGAGCAGGTACTGGATCAGGTCGTTGGTGCCGATGGAGAGGAAGTCGACGCGGTCGATCAGCGTCGACAGCGCCAGCGCCGCGGCCGGCACCTCGATCATCGCCCCCAGCGGGATGTGCTCGGCCAGCGCATGGCCTTCGCGCCGGAGCCGGGCGATGACGCCCTTGAGCAGGCGCGCCACCGCCATGATCTCGTCACGCTGGGTCACCATCGGCACCAGGATGCGCAGCGGGCCATAGCCGGAGGCGCGCACGATGGCGCGCAGCTGGGTCTCGAACACGCTGCGTCGCGACAGCGACAGGCGCACGCCACGCAGGCCGAGCGCGGGATTGGGCTCGTTGCGCAGCGCAAGGCCACTGCGGTCGGCCTTGTCGGCACCGATATCCAGGGTCCGGATGGTGACCATGCGCCCGGTCATGCCCAGCACCAGGTCGCGATAGGCCTGGAACTGCTCTTCCTCGTCGGGCAGGCCGGGCCGCTGCAGGAACAGGTATTCGGTGCGGTACAGGCCGACGCCGGCGGCACCCAGGGCATGGGCCTCGGCCACGTCCTCGCGCGACTCGGCATTGGCATACAGGCGGATGTCGACACCGTCGCGGGTTTGCGAAGGTTCCCGGCGCAGGCGATGCAGCTGCCGGCGTTCGCGGTTCTCCTCGCGGGTGCGGGCCTTGAAGGCGCGCAGGTCGTCGGCATCGGGCGCGACGATCAGCAACCCACTGGCGCCATCGACCACCAAGACGTCGCCGTCGTTGACCTGTTGCAGCGCCTGTGGCGCGCCGATCACCAGCGGCAGGTGCAGGCTACGGGCGAGGATGGCGCTGTGCGACAGGCTGCTGCCGCCGGAGGTGACGATGGCGAGAACGCCCTGCGACTGCAGTTCCACCAGCTCCGCGGGCGCGATGGTATCGGTGACCACGATTTCGCCGGCCACGCCCTGGAGGTCGGCTTCACGGCGGTGGATGGCGGCGTGGACCCGACCGATGACGTGGTCGATGTCCTCGATCCGGCTGCGGAAATAGGCGTCGTCCATGCCCTCGAACACGGCCGCCAGGCGGTCGCGTTGCAGGCGCAGGGCATAGTCGGCGCTGTAGCGACCGGTGCGGATCAGTTCGTCCAGGCCCTGCAGCAGTTCGGGGTCGTCGAGCAGCAGCGCATGCAGGTCGAGGAATTCGCCGACCTCGTGGGCGAGCGCCCCGTGCAGTCGGTCGCGCATGATGCGCATCTCGGCGCGCACCACGTCGATGGCGGCGTGCAGGCGCGTGAGTTCCGATGCCACCGCATCGGCGGCGATGCGCTCCTCGGCCACCTCCAGTGCATGCGGCAGCCGGATTCGTGCCCGGCCCAGGGCATTGCCCCTGGAGGCACCGTGGCCGGGCAGCAGCTTGCGCACTCAGCTGTCCTCGTCGAAGCGGCGTTCGAACAGCGCGGCGACGGCCTCGGCGGCGGCGGCCTCGTCCTCGCCTTCGACGCGAAGCAGCACCGGGGTTCCATTGCCTGCCGCCAGCAGCATCACCCCCATGATGCTCTTGGCGTTGATCTCGCGGCCCTTCGCGGTCAGGGTGGCATTGCAGCGGTAGGGCGCCAATACCTGCACCAGCTTGGCGGTGGCGCGGGCGTGCAGGCCCAGCTTGTTGGAGATCATCAGTTCGCGTTCGATCATGGGATTGCCAGGGAAGGGCGCAGTACCGGGCGGGGATCAGGCGTCATCAGGGATCACCCCGTTGCGGGCGCCGGCCGCGGCGACGGGGGGCAGTTCGTCCAGCTCCAACTCGGGATAGTTCAGCACCCGCAGCAGCATCGGCAGGTTCAGCGCCGACACCCGTCGCACCGGTGTGCCCAGTCGGGCCAGGCGCGCCGCCAGGTTGCTGGGCGTGGCGCCGTAGAGGTCGGTCAGCACCAGCACCCCGAAGCCCCCGTCCACCCGGCGCAGCGCCGCACTGGCCGCGGGCAGCAGGACATCGGGGTCGGCGTCGAACGGCACCTCGAATGCCTCGACCTGCAGCGGCAGCTTGCGCAGCAGCCCCGTGGCCACCGCCAGCGTCGCGCTGCCGATGCCGGGGTGGGTGACGAGGAGGATGCCGACGGCCATCGGCCAAAGTTAACAGAACGGAGTGACGAGCCGTAGGGTGGGCTTCGGCCCACGATGGCAATCACGCGGCACGCGCGTGACCGGTCCAGTCCCAGCCCAGGGTCAATCGAGTTCGCGGTGGAAGGTCGCCACGTCGCCCCAGCCCTGCGCGCGGGCATGCTCGGCGAGGCGCTCGGCAAGGTAGACCGAGCGGTGGCGGCCGCCGGTGCAGCCAAATCCGACCGTGACATAGCTGCGGGTGTCGGATTGCATGCGCGGCAGCCAGGTGCCGAGGAAGTCGGCGACCTGGCCGACGTAGCGGCCGACATCGGCCTGCGCCTCGAGGTAGTCCCGCACCTCGCCGTCGCGCCCGGACAGCGGGCGCAGGCGTGCATCCCAGTGCGGGTTGGGCAGGCCCCGGGCATCGAACACGAAGTCGGCGTCGGCCGGCACCCCGCGGCGGTAAGCGAAGGATTCGAACAGCAGCGACAGCGACGAATCCATGCCCAGGCCGAGCTCGGTGATCACCCGCCGGCGCATCTGGTGCACGTTGAGTTCGCTGGTGTCGATGATCACGTCGGCCAAGGCGCGCAGTGGCTTCAGTGCCTGCCGCTCGAGCGCGATGGCATCGGCGAGCGCCAGCCCGAGATGGCTCAGCGGATGCCGGCGGCGGGTCTCGGCGTAGCGCTTGAGCAGGACGTCGTCGCCGGTATCGAAGAACACCAGCCGCGGGTCGAGCCCCATCGCACCGACCGCCGACAGCCAGTCGGGGATGTTGGCGAGGTCGCCGCGGCTGCGCACGTCGATGCCCACGGCGAGCTTCTGCGTGCCGCGCTCCGGATCCGCTGCGCTGCGCACGAAATCGGGCAGCAACTCCGCCGGCAGGTTGTCGACGCAGTAAAAGCCCAGGTCCTCGAAGGTGTTGAGCGCGACCGTCTTGCCGCTGCCCGACAGTCCGGTGACGATCAGCAGCGACGGTACCGAAGCAAGTGGGGCACTCATGGCGTGCCTCGCTCGAGGAAGTGGGAGTGCCGGGCCATGAACGCCGCCGCCGGATCCACACCCTTCGCGCGCAGGATGTGGGTGCGCGCCGCCGCCTCGCTCAGCACCGCGAGGTTGCGGCCCGGCATCACCGGCAGCGTGATCATCGGCACGTCGAGGTCGAGGACGTGGCGCGAGCCAAGGTCGCCGGTCAGCCGCACCATGCCGTCGTCGTCCCAGCTGGCGCTTGGATCGTCGTGCGGGCGGCTCAGGTGCACGATCAGGCGCAGGTACTTGTTGCGCTTCACCGCGGTGTCGCCGAACATTTCGCGGATGTTGAGCACGCCCAGTCCGCGCAGCTCCAGCAAGTCCTGCAGCAACTCGGGACAGGTGCCGTCGAGCACGTCGGGCGCGATCTGGGTGAACTCCGGCGCGTCGTCGGCGACCAAACGGTGGCCGCGGGTGACCAGTTCCAATGCCAGCTCGCTCTTGCCCGAGCCCGACTCGCCTGTGATCAGCACGCCGATGGAGTAGATCTCCATGAACACGCCGTGCAGGGTCACCCGCGGCGCCAGCGTGCGCGCCAGGTGGTACTGCAGGTGGTTGAGCAGCTCATGGCCGCGGCGTGGCGCCGACCACAGGGGCGTCGCGGACTCCTCGGCAGCGGCGCGCAGGTCCTCGGGGCAGGATTGATCCTTGCTGATCACCATCGCCAGTGGCCGGTACTGGATGATCTTCTCGATGGTTTCCCAGCGATGCCGCGCATCGAGGCCATCGAGCCAGGCCAGCTCCTCGCTGCCGAGGATCTGAACCTTGTTCGGATAGATGATGTTGACGTAACCCGCCAGCGACGGGCGGCGCGCTACCGTATCCACCGCCTCGAGCACCCGTTCCGCACCTTCCTTGCCGGCGAGCCAGCGCAGCGCAAGGCGCTCGCGTAGCTGGTCGAAGAGTTCACGGGCGGTGATGCGTGCGTTCATGCCGCGGGAATATGCCATGCATCGGGCGTAGGCTGTGGCGCGAGCAACAGGTTGCGCAGCGCGGCGATGTCGCCGGCATGACGAAGTTCCTCCCGGAAGCCGGCATCGGAGAACCGCTCTGCGAGCTCGGCCATGGTCAGCAGGTGCTGTTGCTCGTGGTCCCCGGGCACGCACAGGGCGAACACCAGATCCACCGGGCGGCCGTCGCGGGACG
The DNA here is from genome assembly GCA_030858145.1 of Pseudomonadota bacterium. Taxonomy (GTDB): domain Bacteria; phylum Pseudomonadota; class Gammaproteobacteria; order Xanthomonadales; family Xanthomonadaceae; genus Luteimonas. The sequence goes on from JALZMP010000104.1 coordinate 4,728, forward strand.
AGAAGTCGACCGGCACGCCCAGGCGAAGGAACGCGCCCCGCGCGGTGGCGTAGGCATTGCTGCGGCAATGCGGGAGCGCTACGCCATGGCCGATGCCGGTGCTGGCGACCTGCTCGCGGGCACGCAATCCGGTGGCGATCTGCTGGTTGGCCATCGGCACGCCGCCGGACAGCAGACGCGCGGCGGCGTCGAGCACGGCGTTGCGCGGATCGGGCCCGACCAGCATCACGATGCGGTCGGCGGAGAGCAGGTCGATGTACGGCATCGCAATGGCTCTGGTCCGGGCAGGGTGGGGACGATCAGTCGCCGCCGTCCCCATGCAGCATATTAGGCCATCAAGGCCGGGGCTCTCCCGCTACAGTCCACCGCAGCGCTTCGGACGTCGAGCGACGACACGAGGCGTTGCCGTGAAGCGGCATTGTGGCTGCCGTCCGTGGCGCAACTTGCGTGGCTTCGGTACGTCCGGCCCGGCCATCGATGGCCGGGCGTTCGCCGAAGCTGCGCCGCATGCGGCGCAAGCTTGCTTCTGCTCACCCAAAGTCACCATTGCGTGCGGGGCTTTCACCACGGTGGTGGTCGGTCATCTTCTTGCGATGCTTCACCAGCAGGCGGTCGAGCTTGTCGGCCAGCAGGTCGATGGCCGCGTACATGTCGACGGCGCTGGCATCGGCGTGCAGGGTCTTGCCGGCGAGGGTGACAGTGGCCTCGGCACGGTGGTCGGGCTTGTCCAGGCTGAGTTGGGTACGGACGTCGAACGGCTGCTCGAAGTGGCGCGAGAGCCGCTGCAGCCTGGTCTCGACGTAGTCACGCAGGGCAGGGGTGACCTCGATCTGCTGACCGTGGGTTTCGATGCGCATCGGCAAGCTCCTTGGACGGGCCACCAGCATGCGACAGGCGCGGCATGCAATGGTTGAAAAGAGGTTAACGCACCGCGCGGCGGGGCGCGAGCGGCGGGCCAGGCCGGGGTCCGCCGCACTGTGCGGCGGCCGTCGCGGGCGTGACATGACGGCTTGGGAGCGAGGACTGCGCGGCATGCCGCACAAGCGTGTCCTCGTTCACCCCACCCGCACCCGCTCGTGCGATGAGCGGATGTTCAGCACCTCGCGGTACTTGGCCACGGTGCGCCGCGCCACCGGAACTCCCGCCGCCTTCAGCGATTCGGCCAGGCGGGCGTCGGACAGTGGCTTGCGCGGATCCTCGGCCTCGACCAGCTTGCGGATCATGTCCTGGATGGCGGTGCTGGAGGCTTCGCCGCCGCCGTCGGTATCGATCCCGGAAGCGAAGAACGCGCGCAGGGGCAAGGTGCCGCGCGGGGTGTGCGCATACTTGCGCGCCACCGCCCGCGAGACGGTGGACTCGTGCATGCCGATCTCGCTGGCGACATCACGCAGGCTCAACGGGCGCAGTGCCTGCGCGCCGAACTCGAGGAATCCCGACTGCTGGCTGACCACACAGCGCACGACCTTGAGCAGGGTTTCGCCTCGCGCCTCGAGGTTCTTCAGCAGCCAGCGTGCCTCCTGCAGGCGGCCGCGCAGGTAGCCGGCATCGCTGGCGCTGGCGCTGTGGATCATCTGCTCGTAGCCACGATGAATGGTCAGCCGCGGCTGCTGGCTGCCTGCCAGCGCCACCCGCCACATGCCGTTGTGCCGGGAGATCACGCAATCCGGGGTGACATAGTTGTCGGCCGGGACCGCGCCGATCTGCGCGCCGGGACGGGGGTCGAGGCTGCGCAACAGCGCAAGCGCCGTCGCAGCGTCCTGCTCGCAGCAGGACAGGGCATCGGCCAGCCCGCGCACACCCAGCTTGGGCAGGCGCTCGATCAGGCCCTGGGCGGTCAGCAGCGCGAGGGCCTTGCCGGGCGTCTCGTCGGGGACCAATTCGAGCTGCAAGGCCAGGCATTCGCCCAGGGTGCGCGCGCCGGTACCGGTGGGATCGAAGCGCTGGACCTGGCGCAGCACGGCGAGGATCTCGTCGTCGTCGCAGATCAATTCGGGCTGCAGCGCCTCGGCGATGGTGGAGAACGGCTCGCGCAGGTAGCCATCCTCGTCGATCGAGTCGATCAGCGCCGCGCCGATGCGGCGGTCACGCGGCGACAGTGGCGACAGATGCAGTTGCCAGGACAGGTGGTCCTGCAGGCTGTCGGTCTTGGCAACGCGCTCGCTGCCGTCCTCGCCGTCGCCCGGAGCCATGCCGCCGGCCTTCCCCCCACCGCTGCCTGCGACATTGCGATCGTCCCAGCCGCCGTCGCCTTCCCATGGGCTGTCAGGCCCGGGTGTGTGATCGCTGGCTTCGCTGAGGTCGAAGTCCGGTTCGCCGCCGTCGTGGCGGTCGTCCGTGGCCACGTCCAGCGGTGCACTTTCGTCGCGGTCGAGCAGGGGATTGCTCTCCAGTGCAGCCGCGATCTCGGCTTCCAGCTCCAGCACCGGCAGCTGTAACAGGTGCAGCGCCTGGCGCAGCTGTGGCGTCAGGATCAGGTGTTGCCCGAGCTTGGTCTGCAGGCGTTGCTTCATGGTCCCCGGCTCGCATGTTCCCATCGAGAGAACCCGACCCCAACCGTTGTGCCTGCCATCCATGGCGGGACATCGCGACTTCGGAGCCTACGGCCCGGCCATCCCTGGCCGGTCGTTCGCCCGAACTGCGCAGCAGTGCTGCGCAAGGCGCGTTCGGGCTCAGCTACAGGCGGAAAGACTCCCCCAGGTAGACCCGGCGCACGTCGGGATCGGCCAGTAGCGCGTCCGGAGCCCCCTGCGCGAGCACGCCGCCTTCGTTGAGGATATACGCCCTGTCGCAAATGCCCAAGGTCTCGCGGACGTTGTGGTCGGTGATCAGTACGCCGATCCCCCGGTGCTTGAGGTGCTCGACGATGCGCTGGATCTCACCGACCGAGATCGGGTCGACGCCCGCAAAGGGCTCGTCGAGCAGCATCAGCCTCGGATTGGCCGCCAGGGCGCGGGCGATCTCGACCCGCCGGCGCTCGCCCCCGGAGAGGCTGGCGCCGATCTGGTCGGCGACGTGGGCCACCTGCAGTTCGTCCATCAGGCTGGTAAGTTCCGCCTGGCGGCCGGCGCGGTCGAGGTCGCCGCGCAGCTCCAGCACCAGCATGATGTTGTCGGCCACGCTGAGCTTGCGGAACACCGAGGGCTCCTGCGGCAGGTAGCCAACGCCCAGCTTGGCACGGCGGTGCATGGGCTCGCCGGTGATGTCTCGGCCGTCGAGGACGATGCGCCCGGCATCGGCCGGCACCAGACCGACGATCATGTAGAAACAGGTGGTCTTGCCGGCGCCGTTGGGGCCGAGCAGCCCGACGACCTCGCCGGCGTCGAGGGTGAGGCCGAAATCCTTGACGACTTCCCGCGCCCGATAGTGCTTGCGCAGGCCTTCGGCCACCAGCATCAGTTGCCGCCCCGGTCACCTGAAGCGTTGCCCTGCGCACCCCGTGGCAGGATCCGGGTGCGTATCTGGCCGCCGCTTTCACCACCGGCGCCCTGCACCTGGCCGGTGCGCATGTTGTAGACGACGCGTGGCCCGCTCATGGCGCCACGCCCGCGCTGGTCGATCTGCACGTTGCCGGTAAACACCACGGTGTCCTTGGGCAGGTCGTAATCGACGTTGCTGGCGCGGGCATTGAGGATGCTGCCGTTGTCCAGCTGCTGGGTCAGCAGGACCGGGGTGCCACTGAGCAGCACGCGCTGGATGTCCCCGCCCGCCTGACGGATGTCAGCGCGCGCAGCGCGGATGTCGAGCGTGCCTTGGACGATGCGCACGTTGCCGGCAAGGATGCAGGGCGCGCTGTCGTTCAAGCTGCAGTTGCTGGTGTTGGAGGTGATGTCCATCGGCTGGTTGCGGTCGGACGAGCGCGTCCAGGCGCTGCCGGCCGCGAGGGTTGCACACAGGGCGATCAGGAGGCTAACGGCGCGTGGGGACATAGCGGGTCTGCACATTCTGGAGTTGGATGTTGCGGCTGGCGAGGTCGGCCTGGAGCGCCGTACCCCGCATTGTAGTGCCGGGTTGGGTGATGGTTACCAGCACAGCCGAGGTCGCCTGGCGGGTCCGGGGGAAGACATTCAGTTGTTCGGTATTCATCCGCAGGGCCCGACTGCTTCGCTGGCCCGTGTTCGCGATGACATCGCCGCGCAGCCGCAGTTCCTGGTGGTCCGCACTGAGCCAGCCGCTGGCCGAGCGCACTTCCCAATGGGTGCCGTCCGCGTCCGGCAGCAGGAACAGCGGGGTCTGCAGCAGGGTGGTGCCGTCGCCCGGATTGCGGGCCAGTTCCGGTGCGCGCAGGGTGAATGACTCCTTGCCCTGTTCGTCCAGGGAGACCAGTTCGAAGTCGCGCAGCACGTAGTCGGAGCGCTGGCTGCCGGCCGCCACCTGCGCCGGCTCGGCACGCTGCCGCCAGGCCGACCAGCCGCTGATGATGGCGGCCAGCAACAGGCCCAGGCCGAGCCAGCCGCGCCAGCTCATGCGCCGGCCTCCGCGGCCAGCAGGGCCTCCACCCGGTCCTGTGCGGTCAGCAGCAGGTCGCACAATTCCCGCGCCGCGCCTTCGCCGCCGCGTGCCGTGGTGCGCCAATGCACCCGCCCCGCGATCCAGGGGTGGGCATTGGCGGGGGCGACCGACAGCCCGGCGGCGTCAAGCGCTGCCAAGTCTGCAAGGTCGTCGCCCATGAACGTCACCTCGTCGCTGGCGAACCCGAGCCGGCTGCATAGCGCTTCGACACAGGCGCGCTTGTCCTGCACCCCGGTGAAAACTTCGGCGCCCAGTTCGGCACCGCGGCGCTCGGCCACGTTGCCGCGGCGCGCGGTGACGAACGCAATGGCGATGCCGGCCCGGTGCAGCAGGGCGATGCCCTGGCCGTCGTGGACGTGGAACGACTTGGATTCGTTACCAGTGTCGTCGAGATGCAGGCGGCCGTCGGTCAGGGTGCCGTCGACATCGAAGCATGCCAACCGGATCCGCGCGGCGCGGGCGAGCAGGTCGGCGGGATAATCGCTAGCGCGTGGAGCACGGGGAGTCTGGGGATCTGGCATGTTCGGCGATCAGACCACGCGTGCGCGCAACAGGTCGTGAATGTTGAGCGCACCGACCACGCGCTGCGCCGCATCGACCACCAGCAGCGCGTTGATCTTGTGGGTTTCCATCAGCCACGCCGCCTCGACCGCGAGCGCGTCGCTGCCGATGGTGACTGGCGTGCGCGTCATCACCTCGACGATGCGCGCGGCGCGGACATCGATGCCAGGGTCGGCGAGCGTGCGGCGCAGGTCGCCGTCGGTGTACAGGCCGAGCAGCCGGCCGGCGTCGTTGATCACCGCGGTGATGCCCAGACGCTTGCGGCTCATCTCGACCAGCGCGTCGCCGAGGCTGGCTTGCTCGCGCACCATCGGGATCTCGTCGCCGGCGTGCATCACGTCGGCGATGTGCAGCAGCAGCCGGCGGCCGAGCGCGCCGGCCGGGTGCGAGCGCGCGAAGTCGTCCGCGGTGAAGCCGCGTGCCTCCAGCAGCGCCACGGTCAGCGCGTCACCCATCGCCAGCGAGGCCGTCGTACTGGCGGTGGGCGCCAGGTGCAGCGGGCAGGCCTCGGCCGGGACGCTGACATCCAGGTGCACTTCGGCGGCGCGGGCCAGGGTGGACTGCGGGCGCCCGGTCATCGCGATCAGCGGATTGCCTTGGCGCTTGAGCACTGGCAGCAGCATCAGCAGTTCGTCGGATTCGCCGGAATAGGACAGCGCCAGCACCACGTCGGCGTCGGTGACCATGCCGAGGTCGCCGTGGCCGGCCTCTCCCGGGTGCATGTAGAAGGCGGGGGTGCCGGTGGAGGCCAGGGTCGCGGCAATCTTGCGCGCGACATGCCCCGACTTGCCCATGCCGGTGCAGACCACGCGGCCGCCGCAGGCCAGGACGGTCCTGCAGGCGGCGGAGAAGGCGCCGTCGATGCGTGCCGCGACGGCCTGCAGGCCCTGCTGCTCGATGTCGAAGACGCGCCGGCCGCTGGCGGCGAGTTCGGCATCGCTGGGGGAGGATGTCCGGGTGTCGGCCATTTCGGAGCCGTGCCCTTTCCGTTAGGCTAAGCCGCTGGATTTTACGCGCATTCATGCGTGCCGCGGTCGTGCAGGTCCCCGTGCGTCTCCCGACCGGGTGCGTGCAGGGTCGGCGGCGGCCGGCAGGCGTGTGACCGCTCTGGACAGGACACCCCGTGGACGCAGACACCATCCGCCAGCTGATCGAGGGAGGCCTGCCCGGCGCCCATGCCAGTGTGCAGGGCGCGGACGGCGTCCATTTCGAGGCCCTGGTGGTCTGCGAGGCCTTTGCCGGCAAGCTGCCGCTGGCCCGCCACCGCATGGTCTACGCCACCCTGGGCGAGCGCATGGGCGGCGAGATCCATGCCCTGGCGCTGCGGACCTTGACCCCTGCCGAGCACGGCCCGGCCGACGGCGCCCCGCTCGAAAAAGACATGCGCTGATGCAGAGGATCGTGGTCACCGGGGGCGTGCCGCTGGCGGGCGAGGTCCGCATCTCCGGCGCCAAGAACGCGGTGCTGCCGATCCTGTGCGCCACCCTGCTCGCCGATGGCCCGGTCGTCATCGGCAACGTCCCCCACCTGCATGACGTGCTGACCACCACGCGGCTGCTGGCCGGGCTCGGCGCCACCGTCGACCAGGACCTCGACACCAGCCACGTCCGCGTCGATCCGCGCAGCGTGCACAGCCATGTCGCGCCCTACGAGCTGGTGCGCACCATGCGCGCCTCGGTGCTGGTACTGGGGCCGCTGCTGGCAAGGCATGGTGCGGCGGAGGTGTCGTTGCCCGGTGGCTGCGCGATCGGCTCGCGCCCCGTCGACCTGCACATTGCCGCACTGACTGCACTCGGTGCCGAGATCGCGGTCGAGCACGGCTTCATCAAGGCCCAGGCCGACCGTCTGCGCGGTGGCAGGGTGGTGTTCGCGACGGTGAGCGTCGGCGCCACCGAGAACGTGCTGATGGCGGCGACCCTGGCCGTGGGCACGACCGTGATCGAGAACGCCGCGCGCGAGCCGGAGATCGTCGACCTCGCCGACTGCCTGCTGGCAATGGGGGCCGACATCGAAGGCGCGGGCACGTCGCAGATCGTGGTGCGCGGCGTCGAGCGCCTGAGCGGCGGCCGGCATGAGGTCATCGCGGACCGCATCGAGACCGGGACCTTCCTGGTCGCTGCGGCGATGACCGGCGGTCGGGTGACCGCGACCCACGCGCGCCCGGATACGCTGGAAGCGGTGCTGGCCAGGCTCGCCGACGCCGGCGCAGAGATCGGCGTGGCAGGCGACCGCATCACCGTCGACATGCGTGGCCGCCGGCCGCGCGCCGTCGACATCACCACCGAGCCGCATCCCGGGTTCCCCACCGACATGCAGGCGCAGTTCATGGCCATGAATTGCATCGCCGAGGGCACGGCCACCATCGACGAGCGGATCTTCGAGAACCGATTCATGCACGTCAACGAACTGATGCGACTGGGCGCGGAGATCCAGATCGACGGCAATCGCGCCACCGTCAGCGGGGTCGAGCGCCTGACCGGCGCGCCGGTAATGGCGACTGACCTGCGCGCCTCGGCGTCGCTGATCCTCGCCGGTCTGGTGGCCGAGGGAAACACCACCATCGACCGCATCTACCACCTGGATCGCGGCTATGAACACATCGAGCGCAAACTCTCTTCCCTGGGCGCACATATCCGGCGCAGCGAGGATTGAAGGCTTGGGCGGCCGGTCGCCCCGATACACACCAGTCGAAGCATCCAAGCTTCCCCGTCTTTCGACTTTCAGCTTTTTCGGCTAACGGCTACCGGCTCCCCGCATCTACCGCACCGCCTTCAGCCGCAGGTCAATATGGTCCTTGCCGTCGCGGCGCTGCAGGATCCGTGCCGGCACCGGCAGGCCGTCGACCACCCAGGCCAGGATTTGACGGTCGCCGTCGTCGCGGACCACCTTGGTGGCCTGGCGCTGCTGTCCACCCACGCTGATCGACTCCTTGCCCGCGATCCGGTAGGCCTGCTGTCGCGCGCGGCCATCCTCGACCAGGCGGTAGTTCATCGGATTGCCGGCATTGACGTCGCGTACCAGCGCAAGGTTGAGCAGCATCGCGTCGAGGTCGCCGTCGCGCAGCTTCACCGGTCCGGCGCGGTCGGCCTTGACGTCCCCGGTCCAGCGCGCCTCGCCCCGGTCCCAATCATAGGTCGCATCGATACGTTTCTTCTTCACCAGCATCGACGCAAGACCCGCCGTGCCCTGCTGGGAATCGCTGCTGGCCAGCGGACGCCAGCGTCCGTCGCGGGCCTCGAACACCGTACTCTGGCCCATCGTCGCCCCCATGCCGCGGATGTCCAGGCTGTACTTCCAGCGGCCGGCGCCCGCCGGCGCCAGGGTCATGGTGCCGTTGGCCTGCATGCCCATGTAATTGGCCTGGTAGTCGGCGGTGAACGGTTCGACCGCCAGCGCCGGGGCGCCGGCAAGAGCGAACATCGCGGCGAGCAAGCCGGTCTTGCGTGAAAAGAGGGGGCGTGGGGTCATCATGGCACTCCTTGATAAGCGGTAAGACGCAGGTCGATGCCATCGCGGCCGTCCTGTCGCTGCAATATGCGCACCGGGGTCGGCACGCCATCGGCGACCCAGACGATGGTCTCGTCATCGCCGCCGTTGCTGCGTGAAACCCGCAGTGCCTCGTAGTTGAGTTCGCCGACCAGGATGTTCTCGGCTTGCGAAGAGACGAGATATCGGTGCGCGCGGACGCGGCCACCATCGACATAACGGTAATGCAGCTCCTTGCCGGGCGCGGCATCGCGCAGGATGGCGAGGTTGATCAACAGCCCGCTCATGTCGCCCTGCTGCAGGGCGACGGCTTGCCGGCGCGACGCCTTCACATCACCCGTCCAGTGCCCGATGCCTGCCGCCCAGTCGTAGGTGCCGACGCTGCTGCGGCCGAAGAACAGCGCCTTGCGCCGCGTACTCTGGCTCAGCGGGCGGTAATGGTCCCCGGCCTGCTCGAACACCGTGCTCTGCGCGATGTCGAGCCCGGCGATGCCCGCCAGCCCCCGGTTGCCTGCGATGTCGAGATCGATGCGCCAGCGGGCCGGGGCGCTGCGCTGCACGCGCATCGTCGCACTGCCGACGGCCTTGCCGGCATTGAACGCCGCGTAGGAGGCGACGAAGGGCTGCAGCTCGGCGGCATGGACGCCGCGGACCCCGCCGGCGACGGCGAGCAGGAGTGCGACGATGGTGGCGTAGGCTTTCATGCGGCCGCCATCATGCAAGCCGGTTGTTGGCTGTCAGCTGAAGCGGCCGTCGCAGCAGTGTGTCGTCCAGGTGAATACCGTCCTCAGCCAGGCGCAGGCGGCCGCTGGCCAGCAGGGCGACGCTGTGAACCAGCAGCGGATGCTCGCGCGCCAGCACCCGCGCGGAGAGCGCGGCCACGTCGTCCCCAGGCAGCACCGGGACTCGCGCCTGCGCCAGCACCGGCCCGCCGTCGAGGTCGTGGGTGACGAAGTGCACGCTGGCACCGTGGCTGGTCGCCCCGGCCTCCAGCGCGCGCTGGTGGGTGCGCAGGCCCTTGAAAGCCGGCAGCAACGATGGATGGATGTTGACCATGCGGCCGATCCAGACCTCGACCACCTCCGCGGCAAGCAACCGCAGGTAGCCTGCGCAGATCACCAGGTCCGCGCCGGCGGCGGAGACTTCAGCGAACAGGGTACGGTCGAAGGCCGCGCGCGATGGGTAGTCGCGGGGATCCAGGGCGATTGCGGGAATGTCCGCATCGCGCGCACGCTGCAGGGCAGCCGCGCCAGCGCGGTCGGAGAACACCCCGGCCACGCGTGCATGCAGCGTCCCGTCGGCGATGGCATCGATCAGCGCCTGCAGGTTGCTGCCGCGCCCGGAGGCGAGCACCGCGATCCGCGGCGCGGGACGCACGCCCGGCATGGGCTCAACCCGCCCGCGGCATCAGCGCCAGCAGCCACTGCGGGAACAGCAGCACCAGCATCAGCACCAGGAACCACGGCAGCAGGCCGAGCGCGGTGGCGACGAAGACCTGGCTGCGTCGGAGCCGGCCGCGGAAATCCGCCAGAAACGATAGCCAATACGCGCCGAGTACCAGGATGGCGAGCAGGGTCATGCGCAGGAAGCGCTGCGGCGGCTCCGGCGCGAACCAGTACAGTCCCGCCGCCAGTGCGATCAGCGCGCCGGCCAACAGCAGCAGCGCGCGCGATCGGCGGCTGAGCTCCGAATACTCGATCCCGATCAGCATCTGCCGCACCCCGAACTGGTCACGATGCGCTCACTGCCGGTAGACCACGCGCGCATCCGCAGCTGCCAGCACCACCTCGCCGATGCACCACTGGTCGAGCCCGAGCGCAGCCAGCCGGCTGCCGATCGCGTCGACCGCGTCCGCCGCCACGATCAGCACGAAGCCGATGCCACAGTTGAAGGTGCGCCACATCTCCGCCCGTGCCACCCCGCCTTCCTGCTGCAGCCAGTCGAACACCGCCGGCAGCGGCCAGGCGCCGGGGTCGATGTGCAGGCCCAGGCCGTCCGGCACCACGCGCACGATGTTCTCGGTCAGGCCGCCACCGGTGATGTGGGCCATGGCGTGGATGGCCGGGCCGTGTTCGCCGCCCAGCAGCGACAGCACCGGCTTGACGTAAAGCGCGGTCGGCGCCATCAGCGCGTCGGCCAGGTCGGTGCCGTCGACGTCGAGGGCCGCCGGCCGCCCGGCACGGTCGTAGATCCGCCTGATCAGCGAGTAGCCGTTGGAATGAGGCCCGGACGAGGCGATGCCGAGCAGCACGTCGCCTGCGCGCACCCGGCTGCCGTCGCGCAGTTCGGACTTCTCGACCCCGGCCACGCAGAACCCGGCGAGATCGTATTCGCCCGGCGGATACATGTCCGGCATTTCCGCGGTCTCGCCACCGATCAGCGCGCAGCCGGCCGCCTCGCAGCCGCGGGCGATGCCGCCGACTACCGCCGCTGCGATCTCGACATCGAGCTTGCCGGTGGCGAAGTAGTCGAGGAAGAACAGTGGCTCGGCCCCCTGCACCAGCACGTCATTGACGCACATGCCGACCAGGTCGATACCGATGGTGTCGTGGCGGCCGAGCTGCTGGGCGAGCTTGAGTTTGGTGCCGACGCCGTCGGTGCCGGAGACCAGCACTGGCTCGCGATACTTGCCGGAGAGGTCGAACAGGGCCCCGAACCCGCCCAGGCCACCCATCACCTCGGGGCGGAAGCTGCGCTGCACCAGCGGCTTGATCCGCTCGACCAGGGCGTTGCCGGCATCGATGTCGACGCCGGCGTCGCGGTAGGTGAGTCCGGCGGGCGGGGCGGGGGATGGGACGGTCACGGGCGCTCGCGGGACGCGGAAAGCGGAGATTTTAGCAGTGTGCGCCACGCCATCATGGACGCAGGCGCGCCGCTGCGGCACCATTCCGCCATGAATGTGCTGCTGCTTCGTTCCAACCAGGGACTGGACATGGCGAGGATGACCCGCTGGATGCGCGCGCTGTGCGTGGCCGGGCTGCTGCTGTTCGCCGGGCTGCCGGGCGCGGCCTGGGCGCAGCGTGTGGAAGGTGACCGTGCGTCCGCGCAGGGCCTGTATGCGGCCGAAGTGCCGGTCAACAGCCAGACTGCCTCCGCCCGCGAGGCCGGCTACGCGCGGGCGCTGGCGCAGGTGCTGGGCAAGCTTTCCGGCGACCGCAACGTCGCCGGACGCCCGGGCGTGGGCAGGGAGTTGCGCCGCGCCGGCGAGTTCGTCGACGGCTACGACTTCCGCCAGGACGAGGGCAGCTCGGCCACCGGCGCGCCGACCTTCTCCACCACCCTGGTGGTGCGCTTCAAACCGGCCGAGGTCGATGCGGTCGCCGCCGCGCTCGGCCTGCCCGTCTGGCCGCAGCCGCGGCCCAGGCC